>CAADGU010000348.1 GCA_900696625.1 uncultured Chloroflexota bacterium | reverse complement strand
CGGATTACGGTTCACGTATCACGCTTCACGGATCGCCTGCACCATCAACTGCAAATCCCGACGGCCGTTCCACTCATTCACGTTGAGGGTGTAGGCGATGTCAATGTATTGGGGCAGGTGGTTGGCCCAGGCGCCCTGGCGGAAGGCGATGGCCGACAGTACCTTGTAGCCGCCGCCTGCGCCTTCGCTGCTGGTGAGCTGCAATTGCAGGTGGGCGCCATCTTGCCCCACCAGCCGGTGGTGGATGATTTCCACGTTGCGGCTGGCAAAGATGGGGGTGGGATTGGCGGTGCCGGTGGGTTCCAGCCCGGACAGATGTTCAAACAGGCCCCAATCTACATCGTTCAGTTCTATTTCGGCGTCAATGGTGAGGGTGGGGGAAAGGTCACGGCCGTCGAGCTGCCGCGCCGCAATCGCCCGCATCCGTTCCGTGAATTCGGGTAGATTCTCATGACGAATGGTAAAACCGGCGGCCTGGGCATGGCCGCCGTGCCGCACCAGCAGGTCGGCCACTTCGTCCAGGGCGTCGGTGATGTGGAATTCGTCAATGGAGCGGCAAGACCCCCGGCTCTCCTCCTCGCCCTGCTCCATGACGATGGCCGGGCGGTAATGTTTTTCGGCCAGCCGGCTGGCCACCAGGCCGACGATGCCGGGCAGATACTCCTTGTCGGCGGTGATGAGGATGGGGTCGGTGGGGTCAATCATTGTTTCTGCTTTGTCGCCCAGGTCACTGGTGAGGCGCTGCCGCTGCTGGTTGAGCTGGTTGAGTTGGTTGGCGTAGTGGCGGGCGTCTACCTGGTTGCTGGCCGCCAGCAGGCGCGCGGCGTCGTAGGCGTGGGCCAATCGCCCGGCGGCGTTGATGCGCGGGCCGATGCCGAAAGCGATGGATTCAGCGGTGAGGCTGCCCATCTTTAGGCGGGCGACTTCGGCCAGGGCGCGGATGCCGGGGCGACGGCCGTTGTTCAGCGCCACCAGCCCATCGGCCACCAGTTTACGATTTTCATGCAGCAGCGGGGCCAGGTCGGCTACCGTGCCAATGGCCACCAGATCGAGCAGGTCGGCGTCTTCAAATTGGGCGCGGGTGGGCATGGCCTGGCGCAATGCCTGGGCCAGTTTGAAGGCGATGCCCACGCCCGCCAGCATCTTCTCCGGGTAAGCGGAGTCGGGGCGTTTGGGGTTGATGACGGCCAGGGCGGGCGGCAGGTCGGCGCCCAGGCTGTGATGGTCGGTGATGATCATGTCCAGGCCGATGGATTGGGCGTGCTGTGCTTCCAGGATGGAGCGGATGCCGCAATCTACGCTGATGACCAGCCCGGCGCCGTTTTCTTTGAGTTTGCTGATGGCTTCGGTGTTGAGGCCGTAGCCTTCGTCTATGCGGTCGGGGATGTAGGGTTGGGCTTGCTGGCGGGAGAGGCCGAGGCCGCGCAAGGCCTGGGTGAGCAGGACGGTGGCGGTGACGCCGTCGGCGTCGAAGTCGCCGTAGACGTAGATGGTTTCGTCGTTTTCGATGGCGCGTTGGATGCGGGCTACGGCCGTGTCCATATCGGCCAGCAGAAAGGGGTCGGTTTTGCCCAGGTAGCGCCCTTCCAGGAAAGCCTGGGCTTCGGCGGCGCTGGTGATGCCCCGGTTGTATAACACCTGGCGTAAAACGGGGTGGATGTGCCCCAGCGCGTCCCGCGTGGCGGCGGGCATGGCGGGGGCGATGTGCCACTTGGGGGCGCGGATGGTTGGTGGATGGTTCATAGGGGCGGGAATGTACCATAGATTGGTTTAATCTTAAAGATTGAACCATTCGCCGTGTTTGTGCCTCTTACCGGGTGGCGGGTATACTTCCCGCCCATGTTGGAGTGGCGCAAACAAGGCGAACGGTTATGGCAGCTTAGCGGTGAATGGGCGGGCTGGCTGGGGGGGTACGGCCGTAACTGGTTGTTCATCACCGGCAGCGCCTTGCAACAAACCTTTGGCTCCGATACCGGCGTAGTGGCTTCTTCCATCGGCTACTACACCCTCTTTTCTCTCTTCCCGCTCATCTTGCTCTCCGTGGCCATCGCCAGCCTGTGGGTAGACCCTTCTGTAGTCGAGTCGGAAATTATGAACCGGCTGGAGTTTATTGTGCCCGGCTTGCAGGCGCTGCTGGGGCAAAATATCGAGAGTATTGTCAATGCCCGCGCCCCCATCACCGGCATTGCCGTCCTCATTTTGTTTTGGACGGCTTCCAACATCTTTACGGCGCTGACGCGGGCGATGGACAGGGTGTGGGGCGTGGAACTCACCTGGTCGCGGTCGGCGTTCCGGCAGCGCGGATTGGCGATGTTGATGGTGTTGTTTTTGGGGATTGCGGTGCTGCTGGTGTCGTTGTATGGCGGCACGGTGGTCGCCATTATCAATTCGTTTTACCCGGAAGAGTTACGGCCGTATCGCCCCTACACCACCGAATTATGGACAGTCGCCGTCAGCATAGGCTTGTTTGCCATGTTGTACCGCTTCTTGCCCCATCGTCGGCTCTCCTGGCGCGATGTGCTGCCGGGGGCATTGATCGCCGGGTTCACCTGGTCGGTGGTGAAGGACAGCTTTCTTTCCATCATTGACATTTACCTGTCCCGTACCAACCTGGTATACGGCTCGGTGACAACGGTCATTGTCTTTCTCACCTGGACGTATGTGAGCAGCTTTATCTTCCTCTTTGGCGCGTACCTGAATGTGGCTTATGTGCGGCAGCGGAAAAGGTAAAGGGGACGCCGATGAAATGAGTGGGGAAACCGGCTTTATCCAGCCGGTAATGATGTAGATGGCTGTAGATAATGACCGACAGTTGGCCGGTGAGCAGAAACCACAAACCCACCCGCAGCCGGTAGGAGACGGCCAACCCCTCCCTATTTCCCTCCCCTTGATCCAGCAGCAGCCAGGGAAAAGGCCAGACCGTATACCAGATGCGGAAGGCGGGGCGGTGAACAGGTAGCCAAAGAAAATGTCGGCAGCGGCGCACAGGGGGCTACGGCCGTGCCACGTCTGCCACACCGGCCAGCCCGCCAACAGCAAAAAGACCAGCCCCCAGTAACGGCGTAAAATCGCGCACATCAGCCAGGGGTACCTGCCGGTAAAAAGAAGCCAGCGGGAACCAAAATGCCATCCGCCCATAGCCTGCCAGGCTGAGCAGCGCCAGCACAACCAACGGTACAAAGTGATTACGAAAAGAGCGCCCAGATACTGGTGCGCGGAGTCGAGAAAAGGGGGATATACAGAGGGGGGATATTGGCAATGTGCCAATATCTTCATCACAACTTTCTATCGCATGGCCACACGACGGCCGTGTTTATCCAACGGCACAACCAGGGTGACAGTAGTTCCCTCCCCTGGTGCAGACTCCAATTTTAGCGAGCCATCAATGCGGTCGGCTCGTTCCCGCATATTGATCATGCCCAGGCTGCCCCGCGAACTGTAATCGGCATTGACGTCTTGCACGTCAAACCCTTTGCCGTTGTCTTTGATCATCACCACAAACAGGTTGTCTTCTCGCCAAAATCGCACCAAAATCATTTCCGCTTCCGCGTATTTGCGGGCATTGCCTAACGCCTCTTCCACAATGGAAAAAACAACGCTTTGCGCCGATTCGGTGAGCAGATCGCCATGTTCACCGCCGCTAAGTTTAATGTTCAGGCCATCATTTTCGCGCAGGCGGGTGATAACCGTTTCCACGGCTGCCGTCAGCCCTTGTGTTTCCAGCACCAACGGCCGTAACGTAAACAACATGCCGCGAATATCTTTGCTGGTTTGTTTGGCAAGCTGCTCCACCTTCTCTAGCTCAGTCAGCGCCGATTCCGGGTCTCTGGTCATCAGTGAACGAATGAAATTGATGCGCATGGCAATGGCGGCAATGCTTTGTGTTGGCCCATCGTGCAAATCGCGGGCCAATTCCTTACGTGCTTCTTCGTCCGCTTCAATGATGCGCTGCTTTTCCGCTTCCAGTCGTTGGTAAAGCTGCGCGTTTTGCAGGGCAATCACTGCCTGGTCGGCCACCGCGTCAAACAGATCAAACTGCTCCTGTTCAAATTTTATGGGTGTGCTGGAACCGATCACCATCACCCCAAAAATCTGGAAACCGGCGCGCAGGGGAATGCATACCGCTTTGGCACAGTTCTGGAAAGCCATAAACTGGCGCAGTTCCGGATCGCTGCGCGGCGATTCAATCAAGACCATTTCGGCATTGTTCAGAGCTTCGGCTACGGCGCCCTGCTGCCCTTTTATGCTCTTGCCATCGTCAATGTTGGCAAAACGGCGGGTGGCGACGGGGATAAGTTCACGGCCGTGATACAAAAATACGGCCCCCACCAATGAATTGCGCGGCACGCCAGCCTCTTCTATCGCCAGGCTGCACACCTCCATCGCTTCTTGCACCACTCGTTCAAAACTCAACGTCGCCCGCATGACCGAGGCCATAGATTGCAATGACCTGGCTCGATTGGTAGCCGCGCGCAACTGCTGTAATTCACTGTCAATACTTTTGCCGGCCAGATCACGCACGCGGCTGTCGGCGCTATCAATGAGCAGATAGACCACACCGCCAACCAGCAGCAGCACCAACACGGCGACAATCAGACCGGGAATCCAGCCCGCCGGGTTTATGTTGAAGACAACCAAATAAAGGAGGATATATACGCCAATGAGCAGGAACAGGGCAGCTCCTGCCACCACTAGAGTCAGTGTATTCAGGCGCTTAAACTCATTGTGAATCTTTGCCAGGAGTTTCTTGGTCATGCGCATTTGCTCGTGACAATTCAACGAGGCTGTCGGTTGTGAATTATAATCAAACGATTTCGGTTACAACAAAAAGATGTCACGATGCGCTCTCGTAATAGTACATATTAACCACTGGCCTTAACCTGAATCTTAAGAAATGATAATTGAGTAATTGGGTAATTGCGTAATTACCCAGTTACCCAATTACCCAATTACTGAAGGCCAGGGCAATCTCACCCGCTACTTGTGCATTTTGGCGCAGCAGGGCGGTGTTGGCGCGCAGGCTACGGCCGTCGGTCAATTCCACCACCCGCCGCAGCAGCCAGGGTGTAGACGCCGGGCCGTGGATACCTTGTTGGTCTGCTTCACGGGTGGCCTGCGCGATGGCCGCTTCTACCGCGTCCGGGTCACAGGCATCTGCTTCCGGTGGGGGTACCGTCACCAGCAGGCCATTTTGCAGCCCCAGGCTGCGCCGGGCGACTATGATCTCGGCCACCTCTGCCGGGCTTTGCACAGAAACATCCACCGGCAGCCCACTGCGCCGGGCAAAAAAGGCGGGCATCTCCGCCGTCTGGTAGCCGATTACGGGGATGCCTTGTGTTTCCAACACTTCGCGGGTGGCGGGCAGGTCCAGGATGGATTTAGCGCCGCTGCATACCACGGTTACGGCCGTGCGTCCCAATTCCATCAGGTCGGCGCTCACGTCGAACGGATGGCCGCGATGTACGCCGCCAATACCGCCGGTAGCAAATAGCTCAATCCCGGCCATCTGCGCCACAATCATCGTCCCGGCTACCGTTGTGGCCCCATTTTCGCGGCGGGCCACAGCCAGGGGCAGGTCACGGCGGCTGCATTTGCGCACGGCCGTACCCGCCAACTGCCCCAACTGTTCAATCTGCGCACCCGTCAGCCCTACGTGAATCACGCCCTGTAAAATGGCAATGGTCGCCGGGATTGCGCCGCCAGCGCGCACGGCCGTTTCCATCTGTACGGCCGTTTGTACATTATCCGGGTACGGCAGCCCATGGGTGATCAGGGTGCTTTCCAGCGCTACCACCGGCTGCCCGGCGGCCAACGCCGCCTGCACTTCAGGGTGAAATTGCATTTTTCCTATCATATGCTAATGATCACCTAATTTTCCATGCCCGGCAAGGGGTGGGCGGTAATCGGTAATCGGTTGTCGGTAATTGGTGAGCCGAAGTCCGATTACCGGTTACGGATTACCGATTACGGGTCACGGGCTGTCTACACTATACAACAAATGAGACAGCCGTTTCGGGCAACGTGTCCGATGTAATCCCTACTGCTGCTGCATACACTGTGCCCGTTATGGACGAATTAACTGAAACACGATCCCAGGCCTGGCAGCGATTTGACCGGGCCAGACGGCAGGCCGTACTACATGAAGCCGCCGCCCGGTTGACCGGGCGTGATACCCGCCTGCTACCTTTTGATGCTATTCGCAGTGAACTACGCTGGCAAAACCCCCTGTATCAGGGTGTGCAGGAAATTCCGCTGACGGCCGTCGTCGGCAGCGTCGGCCGTTACCGCGAATTTAATCGCCAATTTTTGCCGCTTTCTGACAGCCTACGCGAGCGGTGGTCGCAGGTAGATGCCCTGGCAGTTACCGCCGGTTGGCCGCCTATTGAAGTGTATCAAGTGGGCAATGTCTACTTTGTGCGTGATGGCAACCATCGTGTCTCGGTGGCCCGCCACCTGCAAATCCCCACCATCGAAGCCCACGTCTGGAAATACCCGGAAGAGATCGAAATTAACCCGGATGACGACCTTGACCGCATATTTATCCAATTAGGCGAACGCAACTTTATGCAAAAAACAGGGCTGGATGTTCTCATCCCCGACCATACCATCTGCTTCACCTCGCCAGGGCGTTACACCGAACTCCTGATGCAAATTCAGGATTTGCGCCAGACGTTGGCGCTGATTGATGGGGAAGAGATGGCTTATCCCGAAGCGGTGTTGGCCTGGTATGAGATGGTCTATTTGCCTACCGTGCAAATCATTCACGATTCTAACTTGCTGGCCGATTTTCCAGGACGCACGGAAGCGGACTTGTTTGTCTGGCTCTCCAAATATCGTGGCGGTTTGGGAGATGAATTTGCGGCGTATGAAAATCTGGCAGACCTGGCCCAGGTATTGGCCGAACGTTACCGGGAGGGCGGCTTCAGCCGCTTGACGCGCCAGATGCGCCGCCTGTTTGGCCGCAGTGAATTGCCTCCCCTCTTTTTCCCGTAGTTGTCAACATAAGGTGGTTGTGTCATAATTTTGTTGTGATGGCACAACAAGTTAGAAAGAAGTTTAACTTTTTGGGAAAAGTTGAACTTCTGAAAGTTTTTTATGGGGTTATCGTGCTGCTGGCGGCTTTACTGGCTGCCTGCCGGGAAACGGAACAGGCGCCGACAGCGGCGCCTGTGATGACGATACCGGACAGCACGGTGGGCACGGCCGTTCCCCCCGACCCAGAAACAATGAGTGCCGCCAACACCCCCATCGTGATCCCCACGGACACGGCCGTGCCCCCCACCCCCACCCCCAGTGAACCATTGGCCGCGCGCGTCAATGGGCAGCCGGTTTATCTGGCTGCTTATGAAAAAGAACTGGCCCGCTATGAGCAGGCCGCCAATCAGCTAGGGACCGCGCCAGAGGGTGGTTACCGGGCGGTGGTACTGAACGCCCTGATCGAGCAGGCGCTTATTGAGCAGGCCGCCGCTGCCCAGGGCATCATCGTTACCCCAGAGCAGGTGGCGCAGGAAATTGAAAGCCTGCGCGCCGAAGGGAATTTTGATGAGTGGCTGGCGGCGAATCTTTACACCATTGAAGAATTCCAGGAAGCCGTGCGGCATGGCCTACTGGCTGAGCAAATGATCGCCATTGCCACTGCTCAAGTGCCGCAAACGGCCGAGCAGGTGCATACCCGTTACATCCACGTAAACGATAGTAATCAGGCCAACGAACTGCTCTCACGCGCTCAAGGTGGGGACGATTTTGCCTTTTTAGCCGATCAGTTTTCGTTGCAGCCGGGCAACGGCGGGGATATGGGCTGGTTCGCGCGGGGGGCATTAACCATCCCAGAGCTAGAAGGGCCGGCCTTTGCTCTGCAAAATCCAGGCGACCTGACGGCCGTCCTACCCATTACCGGTAGTGATGGCATCACCACGTATTACATTTTGCAGTTGGTGGAGCGAGAGGCGGCACGGCCGTTGACCACCGACATGCGCGCCCAATTGTTGCAAGCAGCCCTGGCCGACTGGTTGGCCGGATTATGGGAAAATGCCACCATTGAACAATTGGTAGATACGGGGTCATAAAAATGACACATCGCAAACAACAGCCTAAGCAAGGTGGATGTTTGGGTGGTTTGGCCAATGTCGCTGCGGCGCTGCTGCTGCTGCTGGCGCTGCTGTTGGGCGGGGTTGTTTGTTACGTGTTGGTGGTACCCGGCGCTGATTCCGTTTACAATGACATTCTGCAACGCATCTCCCCGTCGGTAGAAGATATAGATGTATCTCAAATTGAAGTCAAACCAGGCCAGCCCACGCTGGCCCCGGTAGCGCAATTCCCAACGCTCACCCCCACGCCTGAAGTTGCCACGCTGGTTCCCACCTGGACGCCCATTGCCGAAGAACCAACGGTGACGCCTATTCCTTTTAGCACGATACGGCCGTCTGTCACCCCCTCCATTGTGCCCACGCTGCCATCCCGCACCCCCACCCCCACGCACACCCCCACACCCACAGACACGCCTACCGCCACCCCACCTGGCCCCAGCCCCACGCCCAGCCCCACACGGGCACAGTACCTCTTCACCCGCACCGATGACAGCCCGCGCTATCTGGAAAACCGGGCCGCCGGCTGCCGCTGGATGGGTATTGCCGGTGTCGTGCTGGATTTGAACCGGCGGCCGGCCGCGCCCGGCAGTTACCTGGTGCATGTGTGGGACAGTGTTGTAGACCAGCGCATCACCATTGGCAGCGCGCCCGTTTATGGGCCATCCGGTTGGGAACTGTTTCTGTTTGATTCCCCCACGGTGCGCGATTACAACGTGCAGCTAGAGTCTCCCAATGGCACGGTGGTGTCACAGGTATACCGCGTGCAAACGCGGGCTACCTGCGCCGAAAACCTGCTGCAACTAGATTTTGTGCAGAATCACTAAAATCGGATACGTGTAGATACTTGAGTCTCTACACATATCCGATTTTTTGGGCGGCTGCCAGCAGTTCCTCGCGGAAATGGGGATGGGCAATGTTTATCAGTTCGTGTACCCGCTGGCGAATGGATTTGCCATAGAGGAAAGCCACCCCAAACTCTGTGACCACATAATGCACATCATTGCGCGTCGTCACTACACCCGCACCTTCATTCAACATGGGCACAATGCGGCTGACTGTGCCACTCTGGGCCGTAGACGGGAAGGCGATGATGGGCAGCCCCCCTTTGGAGCGGGCCGCGCCGCGAATGAAATCTATTTGCCCACCCACGCCGCTGTAGAAACGGGGACCGATGGAGTCGGCGCATACTTGCCCGGTCAGGTCTACTTGCAGCGCCGAGTTGATGGCCACCATCTTTTCGTTGCGGGCGATGTTGAAGGGGTCATTGACGTAGTCGGTGGGGTGCATTTCAATGAGTGGGTTGTTGTGGATGAATTCGTATAGGCGCTGGCTGCCAAAGAGGAAGCCGGCCACAATTTTGCCGGGGTGAAATGTTTTATGTGCGCAGTTGATGATGCCCTGTTCCACCAGGTCTATGACGCCATCGGAGAATAGCTCCGTATGCACGCCCAGGTCTTTGTGGTGGGTCAGGCTGCGCAGGACGGCATCGGGGATGCTGCCAATGCCCATTTGCAGGGTAGCGCCGTTGGGGATCATGCCGGCAATGTGCTGACCGATTTTCAGGTTATCTTCGGAGGTGTCGCCCTGAGGCGCTTCGGGCAGGGGGTAGTCTACTTCGACGATGTGGTGCAGACGGCTGACATGGATGAAGCTGTCACCGAGGGTGCGGGGCATTTGCCGGTTGACTTCGGCAATGATGATGCGGGCGGATTCGGCCGCGGGTTTGGTGGTGCCAACTTCCACGCCAAAACTGCAAAAGCCGTGTTCGTCCGGCGGGGTGACGGAAATGATAGCCACATCCAGGGGCAGGATGCCATTGCGAAAGAGGCTGGGGATTTCGGAAAGGAAGATGGGAGTGAAGTCGGCACGGCCGTCTTGCACGGCACGGCGCACATTACGGCCAATAAACAGGGCATTGACGCGAAAGCTGTGCTGGTATTCCGGTTCCACATAGGGCGCTTTGGCAAACGTGAGGATATGGGTCAGCTCTACATTTTGCAGGCGAGGGGCACATTCCGTCAGACCTTGCGTGAGGGCGACCGGTACACCGGCGCCGCCGCCCACATACAGACGGTTGCCAGACTGAATGGCGCTCAGAGCGGTTTGCACGTCAGTTATTTTGTTGCGATAAATGGTTTCCCAAGTCATGGTTTCTCCGATGTTTATAGTCGGTTATCAGTGAACGGTAATCGGTGGCACTAATTACCGATTACTGGTCATTTTGCCTTGCAGCAGATTGACGCCTTTGGCCAGCGCCGGTGCTGAGGCAAAGGCGGCTGGCAGGCCGTGATCGGCGGCGGCGAGCAGGTAGGGCAAGGCGGAGTTGGTGATGGCGTGGCTGGTGGTGCGGGCATAAACGGCCGTCATATTGGGCACGGCATAATGGATCACACCTTCGGCCATGTAAGCGGGATCGCGCAGGGTGGTGGGGCGGATGCCTTCGACACAGCCGCCCTGGTCAATGGAGAAATCCATGATGACGGAACCTTTCCGCATACTGCGCACCATATCGCGGCTGATGATGATAGGGGCGCGCTGACCGGGCAGGGAAACGGCGCCAATGAGGACATCGGCAAAGGCGGTGGTGCGTTTCAGGTTGTATTCGTTGGCGAACATGGTGGTGACACGGCCGTCGAAGCGGTTATCTATGACACGCAGGGCTTCAATGTTTTGGTCTAATACCGTTACCTGGGCGCCCATGCCCATGCAGGCGCGGGCGGAATTGCGCCCCAAGACGCCTGCGCCCACAATGACCACAGTAGCCGGGGGGACGCCGGCCAACCCGCTGAGCAAAATACCCAGCCCATCACCGCCTAACCCGGCCTGGTAACTGCTGAGGAGTTGCCCGGCAATAAGGGGGGCCATGCGCCCGGCCACTTCGCTGGCGGGGCGCAGCACCGGACGGTTGCCAGCGGGTTCTTCGATCATTTCGTAGGCGACGGCCGTAATTTCATGGCTTTCTAGCGCCTGCCGCAAGTCTGGCGAGGCAACGGATAGATGTAAAAAGGAAAAGAGGGTCTGCCCAGGGCGGAAAAGAGGGTGTTCGTCGGCGCAGGGGCGGGTGACTTTGGCGACGATGTCGGCGCGGCCGTACACCTCGCCGGCCGAGTAGACGATCTGCGCCCCGGCCTGCCGGTAGGCTTCATCGCTAAAACCGGCGCCGGCGCCGGCATTTGCCTGCACGTAAATGGTGTGCCCGGCCTGTTTCATGGCTAATACGCCGGCTGGCGTCAGCCCTACGCGCCGTTCCAGGTCCCGCACTTCTTTGGGTATACCAATGGTAGTCATAGTAGTTTCCTTAAAATCGTGTTCAGGTGTTCACGTCAGCACTTGAGTACGTGAACACTTTATCAAGCATAGTGTATGCTTGGGAGCGTCGTGAAGCACATGATGATTGTCACGGGTGGGCAGGCAGAACGTCAACAGATGGGATAAAATCGGGCAACCAACTTCAGGAGTAAGGTGATGGAAATAAGTTTTCGTGTGGCCGATGTGGCCGATGTGGAAACGATTGTACGCTTCCACATTGCCTTGAATGAGTATGATGGCACGGTGGCTGACCCGGTACGGGTGCGGCTGGGGCTGCAACTGCTAATGAACCGAGAGGATTGGGGCGGCATTTGGCTGATATGCGCGGATGAGGAACCTGTGGGGTACATTGTGCTGACCTGGGGTTTTAGTCTGGAATTTGGCGGGCGGGATGCATTTGTAGATGAGCTTTATATTGAGGAGGGCTGCCGGGGGCAGGGGGTGGGCCGCCAGACATTGGCGTTTGCGGAAAGTGTTTGCCAGGCACGTGATATTCAGGCGCTGCATTTGGAAGTTGAGCGTGAGAATGTGAATGCACAGGCAGTGTATGAGCGGGTGGGATTTGAAAAGCGGGCCGGTTATTTTTTGATGTCGAAACGACTACGGCCGTAACTTATTGTCCACTTTATACGACCTTTTGGTAGAACGGGTGTATAACTGACATTGGAGATTGGAGATTATCAAATCTCTAACCTCTAATCTCTCATTACTTGATTAGGAGAACCGCGTGACGAGTTTAACTGTAGCCATGCCGGCGTATAACGAAGGCGAGAATATCCAGGCGATGATTGAGGATACCCTGCACATTGTTGGCCCGCTGGTGGCTGACCTGGAAGTGATTGTGGTGGATGATGGCAGCCGGGATGAGACGGCGGCGGTGGTGAAACGGCTGACGGCCGTACACCCTCAGGTACGGCTGGTGCAGCATGAGGGGAATAAGGGGTATGGTACGGCCGTGTGGACCGGCCTCACCAGCGCCACCAAAGAACTCGTTTTTTTCACGGATGCGGACCGCCAGTTTGATTTGCACGAAATCAGCAAAATGTTGGCGCAAGTCAATGCTGCCGACCTGGTGGTGGGTTATCGGAAACCGCGCCGCGATCCATTGATGCGTCGCCTGAATGGTAAGGGGTGGAGCGGGCTGGTGACGCTGCTGTTTGGCTACACGGCGCGGGATATTGACTGCGCTTTTAAGCTGATGCGCCGCCAGGTGGTAGACCATTTACGGGATGAGGTACAGTCTGGGGGGGCCACGTTTAGCGCCGAATTTCTGGTACGCGCCAAACGGGCCGGTTTTTGCATTGCCGAGGTACCCATTCACGGCCATCGGCCGCGGGTGGCGGGCAGCCCCACCGGAGCCAAACCGGCGGTTATCATCCGTGCCTTCAAAGAGTTGGTGCGTTTTCGGATGCAGTTGTGGCGTGAGGCGCGGGTTATAGAGCAGGCAAAGATGGGGGGAGAGACGGCCGTGTAGGGACGGTAGTCGGTAATCGGTAATCGGTGATCCGAAGCCCGAAATCCGAAGTCGGATTACCGATTACGCATCACGGATTACGGGCTATTCCATTCCCTGTTATAATTCCTGGCGAGACAGGCAATGGAGTGGACGGTATGTCGGAATATATTGAAATTGAGACGGAACTGAGTGACGACGGCCGTCACCTGCACATTCATACCAATTTGAAATTGGCCGAAGGGGCGCCGGAAACATACCTCTCGGCTGCTGCTATGGAAGAGGGGTCGCCCGTGGCCCAGGCGTTGGCGGTGATTGAAGGGATCGCCACGCTGCATATTGACGGCCGTGACCTCACCCTCACCCGTACCGCAGATACTGACTGGCACATCATCGTGGCCGAAGTGTCGGCGGCGTTGAAAGACTTTTTTTTGTAATTGAGTAATTGAGTAATTAGGTAATTACCCAATTACCCAATTACCCAATTACCCAATTACGTAATTACCCAATTACGTGCCCTCCTCAACTCGCCGTTCCCCTGCTGTTATCCTGGCCGTTGTCGCTTTTGGCGTGTTTATTGCCGCCGATGATCTGACCGTTGTGTCCACCATGCTGCGGCAGATCATCTTTGACCTGGAGATCCCGCTGCCGGATGAACTGAACCGGGCGGCGTGGATTGTGAACGCTTATCTGATTGCCTATGTAGTTGTCATGCCCTTCGTGGGGCGGCTGAGTGACCTGGTGGGGCGGCGGGCGGTGTATGTGGGGGCGCTGGTTTTGTTTGTGATTGGTTCCATCTGGCTGCCATTGGCCGATTCCCTAAACGCCTTTATTGCCGGGCGGGTGCTGACGGCGCTGGGTGGTGGGGCCATGGTGCCGGTGGCCATGGCGGTGGTGGGTGATGTGTATGCGCCGCAGCGGCGGGCCAGGTCGTTGGGCACGTTGGGGGCGGTGGACACGGCCGGTTGGGTGTGGGGGCCGCTGTACGGCGCGTTTTTGATTCGCTATTTAAGCTGGCAGTGGCAGTTTTATCTGAATGTGCCCCTGAGCCTGCTGGCCATGGCGCTGGCCTGGTGGGCGCTGGCTGACCTGCCCAAGCCGCTGTATCGGGCGCGGATTGATTGGGCGGGTACGGCCGTACTCACCATCTGCCTCATCGCCCTGAATGTAGCTCTGCTGGGCAGCGGCGACGTGCAGGCCGCCGGCAGTTTTGCCGCCCTCAACGAACCCGCCCCCATCAACACCACCTTTTTCTACGCCCTGGCAGCCGTGACATTTGGCTTGTTTATCTGGATTGAATGGCGATTGGGCCGTAAGCCGTTATCCGTAAGCCGTTATCCGTCAACCGATCACACGTCACACGTTACGCATCACGCAACACCCCCTCTTATAGACCTCTCCCTCTTCCGCCGCCGCAACTTCAGCCCGGCGGTACTGATCAATTTTCTGGTGGGGTTCATTTTGATTATTGCCATGGTGAATGTGCCGCTGCTGGTGAATGTGCTGGAATTTGAGCCGCAGCAGGCGGCGGTGGTCAGTGGCTTTTTGCTGAGCGGCATGACGCTGGCGATGGCGGTGATGTCTTATGTGGGCGGGCGGGGGACGGAGCGGTGGGGGTATCGGCCGGTGACGGCCGTTGGCCTGCTGCTGTGTGCCATTGGTTTTGGCCTGATGGGCTGGACGTGGTCGGTGGAGACGGCGTATGGGCAGATGGCCTGGCAATTGGTCATTGTGGGGCTGGGTTTTGGGCTGGTGATGGCGCCGGTGGGTACGGCCGTGATCAATGCCGCCCCCGCTTCCGAGCGGGGCGTCGCCGCCAGTCTGGTGATTGTGCTGCGGCTGATGGGCATGAGTGTAGGGCTGGCGGGGCTGACAGCCTGGGGGTTGTACCGTTTTCAACTGCTGCGTCGCACGATTGAACTACCCAACCTGCCCTTGAGTGATCCGGTTTACCAACAGGCGTTGACGGATGGGCTCATGCGGGTGACGGTGGCCGTGTTGGCAGAGACCTTCCTTATTTCGGCAGGGGTGGCGTTGGTGGCGCTGGTGGTAGCGTGGTGGCTGCGGCGTGATGGGGAATGAAGTGATGGGGTGGCGCTCTTCATAATTCCTAATTCCTAATTTCACACATGATGGGTATCGTTGCTCTAATGGGTATTTGGCGAGATAATTGCGGCCAAAAGAGGAGTGGTGAACGATGAGTGATGAGAATGAGAGGACAGAAACGGCCGTGCCTGATGAGCCAATGGACGCGGCCGAAGCAGAATTGTTGGCGCGGAAGAAAGAACTGCTAGAGGAACTGGACCAGTTGGTGGGGGAACTGCGGGCCGCCATTCCTGAGGCAGGGGCGGATGCCTATTCGCCCATGTTTTTCCTTTCCTATATTCGCGCCGGGATGAATCGCCTGGCGCCGGATGTGCAGTTGGGCATTCTGGAAAGCCTGGATGGCATGACCACCGATGATTTGATGGACATTGATACCTGGAAGGGCATGGCGTATATGGCCGGTTATTCGGCGCGGTTCCAGGCCGGGCAGTTGAAGGACAAGATGAATGAAACGCTGCCCACACCCTTGCAACCGGATACCACCATCAATCTGGTGAAGCAGGTGTTGGATAAATTGACGCCGGAAGTGGCTAAAAACATCATGGAAACGCTGCAAGGGGCCAGCCGCGAAGATTTGGTGGACCCGGAAACGTGGAAAGGGGTCTGGTATATGCTGAACTACTCGCTGCAATTCCAGGTGAACCAGCTGCGCGACCGGGTGATGGGGGAGGATAACGAAGACGACTGGGAAGAGATAGAGATATAAGAGCGTAATCCGAAGTCCGAAGTCCGATTACCGATTACGGATTACCGATTTTTGCAGTTGGAGTGTGCGTGTGGAAGAGGAGATTGATTTACGGCCGTATATTGAGGCCATTGTAAAACGCTGGTACTGGATAGTTGGTGTGGCGTTGTTAGCGGCCATCGTCGCTTTTATTGTCACATCCTTAACCCCCTCTACTTATAAAGCAACAGCCCTGGTAGCGGTAGTAGCCCCGCGTGATGTGGTGCAGTTTGATGCCCGCATTCGCGAAGCTACCACCACCCAACCATTACGGGCATTTCCCCAATTAGCATTGAGTGATCAGGTTTTGCAAAGTTTGTTGGAACAACAACCAATTGCCGGTTTTGATACTGTCCAGGAATTGCGAAGCAGCCTCAGCGCTGTGGCGGGAGATGATACGTCTATTATTCAACTGGCCGCCACTTCACAAAACCCGGAAGCGGCCGCCGCTCTGGCCAATGCCTGGGCAATGGTGTTTGTTAGCTGGGCCAATGAGGTTTATACCGGCCAGAGCAGCCAGCAAGTTTCTTTTTTTGAAGAGCAACTGGTGGCAGCCGAAGCCGAGCTGCGAACCGCTGAAGAAGCCCTGGTCACCTTCCAGGCCATCAATCGGACGGAAATAATCAGCAATACCCTGGCTGCATATGCCATTACCCAAAGTGAATATCTGACAGTTCAGCGCCGTAATGGGCAACTGACCCGACAAGTACAGGAATTGCGCGATCAATTAGCAACGGGTACTACCCAACCGGTGACATTAGCAGACCAGCTAACAGCGTTATCACTTCAGTTGCAGGCATTTGGGGCGGAAACGGCCGTGCCCCTACAGCTACAGGTGGCTGATAGCGTCACATTAACTACTGCCAGTCGCAGTGAACAACTGGCGCTGCTAGACAGCCTGTTGGCCACCCTGGCGGTCCAGGCCAGGCAAATTGAAGCAGAACTGGCAGCCTTAGAGCCGCACATGTTGGCACTACAACAGCAACGAGAGGAGGCCAACACGGAATATAACCGCCTTTTGCGCAGTCAGATTGTCACCGAATCAGCTTATATGGCGCTGGCGCACAAGGTGGAGGAGAAACGCATCACTTCACAAGATACAAGCAGTGGCTTCAGGCTGGCCAGCCGGGCAGGTGTGCCTACAAGCCCGGCCAATAGTAACCGGTTGTTGGTATTAGGCGCTGCAATTTTGGGTGGTGTGCTGACGACGGCCGTCTTGTTAGGGTTGGTCTGGTGGCAGCAGTTAAAAATTCCCAGTTCGCCTGATGATACCCATGCAAATTAACTTATAGAGAAGGCAAATAGACTTCGGGCAATCTTTTAGCGATGGTTCTTGAGCTATCGGGAGTGAATAACAATTCCGCTTGCAAATTGTCCGACCTTAAAATGATCTCTTATTAGCTTTCGCCTTTGTGACGCCCAGGTTTTGTTGACATTTCGCTTTATACCTGGGAATGAATTCCCAGGCTGAGATAAAAAGTGCGCTAAAGCGCACTAAGAGAGGACAAACCATGAATTGGCAAGAGCAAGTTGTATTGATAACCGGGGGCACCGGCTCTTTTGGTAAGAAATTTACCGAAGTGATGCTGCAAGAGTACCACCCTAAAAAGCTGATTATTTTTAGTCGAGATGAACTGAAACAACACGAAATGCGCACCGGCGGGCTCGACCACCCCTCATTGCGGTATTTTATTGGTGATGTGCGGGATGAAGGGCGGCTGCGCCGGGCTATGCATGGTGTGGATATTGTGGTTCATGCGGCCGCTTTGAAGCAGGTACCGGCTTGTGAATATAATCCTTTTGAAGCCGTGATGACCAATGTGATGGGGGCCAAAAATGTAATTGAGGCGGCTCTTGATTGTGGTGTGCAAAAAGTGTTGGCGATGAGTACGGACAAGGCGACAGCGCCGATCAACCTGTATGGCGCCACCAAGCTGGTGGCCGAAAAATTGTTTGTGCAAGCCAATTCCTACCGGGGACAAGAAGGCACACGCTTTGCCTGTGTGCGGTATGGTAATGTGGTAGGCAGCCGGGGCAGTGTTATCCCCCTTTTCCGCCAGCAGCGTCCCAGCGGCAAGATCACCATTACCGATGAACGCATGACGCGCTTCTGGATTACGTTGGAGCAGGGGGTGCGTTTTGTCATTGCTTCTATCGAGATGATGCATGGGGGGGAGGTGTTTATCCCCAAAATCCCCAGTATGAACATTATGGATCTGGCGCGGCTTATGGCGCCGGAATGTGAGATTGAAATGATAGGCATCCGGCCAGGGGAAAAGCTACACGAATCTATGATTTCGGTGGATGAAGCGCGGCAGTCGGTGGAACTGGCGGATCGTTTTGTGATTCAGCCGGCGCATCCCTGGTGGGCGCAAGACAATTGGGAAGAAGGCAAGTTGTTACCCGAAGGGTTTTCCTACAGCAGTGATACGAATAGTGAATGGCTGGCGCCGGCGGCGCTGCAAAGGATGATTGATGAAAACTAAACTGGCCGTAGACGGGGGAATCCCGGTGCGGCAGACGATGTTGCCTTACGGCCGTCAATGGATTGATGAGGATGACATTACGGCCGTGACGGCCGTGCTGCGTTCTGACTGGCTGACGACCGGCCCCAACGTACCCGAATTTGAAACCGCTTTTGCCGGTTTTGTGGGCGCTCGTGAAGCCGTGGCCGTCAGCAATGGCACGGCGGCGCTTCATGCCGCCATGCACGCCCTGGGCATTGGCCCCGGTGATGAGGTCATTGTCCCGGTCATGACCTTTGCCGCCAGCGCCAATTGTGTGGTTTATCAGGGGGGCACGCCGGTGTTTGCGGATGTGCAGGCCGACACCCTACTAATTGACCCAGACGATGTAGCCGCCAAAATCACGGCCCGCACCAAAGCGATTGTGGCTGTGGATTATGCCGGGCAGCCGTGTGACTATGAACGCCTGCATACGCTGGCGCGCCAGCACGGGCTGAAACTGGTTGCTGATGCCTGCCATGCCATTGGCGGAGCGTATCGGGAGATGCCGGTGGGTACACTGGCCGATTTGAGTACCTTTAGCCTGCATCCGGTGAAACATATTACGACCGGGGAAGGCGGCGTGATTACCACCCATGATGACGAGATGGCGCGGCGGATGCGGGTTTTCCGCAATCACGGCATTACCACCGACCACCGGCAGCGCGCCGAACAAGGCGCCTGGTTTTATGAGATGGTGGAATTGGGTTACAACTATCGCCTGACGGATTTTCAATGTGCGTTGGGGCTAAGCCAGTTGCGCAAGCTGCCGGGCTGGGTGGCGCGGCGGCAGGCGATTGCCCGCACGTATGATGCCGCGTTTGCGGGGCTAACGGCCGTCGCCCCCCTCACCACCCGCCCGGAAGTGTCCCATGCGTATCATTTGTACGTGGTGCGTTTTGATCTGAGCCAACTGACGGTAGACAGGAACACGTTATTCCAGGCATTGCGGGCCGAGGGGATGGGCGTGAATTTGCATTATATTCCTGTGCATTTGCACCCCTTTTACCGGCAGCGGTTGGGCACACGGCCTGGCCTGTGCCCGGCGGCGGAAGCGGCTTATGCCGAAATCATGTCGCTGCCCATCTTCCCGCAGATGTCCGATGAGGATGTGCAGGATGTGATCACGGCCGTGAGCAAAATTGTTACTGCCTATCTCAATTAGGTAACATTACAGAATTGCATGTAATAGATGATGTTATAGTTACCAGGCTGCAATCATTAAATTGATTGACTCGGTCTCGAAATATAGAGTATTTAAGGAGTCATCATGGTATATGATACTGAACAGGAACAGTTCTGGGCTGGTGAGTTTGGAGATGCGTATATTGAACGAAATCGAAGCGAATCTTTATTAGCTTCCAACCTGGCTTTTTTTTCAAAAGTATTGAGTAAAATCCCTTCGGTCTCTTCAGTGCTAGAACTTGGGGCAAACATTGGAATGAACTTGCACGCCATACATCTATTGTCACCCCAGGCTCGTATCGGCGCTGTTGAAATAAATGAAAAAGCCGTTAGAGAGTTAAATAAGCACAATTGGCTTAACGTTTATCATCAATCAATACTTGAGTTTTCTTCTGTCGAAACTTGGGATCTTGTTTTTACGAAGGGTGTTCTGATTCACCTAAGCCCAGATAAATTGCCGTCTATTTACGATCTCCTGTTTAAGTTGAGTAACCGCTATATTCTTTTCTGTGAATATTACAATCCGACTCCGCTTGAAGTTAATTACCGCGGTTATTCAAACAGATTATTCAAAAGAGACTTCGCCGGCGAAATTCTAGATCGGAGGATGGATTTGACGCTACTTGATTATGGTTTTGTATATCACAGGGATAACAGTTTTCCCCAAGATGATATGACATGGTTTCTACTGGGAAAGCGCTAACTGCTTTCCCAGCCTCTGATGGTGATACAATTAAGTCAACGCCCTCTGCCGGTTACTCATTCGACTTAATTCAGGCGCAACGGGAGCGGTAAGTGAAAAAGAGCATCGCAATCATTCCGGCACGGGGAGGTAGCAAGCGCATTCCACGCAAAAATATCCGCCCCTTTTGTGGTAAACCTATCATTGCTTATGCTATCGAAGTCGCGCAACAATCACAGCTATTTGCAGAGGTGATGGTCTCCACAGAGGACGATGAGATCGCCGCCGTTGCTAGAGAATATGGCGCTATCGTCCCCTTTCAGCGCAGCCAGCGCAATGCCGATGATTTTGCCACGACCACCGATGTGGTGCTAGAGGTTTTAGCCGCTTACGCCGAGAAGGGGCGAGATTTTACTTACGGCTGCTGTATCTACCCCACAGCCCCCTTCGTGACTACCGATTTGTTACAAGAAGGACAGGAACTGTTGTTGTCCCAAGGATACGACTCCGTTTTCCCCATTTTGCGCTATAGTGCCCCCATTCAACGGGCACTTTACCTTGAAGCGGGGCGGGTACAGATGATCTGGCCGAATAATTACACAACCCGTTCTCAGGATTTACCCGACGCTTACCATGATGCGGGTCAATTTTATTGGTTTTTGGTGACCGCTGTGCGTGAGCAGCAGCGCCTGTGGACCGATAAATCTGGGGGGATTGTGGTCACGGAGATGCAAGCCCATGACATTGACACGCTAGATGATTGGACGGTTGCCGAGTTTAAATATCGCTTTCAACAGAAACGGGTAACAGCATGAGTGTAGATCAGGCATACCCGCTTATCATCCGCGCCGATGGCGGCACACAAATGGGCACGGGGCACCTGATGCGCTGCCTGGCGTTGGCGCAGGGTTGGCAGGAAGCGGGTGGCGAAGTTCTTTTTGTGCTGGCCTGGGAAACAGCGGCCATTGAGGAACGGCTGTGGCAAGAAGGGATGCAGGTGGCGCATCTGGTTGGTGTGGTGGCCGGCAGTGAGGCGGATGTGGCGGCAACGGCCGTGCTGGCCCGCCAACACCACGCCCGATGGATTGTGGTAGACGGTTATCATTTCGACAGCGCCTACCAGAAGCAGATCAAGGAGGCGGGGTTCTCGTTGTTGTTTATTGATGACAACGCCCACGCCGACCACTATTACGCCGATCTGGTATTGAATCAAAACATCTATGCCCAGGCCCGTTTGTACCAGGCGCGTGAACGGCATACCCGTCTGCTGTTGGGCACATCTTTTGCCTTGTTGCGGCGGGAGTTCTGGCCCTGGCGTGGCTGGCAGCGGCCAATGCCTGAAGCGGCCCGCCACCTGTTGGTGACATTAGGTGGGAGTGATCCTGACAATGTGACCCTGAAGGTTATTCAGGCATTACAGCAGCTGTCGGGTGATTGGGAAGCCGTCATCGTGGTGGGTGGGCAGAATCCTCATTACCAGGAGTTGGTGACGGCCGTTGGTAATGATCCCCGATTTCAACTCCGCCAGAATGTGCCCAATATGCCGGAATTGATGGCCTGGGCAGATCTGGCCGTATCGGCCGGCGGTAGCAGCATCTGGGAGTTAGCTTTTATGGGAGTGCCTACCTTATTAGTCACGTTAGCAGATAACCAATCCGAGGCAGTGAACACACTCGCACAAAACGGTATATGTCTAAAGTTGGATCAAAACAGAACATTGACATTGGCGCGAGTGAAGGAATATCTTGAAAGTGTGCTAAAAGATTCTGCGCAGCGCGCGTTGATGCACAAACGTGCGCGCGATTTGGTGGATGGATATGGCGTTGTCCGAATTGTTAACAATATGCAATCGGCCGACCTGGAGGAACAGCATGAATCAATTGAGGGATGTTAGACCTGAGGATAAGGGGATAATTCTACAATGGCGCAATTCGCCGGAGATAGCCAGATTCATGTACACAGACCGGGAGATTACAACTGAAGAGCATGAGAATTGGTTCCAACATATCCAGATGGATGACAAGATACGGTGTTGGATTATTCAATGCGATGGCGAGGATGTGGGCTTGGTTAATATCTATGATCTCGATAGGCATAATCAGAGGTGTTATTGGGCTTTTTATATTGCCAGTCCTAATGTGCGTGGTAAAGGTGTTGGCAGCTATGTCGAATATGCTATCTTGACATATGTATTTGAGGAGTTAGAGTTAAACAAATTGTGTTGTGAGGTGCTTGGATTTAATGAAGCTGTCGTTGCTATGCACAAGAAATTTGGCTTTGAACAGGAAGGTCTGTTCCGTCAGCATCGTTGGAAGCATGGAATCCCCCACGATGTAGTCTGTCTGGCCATCCTCCGTGAAGAGTGGCAAGCCATTAAACCAGCTATTGAGCAGCGTTTGCAAGCGAAAGGCATTATTTAGAGTCTGGTACATTTGGTACAAATCGGACAACTCTCTGAGAAAGGCAGGGAAAAATGTACATCAATAAACAAAAAATCGGCACAGGCGTCCCCACCTACATAATTGCGGAATTGTCGGCTAACCACAATCAGGATTTCAACCAGGCTGTACAGCTTATTCATGCGGCCAAGGAGGCGGGGGCGAACGCGATTAAGCTGCAAACCTATACCCCTGATACGATCACCATTGATTGTGATAATGATTATTTTCGTATTGGCGAAGGCTCTATTTGGGCCGGTAAGAACCTGTACCAACTTTATGGTGAGGCTTATACACCCTGGGAATGGCAGCCCCAATTGCAGGCGGTGGCCCACGAATTGGGGCTGCATCTGTTTTCTACACCTTTTGACGAAACGGCCGTTGACTTTTTGGAAAACATGCATGTGCCCGCCTATAAAATTGCCTCGTTTGAAGTGGTAGACATCCCGCTCATCCGGCGTATCGCCCGCACCGGCAAGCCCATCATCATGTCTACGGGCATGGCCACGTTGGCCGAAATTGACGAGGCGGTGCAAACTATTCGCCAGGAGGGCAATAACCAGTTGGCCCTGCTCAAATGCACCAGCGCCTACCCTGCGCCACCGGAAGAGATGAATCTGCGCACCATCCCCCACCTGGCAGCCGCCTATGGCGTACCGGTGGGTTTGTCCGATCATACATTGGGGATTGCCGCGCCGGTCACGGCCGTAGCCCTCGGTGCGGCCATCATCGAAAAGCACTTTACCCTCTCCCGTGATGTGCCCGGCCCAGACAGCGCCTTCTCCCTGGAACCTGATGAATTCAGAGCGATGGTCGAGGCCATTCGCGCCGCCGAAAAGGCGTTGGGGCAGGTGCAGTACGATGTTACCGAACGGGAACAGGCCAGCCGGGTATTTCGCCGCTCCTTGTTTGTGGTAAAAGATGTCAAGGCCGGCGAGCCGTTCACTGCCGAAAACGTGCGTTCCATTCGCCCCGGTCATGGGCTGCACACCCGTTACCTGCCAGAAATCATCGGCCGGCGCGCAGCCTATGACGTGGTGCCTGGTACCCCCGTGCAATGGGACATGGTTGCCTGATAAGCTGATGATACAGACCACCACAGCGCATGTGACCCAACTCTGGGGCACACTGCGCCGGTTGCTGAAAAAGCCCACCGTCCTTTTTACGGCCAACCGTTACCTGAGTTATCTGCTGCAACTGGTTCGCGGCATCTGGTTGGCGCGTATTTTGGGGCCGATTTTGTTCGGCGTCTGGGGTTTCCTGATGTTGGTCAGCCAATATATGTCTTATACCGGTTTGGGGCTGCAATATGCCATCAATGTGGAACTGGCGGTGGCCGAATCGGATAACAAACAAAACCATGCCCGGTTGATTGCCGTTGCGCTGACCACGACCGGCCTGATCTCTGTGGGGTTATTACTGGCGGGTTTGATTGTGCAATACTTTCAGATACCCCTGTTTAACAAGTATTCATTCACCCAATATGCCCTGGTTATGGCCCTGTTGACCGGCCTGACACATCTAAACCAGGTATATGCCAACATCTACCGCGTCTACCAAAAGTTGGGGCGTATTGCCGCCTATGAGCTCATCCTGGCGGCATTGCCCCTGGCGATCATTTTTTTTGTTAGCCGGGAACAGTTGATCATGGCTTCGCTGGTGGCAATGGTGTTGGCAAATGTGATTGGTGTGCTGGTGTATACCGTTCGCGCCCCGTTCCCCGTCAGGCTGATGTGGGATACGCCCATAGCCCGGCATTTGCTGAAAATTGGCGTCCCGCTGCTGGTCTATAACCTGAGTTTCTGGCTCATTATTTTGGCGGGGCGGACGATCATCGGTATTTCCTATTCAGTGGAGATGATGGGGTATTTTTCCCTGGCGTATGCCCTGGCCAATGCTACGCTGCTGGGGTTGCGGGCTGTCGCCTGGATTATTTTCCCGGTGGTACTGGCCAAAACGCGCTTTGGCCTGCCAGATGAAGCCGTGCGGCAAACGGTGTGGCGGGTGAATATGGTGTATGGCACGGCCGTGTTCCTGGTTGTGTTTGGCATGATTTTGGCCGCCCCGCTGCTGGTTATTATTTTGCCCCAATATGCCGCCAGCGTGGGCGTTTTGATCCTGCTCTTGTTGTCGCAGGCAGTCCTGTCGGTGACATTTGGCTACAATTCGGTAGCCATTGCCCGCAAGCAGCAAATGAAAGTGGCCGGTATTGCCATGTTGGCCGTTGTGGTTGTGCTCATTTTTGGTTTTGCCGCGGCATGGCTTAACCTCAGTATGTTATGGGTAGCGATGTCCATTTTGGCGGGGTCGGCCGTATTTACGTTCCTGCAAGCATGGCTGGGTGAAGGTATGCTCCAACAGCGACCGCGTATACAGGATTACTGGGGACGGGTCATGCCCATCGGCAGTGTGATTGCTGTGGTGTTAGCGGTCATAGGCTGCCTGACAGAACAATACCTGGTATTTAGTCTGGCGGGTCTGGTAGTTTTTTTAACGGGCAATCGTCCCCAACTCCGCGCGTTGTGGCAGTATGCCCGTTCGCTTTGAAGGAAATCAAATAGTGGCTGGTGGCTGGTGGCTGGT
>CAADGU010000347.1 GCA_900696625.1 uncultured Chloroflexota bacterium | reverse complement strand
TCGCCCCGCCCGCTGACCAACCCTTAACAGAACTGACGCCGGGGCAGAGCGGCGTCATCAGCCGCATTGCCCCGGAGAGTGCGCTGTTGTTTGAGTATCTGGCGGCGCGGGGATTGGTGCCGGGCACGGCCGTGCGCATCGAAGAGATCGCCCCCTTCAACGGCCCCATCATGGTGGCCTGCGGCGAGGCCATTCACCCGTTGGGGCAGGAAGCAGCGGGGCATATATATGTGATACGTGACGAGTGATGAGTGAAATCACTCGTCACTCGTCACGCATCACGATTGACGGAGAGATATTTATGAAAACCACCCTCGCCACCACCCCCACCGGCCAGAATGTGCGCCTGGTGGGAATTCAAGCGGAAGAGAAGCTGGCGCGACGGTTGACGGCCTTGGGCATGACGCCGGGCGTGGAGATGACCGTCTTGCAAGATGCGGGCAGCGCATTGGTGCTGTCGGTGCGCGGCTCGCGCATTGCCCTGGGGCGGCCCATTGCCCACGACCTGCTGGTGGAGCGTTTGTAGTTTGTAGTAGGCGATTTATCGCCTATCGCCTTTTGTTGGCGATGAATCGCCTACTACGAACCTTATGCCTATGGATACGATGCACATCGCGTTGGCGGGCAACCCCAATGCGGGCAAGACATCGCTGTTTAATGCGCTGACCGGCTTCCGGCAGCATGTGGGCAACTGGCCGGGCAAGACGGTGGAGAAGAAGAGCGGGCAGGTGCGGGTGGACGGCCGTACCCTGGAACTAATTGACCTGCCCGGCACGTACAGCCTCACCCCCTTTTCGCCCGAAGAATTGATCACCCGCAGCTATTTGCTGGCAGAACGGCCCGATGTGGTCATCTGCGTCCTGGACGCGGCCAACCTGGAGCGCAACCTGTACCTGACGGTGCAGATTTTGGAGATGGGGCAGCCGGTGATTATTGCTCTGAACATGATGGATGCGGCCCAGGCGCGGGGGTTGCAGATTGACACCCAAACGCTCAGCGCCCGGTTGGGTGTGCCCGTCATTCCTACCGTCGCCAGCCGCGCCCAGGGGATGGAGGGATTGTTGCAGGCGGCAAATGGGGCAACCACAACGGTTGCCCGTACAGGGGCGGGGTGGCGGTTGGATTACGGCCGTGACCTGGAAACGGAGATCACCCGGTTGTGCCAGATCATGGCCCAATACCCGGCCATCGGCCAGCTTTATCCGGCGCGCTGGCTGGCGCTGAAGCTGCTGGAACAAGACCCGGAATTACAGACCACCCTGCTCTCTGTGCCCGGCGGCCCGGCGCTGCTGACCCACACCCAAATGAGCCTGCACCAGCTATCCCAGACCGCCGGCGAAGACGTGGACGTGCTGATTGCCGACCGGCGCTACACCTGGATTCACGCGCTGGTGCAGGAAACCGTGACGCAAACACGCCCGCACAACGCCAGCCTGTCTGACCGGCTGGATCGCATCGTGCTGCACCGACGGCTGGGAATCCCTATTTTTCTGGCGCTGATGTGGGTGGTGTTCAAAATCACGGCGGAAAGTTCCGCGCCATTGGTAGATTGGATAGATGGGGTGGTGAATGGGCCGGTGGCGCGCTGGGGAGTGGCGGGGTTGACGGCCGTTGGTCTGCAAAACACCTGGCTCGCCTCCCTCTTTGTGGATGGACTGATTGCCGGGGTAGGCGGCGTGTTGGTCTTTATTCCCGTGCTGGTTTTCCTCTACCTGGCGCTGGCGGCGCTGGAAGATTCGGGCTACATGGCCCGCGCCGCCTTTGTGATGGATCGCTGGATGAGCCGGTTGGGGCTGCATGGCAAAAGTTTCCTGCCCATGCTGGTGGGTTTTGGGTGCAGTGTACCGGCAATTTACGCCACGCGCACACTGGAAAATGAAAAAGACCGCATCCTCACCGGCCTGCTGGTTCCGTTTATGAGCTGCGGGGCGCGGCTGCCGGTGTATGTGTTGTTTGCGGCCATCTTTTTTCCGCAGCAGGCAGGGCTGGTGATTTTTGGGCTGTATTTGTTGGGTATTGTCACGGCCGTGCTGCTGGGCATTTTGCTCAAACACACCCTTTTTCACGGCCAGGAACAGTCCGGACTGGTGATGGAACTGCCACCCTACCGTCTGCCCTCTTTGCGCGGCCTCTGGTTCCACACCTGGGCGCGGGTGCGCGCCTTTTTGCGCCACGCCGCCACCCTGATCCTGCTCGCCAGCCTGGTCATCTGGTTTTTGAAGGCGATCCCGGTGCGGGGGGATAGCGGGTTTGGGGACACGGCCACTTCGGCCGCGCTCAACGCCGGCGTATCAGACAGCCTCTTTGCCGCCGTCTCACAAACGCTGACGCCCATTCTGGAACCGTTGGGATTTGGGAGCTGGCAAGCCAGCGGCGCGCTGCTCACGGGACTGGTGGCTAAAGAGGTGGTCATCACCACCCTGGCGCAAACGTATGCCATTGCCGATGACGCTGCTGACGAAACGGCCCCCACCTTTCTGGAAGATGTACTATGGATTGGGCAAAGTTTTATGCAGGCGATTATAGACACGCTCAAGACGCTGCCGGGCATCCTGGGCATCAACCTGTCTGGCGATGACGCCGAACCGGAACCAACCGGATTGATGGCCGCCATTCAACAAGAATTTACCCAGACCAGCGGCGGACACGCCGCCGCCGCCGGTCTGGCGTTCATGGTCTTCATCCTCATCTACACCCCCTGCATCGTGGCCATTTCCGCCGAAAAGCAGGAGTTGGGCGCCCGTTGGATGTGGCTGAGCATCGGCGGCCAACTGCTGCTGGCCTGGCTGCTGGCGTGGCTGGTGTTTCAGGTGGGGAAGGTATTACTAGCGTGATGCGTGACCCGTGAACC
>CAADGU010000346.1 GCA_900696625.1 uncultured Chloroflexota bacterium | reverse complement strand
TCCTTATCCGCTGTAGTCATGGCGAAAAAGTAATGACATTACCCAATAACCGATTACCGATAACGGATTACCGATAACCGTCTTACCACACCGTCCGCATGGCCCCACCATCCACAATCAACGTCTCGCCGGTGATGTAACTGGCGGCGTCGGAGAGTAAAAACGCACCCGCTTTGCCAAACTCATCAATCGTACCATACCGCCCCCAGGGAATGAGCGATTCCTGATGTGCTTTTTGCTCATTGGGGGTCTGCCCCAACCTTTTGGCCGTTAATCTGTCCAGCGATTTCACCCGGTCAGTATCAATGCGCCCTGGCACCAGGTTGTTCACCCGGATCTGCTCTGGCGCTAACTGGCGTGACAGGCTCTTCACCAGGCTCACCACCCCGGAACGCATCACGTTGGATAGCAGCAAAATATCAATCGGCTCTTTCACGGAGGAGGAGGTAAGGGTCAAAATCGAGCCGCCGCCGCGCTGTCGCATAGCGGGCAACGCCGCCCGAATCATGCGCACACTACTGAGCAGCGTCAGTTCAAAGGCCGCCTGCCAATCGGCATCTGAAAAATTGTCAAAACCGCCGGTGGGTGGGCCGCCGGCATTCACCACCAGCCCATCTATGCCGCCAAAATGAATTTGCGTGGCCTGCGCCCAATCCTGAATAGATTGGGCATCGGTTGCGTCCATCACAAAGCCCATCACCTGCGCCCCGGTTTCCGCCTGCAACTGATGAGCGGCGGTCTCAATGTCAGCCTGGGAGCGGCTGGCAATGGAGACCAGCGCCCCTTCCTGCGCCACCGCCCGCGCAATGCCATACCCCAGCCCTTTGCTGGCGGCGGCAACCATAATCACCTTGTCATTTAAACCCAAATCCATCGTACCCTCCGCTTTGGAATGAGAGACATTGTCAGGATTGTTGGTGTGTTAACAGGGACGCCACAAACGCTTGATGCTCTGGAGAAGCAATTCCGGCCTGTAACACCTGCAACAATCCGGGCAGATCATCGGCCCAAAATGAGTTGGCATGAAAATGTAGACCGGGGAATACCTGGCTGTGGATAACACCCTGCTCATCTGGCGACATCAATACATATTCTCCTTCCAACAATTGGAACCAGCGTGTTTCCTGTTCATAAGCCAGCAGCACCAGATATTCCTGCACCCCATTGCGCCGGTAAACGCGCAGTTTTTCATGCAGATCATACGCAGCACTACTGGCAGCCACTTCCACGACCATCTCTGGTGAACCTTCCAGATAATCGTCTATGGCGGCCCGAGAGCGACCGCCTGCTGTTTCCAGAATACGCAAAAAGGCATCGGGCTGCACCTCATTTTCCAGATCGAGCCGCACGGTAGCGTTATCGCCAAAGTCCGTGCCGGGCGTGGCTGCTACATAGTTAAAGAGCCAACCAATGATCCGGCTGTGCGGTTTGCTGTGTTTTTCAAGGCGGACAGCCGAGGGCATGTAAACAACCCCTTCGATCAGTTCAGCTTTCTTAAGATGGGGTTGGGCCAGGTAGCGGCGTTCAAACTCGGCGCGCGTCAGGTGATCGCCATTAGATAAGGGCGGTGTTGGCTGTTCACTTTTAGTTCTTTTAGTCGTTTTAGGAGGTAATGTTGTTACCATCGAGGTTTTCGCCTGTTTATTGGAGGTTCATCCGATTTTTCTTGTCATACTACCAGGTCGAGTATAACACATTTACAGGTGATCCGATTTCTCATAAATTCACTGTTTCCCCATCCAGGGGGATGAGCAAGCGTGATGCCAGAATCCTGTGACCGTCGGCCGCGGCCCGCAGGTCGGCGCGGGAAACGGTGCCGTGATCGAGCGATTCCAGGTGGACGGCGATAACGGTGGCCTGTGGCGCGGCCTGGCAGACGGCGATGGTTTGGGCAGCGTCCATGACAATGGGGGCGCTGTCGCCAAACTTGGCGCCGCTGGAATGGGTGATGATCACATCGGGCTGCACGGTGCGGATGACTTCGGCCACCGGTTCATACCAGATGGTGTCTCCGGCCCAGTAGACGGTGGGTTCCCCGGCGGTGCGCCAGATGAAGCCGGAAACCTGCCCCATGCGCTGCCCCACTTCACCCGTGCCATGCTGCCCTGGGGTGCGGGTGAAAGTGATGCCTTGCCAGGTGTGGGAATGGGTGATGGGGGTCACGGCCGTAAACCCCCTCTCTGCTATCTTCTCCTCATCCCCCGGCTGGCACAAAATCGGCAAATCCTTCGGCAGTAAGGCCACGGCCGTGTCATCAAAATGATCCACATGCAAATGCGAAATGAGCGCCATTTCCACCCCGGCAATCGCTTCCTGCGGGGAGCAGGGCAGTTCCACAATCGGGTTCGGCGCAATCCCGGCAAATGAGCGCACCATCCCTTTAGCCGCCAGAAAGGGGTCTATGATGAAGAGACGGCCGTTAACCGTCACCCGTAACGTCGCACTGCGAATCAACTGGACTTTCATCGTTTTGTTGCCAGTGGCAAGTAATCACGCGCAACTTGCTACTCCCCACATCAACCAAAAATCTCATTCAGGTCAATGGTAATGCCCAACGCCGGGTCAGCCATTTTTCCGGCCGTGTACATCGTGGATTCCATTTCAGGCGTGAAAATAGCGATGGATTTCAGTGTGGGCTGTACCAGCCAGCCAGACTTCACGCCCGCCGCAAAATACAGTTCCATTTTCTCCACCAGGTCAGATAGGTATTGTTTGGGTGATAAAATTTCCACCACCAACAAGGGTGGATCATCCATACGAATTTCATCGTGAATCCAGTCCACCTCTAGCTTAGGGTAAACGGAAATGTCTGGTGTGAGTGGGCCGGTTTCCAACTCTAGAGTCAATTCGCTCAAGACAGAAAACCGGATGTTGTAATTCAACAACGCGCCGATTAATAACGCTTGTATGATGGCGTGATTTTTACTAGGCATTGGCTTACCTCGTTCCAGTTCATATTCGGAAAGCAGTTCAAGAGCTTCCATTTTGTTTACCTCTTCAAGGCTGGTAATCGGTAATCAGTGACCGGTAATCGGTCATACCGTTCACCGATTACCGATAACCGCACCTACCCATTCAACACCGCACGCTTAATCACCGTCTCCGTGGCTGCCAACGCCCGCGAGATGGGGCAGTTGGCTTTGGCTTTGGTTACGAAATCCTGATAATCGGCTTCGCTCAGGCCGGGCACGGTGGCCTGGGTGTCCAGTTCGATGAGCGTGATTTTGGGGCCGGTTTCGTCCCGGCCCAGGTGAACCGAAGCGGTGGTCTCGACGCTGGTGGGGGTGTAGCCATTGTTGCTCAGCAGCGCCGAGAGGAACATGGAAAAGCAGCCGGCATGGGCCGCGCCAATCAGTTCTTCGGGATTCGTGCCTTTGTCAGAATTTTCAAAGCGAGAGGCGAAGGTGTAGGGTACATCGGCATACCCGCTTTGTACCTTCATCTGCCCATTGCCTTCTTTGAGGGTGCCGTTCCACACGGCCGTTGCTGTTCGTGTTGTCATTGTTTATTACTCCTTTTCTTTTTGGTGATCACGGCCGTATACGGCCGTTCACCTTTTATACTACCCCGCCCCCGAATCCGTGCAACCGTTTGCCCGACGGCTCAGATTCCCGGCGATTAAAATCGCGGCGACAAAGGGCAAAGCCCACCTTCGTGGGCTGGGTCCCAGTCGGCGAAGGCCGACTTTGCTTTTTGTTGAGCCTGCACTGAGCGCGGACGGCTGCCGTCCGTCGTCGAACTGTGCAGATTTATCTGCCGTTTTTGAAGAATATGTGATCGCCCTGCCTGTTGGTTGGCGTTAGAACGGCCACGGGTTTTTGACGCCATATAACGCCCGCGCCTCCGGGTAGGCCAGTTCCGGGATGCCAATCTCTACCGATTCCAATAAACCATCAGCCCGCCAGCTAACCTGCCACTCCACGCCCGGAAATTCATAAAACCAGAGAACCTCCGTTTCATCCTCTACAAATTCATGGTAGGGATCGCCGCAAGCCCAGCGCATATCCTTGGGGGTGGTCTGCTCGGAAATAGACAAATTGCGCCCCTGGTAACGCCACAAGCCTGTAAACGGCCGTGAATCCTCCTCCGGCAACAACCTGAAAATGAGCGTCTCCAGCAGGTCGTTATCGGCAACCAGGTAAAACCCTTGCTTCAGGTAATAATATATCCCCGAATCGTTGTAGATGTTTTCGGACGGCCCCAGGCCGCTCAATTGGTCAATGTGCTCGCCAATCGAGACGCCACAAAAGGCATGTTTATCCAGCTCCACCACCAATGGCAGCGATGGCTCTTTTTGCCACTGCGCTGTGCGATTTTTACGTCTAAGCAATCGGTTTTTGAGGCTCATAGTTAATGCACCTGTACCGGGTCTTTAATCGCGCCGCGTTCAAATAACGGTGTTTCATACCCGGCCTCCCAACCAGATGGGGCACTGGTTTTTTCAATGCGCACGGCCGTGTTCTTGTAATCTGGTATCTTGGCACGGCCGTCAATCCGGTCCAGCGTCAACAAATTGGCCGCCGCCTCCGCAAAGTGGAAGGGAATAAAAATCGTGCCGCGTGGCGACCGCTCCGTCACCAACAGCCGCAAAACAACGGAGCCACGCCGTGAAGAAACCTTCACCCAATCTCCAATCTCCAATCCCAAATCGCTGGCATCTGCTGGATTCATTTCACACACCGCCTCCGGGAACACCTCCTCAATCTGCGACCGCCCGGTCATGGTGCTGCCGCTCCAATGGTACAGCACCCGCCCCGTACTCAGGTTAAACGGGTACTGCTCATCTGGCAGTTCTGACTCCGTGCCATATTCCACTTCCCAGAATTTCCCTTTGCCACGCGGGAACTCCTCGGCAAAAAGGAAGGGCGTGCCGGGGTGGTCAAAGCTGGGGCAGGGCCAATGCACACCGCCTTCGCGCTCAATGCGTTCATAGGTGATGCCCCAGAAATCAGGCGTCACCTGGCGCATCTCCTCCCAAATTTCCTCCGGGCTGGCATAGTCAAAACCGTGTGTCAGCGTCAGACCCAATCGCTGCTCGATGCGCCGCCCCAGGTCACACAAAATGTCCCAGTCGGCGCGTGAATGGCCAACGGGGGTTACGGCCGTCCGACATCGCTGCACCCGCCTATCTGTGTTGGTAAACGTGCCGTCCTTCTCGGCAAAACTGGTGGCGGGCAAAATCACATCCGCCATTTCCCCCGTCTCGTTGATGAAGATGTCCTGGCAGACCAGCAGTTCGAGCTGTTCCAGGGCGTGGCGGGCATGATTCTGGTTTGGTTCACTCATCATCGGGTTTTCGCCCAGGACAAAGACGGCACGGATACGGCCGTCGGCCGCCCCATCCACCATCTCCGTCGCCGTCAGCCCCGGCGTTGGATTCAATTCCACGCCCCAATGCTGCTCAAATTTTGCCTTCACGGCCGGGGCGCTCACGCTCTGGTAGGCCGTAAACACGTTGGGCAGCCCGCCGCTGTCCGAACAGCCCTGCACATTATTCTGGCCGCGCAGTGGGTTCAGCCCCGTGCCCGCCTTGCCCACGTGCCCACACATCAAGGCCAGATTCACCAGCGACAAGGTGTTGTCCGTGCCATGGGTACTCTGGCTGATGCCCATGCCCCAATAAATGGCCGCCCGCTTCGCTCCGGCATAAATCCGCGCCGCCTGCCGGATTTGCGCGGCGGGCACACCGCTCACCGACTCTGCCCACTCCGGTGTGTACTTTTCCAGCGATTCCAGGTAGTCGTTAAACCCTTCGGTGCGGTTCTGGATGAACTCATCATCGTACAACTGCTCCTTGACTACCACATGCGCCATTGCCTGAAAGACGGCCACATCCGTGCCCGGATTTTGCCGCAGCCAGAGGGCGGCATGGTTCGTCATTTCAATCTGGCGCGGGTCAATCACAATCAGCTTTGCCCCATTCTGGCGCACCGCCCGCTTCAGGAAATTAGAGATGACCGGGTGCGTTTCGGTCGTGTTGCTGCCGGTGACGATAAACGCTTCCAGGTTTTCCATTTCCGCAATGGAGTTGGACATGGCGCTGCTGCCGATGGACAACTGCAAACCCGTCACCGACCCGGCGTGGCACAGCCGGGCGCAGTGGTCTACGTTGTTCGTGCCCATCAGAGCGCGGATCAATTTTTGGTAGACGTAGTTGTCTTCATTGGTGGCTTTGGCGCTGGCGTAGCTGGCAATAGCGTCGCCGCCGTGCTGGTTACGGATGCGTACCAGTTCATCGGCCACAAAATCCAACGCTTCATCCCAGGTGGCCTCACGCCAGATCGGTTTGGCGCTACGGCCGTCGGCCCGATTCACCCGGATGAGCGGCGTCTTCACCCGCCCTGGATGCTTGACATAATCCGTACCAAACCGCCCCTTGACGCACAACATCCCATAATTAGGCGCGGCGTCAAAAGGGGCGGTGACGGCATAGATGAAATCGTCCTTGATGTTTAGTTCCATCTGGCAGCCCACCCCACAGTAGGGGCAGGTCGTGCGCACCACACGGTCAGGGGAAATCATGGCGCACCTCCTTGTGCTGATATACGGTTCAGGTTCAGTTTACT
>CAADGU010000345.1 GCA_900696625.1 uncultured Chloroflexota bacterium | reverse complement strand
TAATGCAGGTAGAAGAGCAGCGTTTTCTCGCCGGCGCCACCTTCGCCTACTACCACCGGGTAGCCATCGGAAGGCAGCACCTCGGCCGTGTAGCCCTGTTCACGCAGCATCGTCGCTACCAATTGGGCGCATTCATCAATGCCCCAATTTTGCGCTGAGACACTGGGTTGGGCGCACAGCCGCGCCAGTTGCCCCTGCCAATACGCCCTATTTTGCTCAATGTGCGCGTCTATTTTTTGTAAGATGTGGTTGGTCATAGTTCCTCGTGAAAGAGATAGGAGATTAAGAGATTGGGAGATTAAGTCTCCTAATCTCTCAATCTCCCAATCTCGTCTTCTAAATGACTTGTATCATTCAGGCGCGTCAGATACGCACCATGATCCGTAACTTCGATAATGCTCAGGCCGGTGTTGCCGCGCAGGGAGAAACGGCCGTACTCCGTCCCATTCAGCCCGATCACCTCGCGGATAAGGGTATGCAACGTGCCGCCATGAGAGACAATGGCCACCATCTGGCCTTTGTAGGCGGTTAACACGTTTTCATAGGCGGTCAGGGCGCGGGTGCGCAGTTCGGGGAACGCTTCGCCGTTGGGTGGGTTAACCAGGCCACGCGGCGACTGCGCCCACAATTCAGGGAAGCGGGCGCGAACTTCATCGGTGGTCAGTCCGCTAAAGTCACCCACGTGCCGCTCTCGCCAGAGCGGGTCGAAAACGGGTTGTATGTTGTGGGGGGTGGCGATGGTCACGGCCGTTTGCGCACACCGCTGCAAATCACTACTGACAATGACTTCAATCGGCCAGCTTGCCAGCCGTTTGGCCAGGGCATTGGCCTGCTGCTGACCGGTCTCGTTCAGCGGAATGTCGGCGTGTCCCTGCCATCGCTGAGCCTCGTTCCAATCAGTCACGCCGTGCCGAATAAGCAGCAAAGTTGTCGTCATACAAATTCCTTCTCACCAGGCAATGATGCGTGAAGTTTCTCTGGTCACGCATCACGCATCACATCTGTTAAAACAAGTTGCGAATAATTTCACTGGCCCCCAAAAAATTGCCGATCAAATTACCAATGGTTGTAAAAATAAAAACCAGCATCACCCGCAGCAGCCGGTTTTGCCACCAGAGTTTGGGTTGGGTCACATCATCACCCACCGTCTGCAACTGCTTCACCGTCGGCGGGCGTACATACACCTGGGCCAGCGCCGCAATATACCCCACGCCAATCAGCGGATTTAGCGTAGCATAGGGGGCCGTGAAAAAAGCCACCAGAACCGTCATGGGGTGCCCATAGGCGGCAATGGCCCCCACCGCCGACAAGATCATGCCTGCCAGAATCCAATAGGCCAGATTTTGGCCAAAGGCTGCTGCCCCCTGGGTTACGCCAATATACCCCAGCATCAACACCATCAGTAGTGGCAGCCCCCAGCCAATAATCGTGCCGGTTTTGGAAGGTGGTGGGATCGTTTCCAGCGGCGCTAAATCCTGGCGTTGGTTGGCTGCCAGTGATTGGCGGATGCCCTGCATATGCCCCGCGCCAACCACCGCTACCACCTTTTGCCCCTCGACCGCCAATATCTTTTGTGTGATGTAGGTGTCTCGCTCGTCAATAAGGACGGTCTTGAGTTTGGGCATGAAGCGGCCTAACTCCTGCATCAACTCCGTCAGTACGTCGGTCTGGCGCAGTTCGGCCAGTTGTTCCTCAGAGATTTCTTGCCCCTCCATCATGCCCGCCAGGCCGGCGCTGAGCAGTTTGCTCTTTTCCCAGAAGGACATGCCATTCCAGGCGCGGCGCAGGGTGATGCGCACATCACGATCCACCAGTTCCACGGGGATGCCCATTTCCTGGGCCACTTTGGTGGCTTCCAGCAGTTCCGTGCCGGGGGCCACACCCAGCTTTTGCCCCAACCGCTTCTGGTAGGAGGAGAGCATCAGGTTGATGATGAGGGTCATCATCTGTTTCTGGCGAATGACCTGGCGCAGGTCAAGGGATTCCCATTTGCGTTGGTTGGCGAGGGTCTGGTAGCGCTGTTCGTCCAGTTCCACGCAGACCACGTCTGGCTGTTCGCGTTCAATCACCTGGCGCACCAGGTCGGTGGATTCCTGGGAGATGTGGGCGGTGCCGACGATGATAAAGGTACGGCCTGAAGCCGCTGCATGGCTGCCATGCCATTCGCCGTCTACCTCTACCACAGCCACATCCGATGAGTAACTTTCTGTTGTTGGTTCGGTCATAATCTCCTGCTGTACAAATAAGTTCTTTGGTATTATCCTGCAAATCCTGATTTTTACACGCGCGTTAGACGGTTCATAAGAGTTTTCTTGTTTCCTTAGGGGTGCTGCGCCTGCCCGGTGTAGTTTGTGTATAATCAGGCGCTTGAATCCACCGGGGAAAGGCCTGACACTATGAACCCCAGAGCATCTTAAAAATGCAAAGTAATTAAGTAATTGAGTAATTGGGTAATTACTCAATTACCCAATTACCCAATTACAAATACAGGAGTAATTTACATGAAAATTATCGTTGTCGGCACAGGTTTTGTCGGTTTACCGCACGCCGCCATCCTGGCGGAAGCGGGGCATGAGGTGTACGCCTATGACATTGACCCCAAAAAGATCGCCGCCTATGAAAGCGGCGATCGGGCACAGATAGAGTATTACGTGAACGAACCGGGATTATATGAGGCCATTCAAGAGACACACGGCCGTTACCTTTTCTTCACCAGTAACATCAGCCAGGTCATTGACGAGACCGATGTCCTCTTTATGTGCATCAACACCCCGCCCAACCGGGATGGCTCTACCGACCTGAGCTACTATCTGAAAGCAGCCAATGATGTGGCTGAATTGTTAGCCAACAGGCCCACCAAAAATCGGGTGGTCTTGGTCAACAAAAGCACTGTGCCCATTGGCACGGCCCGGCTGTTGGAGCGCGTGTTGGCCGAACATGGCGTGGAAAACTTCGGTGTGGCCTCCAACCCGGAATTTCTGGCCCAGGGCAACGCCATTGACGGCTCGCGCCGTCCCGACCGGGTGGTTATTGGCGCGGATACGCCGGAAGATTTCCAGATTTTGCGCCGGGTGTATTCCCAATTTGTCAACCACGTGCGCATCAAGTATGTGGAAACGACGCCGGAAACGGCCGAAGCCATTAAGTACATGGGCAACACCCTGCTGCTCACCTACATCTCCTTCTGGAATGGCGTCGGGGCGCGGGTGGCCGAAAGCCTGCCCAATGTACGCATGGAAGATTTGAAGATCGGGGTGACGGCCGACGGCCGTATCAGCACCTGGGGTTCTTACGTCAGTAATGGCGCGGGCGGCAGTTGTTTTGGCAAAGACATCCAATCCCTCATCTACCAGCTCAACCAGGCCGGCTGCTCCACCGACCTGCTGCAAGCGGTCTACAACATCAACGAATACCAGAAAACCTACCTGGTTGACCGCGCCGTGCATGAAGCCCGCTTCAACTTCAACCAGAAGACGGTGGCCCTGCTGGGGCTGGCCTTCAAAAAACGCACCAACGACATGCGCGATTCGGCCGCCCTGAAAGCGGTGGAATCGCTGCTGAGCAAAGGCGTCAAGGAAATCCGCGCCTATGACCCGCTGGCGATGCAGGCGGCGCAAGAGTATTGGTTCAACCCGGAAAAGAACCACCTCTTTGAGCGCATTACCTACCACGAGTCGGTGCAAGACGCGCTCAAAGGCAGCGACGCCGTGTTTATCTCCACCGACTGGGAGGAGTTTCGCGGCCTGTCCCGTACCATTGAAAAAGCCGTGCAGCCACCCTATCTGGTTATTGACGGCCGTCGCATGATCCCCGACTACATGACCCTGGTAGACAAAGGGTATGACGTCCTGGCCGTTGGCGGCCCCCTGCTGCGCAAAGAAACCGCCGCCGCCCCCTCACCCAACGGCCTCCCCCCCCAGGCCGTCCCCCAAAAAGCATAATCCCTCCCCAAACCTGACAGGTCTTCTGAGACCTGTCAGGTTTAGTAGTGCGCCAGGGTGCCGGCGGCGCGGGCGCGTTCCACCGCCCAGCGGAAGAGCAGCAGCGACAGGGGGGCCAGCACCACGCAAAAAAGCAGCAGCGCCAGAATGTCGGGCGCCAGTTCCGCCCAGCCCGCGCCGTTGAGCATGGCTAAGCGCAGGCCGTGCAGGGCATAGGTCAGCGGCAGCAGGTAAGAGAACAGTTGCAGCCAGGCGGGTAAAATTGCCACCGGATAAAAGACACCGCCCAACAAATTGGCCGTATTGGACAAAACCCCAGAAACCGGGTCGCCCCGTTTGATGACCATGATGACGCTGGCGGCCATAATGCCCATGCTGGCAAAAGCGATAATGCTCAACACCAGAATAACCAGCGCCGCCGGGATATTGGCCCGGCTCAAATCCAGCGTCAGGAAAAGCGTGCCAAACAGCAGGTAAATGAACACGCGAAAGGTGGTGTAGGTGTAGCTCCACAGCGCCGAACCGACAATGACCAGGGAGACGGGGGTGGGCGTCATCATGGTGGCTTCCAGTGTGCCCGTCACCTGCGCCTGGCGCAGCGCGGACGAAAAGCCGGTCAGACCTACGCCAAAATAGCCACCTAAGGCAATGCCGATGATGACAAAACTAAAATAATCCCCCTCATACTCCCCCAAAAAGGGATCGGCAATGGCGCCAATAAATTCTGACAGGAAGAAAAAGAGCAGCGACCGGAACACCACGCCGCCAATGGTCAGCAGAAAAGCAAAGCGGTAGCTGGCTTCGTTCTGAAAATCACGGATGAGGAAGGCCTTTAGGCGAAGGAGGGTCATTCTTTCGGTAGTGAGCAGTAAGCAGTGGGCAGTAAGCAGTAAAACCGCTCACCGCTCACCGCTCACTCTCCTGTGTAGTGGGCAAACACTTCTTCCAGCGAGGGCGGCGCGCTGGTGATGGTGTGGATGGGGACGTGGTGGGTGTGCAGGGTGTGCAACACGGCCGTCAATAAGCCATCCTCTTCTGCTGACTGAAAGGTGAGGGTACGGCCGTCTACCGTGACGTTTTGCTGGCGGAACGTGTGCGCAACGGTCATATCCATCTCCCCCACCTGCACCACATACTGTCGCTGCGGGCGCAGTTCCCGGCGCAGCGCCGCCGGCTGACCCAATGCCTGAATCCGACCCTGATGGATGAGCGCCACCCGATCACACAACTTCTCTGCCTCCGCCAGATCATGGGTAATCAAAAAAATGGTCATGCCCTGTTCCTGGCGCAGGCGCAGAATGAGGTCGTGCAGCTTTTGCGTCGCCGTCGGGTCCAGGCTGCGGCTCGGTTCGTCCAGAAAGAGCAGGCGGGGCTGGTGCAGCAGGGCGCGGGCAATGGCCAACCGCTGCCGCATACCGCTGGAAAAGCTGCTAAAACGGCGTTCGGCCACCTCGTCTAGCTGCACCTCAGACAGCACCGTCCGCACCCGCTGCCGCGCCGCCGCACCGTGCAGCCCATAAAGCGCGGCAAAAAAGTCCAGGTTTTGCCGCGCCGTCAGCCGCCAGTAAAAGCTGCGCTCATCAGAAACCACCAACCCCACTGCTGCCCGGATGGCGCCCGCGTCGTCCAGGTTATGCCCGGCGACAACGGCCGTGCCGCCCGTGGGCCGCAGCAAGGTACAGAGCATCTTCACCAGCGTCGTTTTGCCCGCCCCGTTGGGGCCAAGCAGCCCAAACAGTTCGCCGGTGGGCACGGTAAGGGTGATGTCTTGCACGGCCGTGACCGGGGCCATACGCACCGCCCGCCGCCAGCCTTGCGGCTGCTGGTACGTTTTGCTCAGGTGGTGGGTGGTGAGGGCGGCGGGGGGCATGGGGGAGACGGAGAGATTAGGAGATGGGGAGATTAGGAGATGATCAATCTCTTAATCTCCCCATTTCTCAATCTCTTCTTACGGACAATTCGGCCGGGTCAGAAACAACTCTTTTTCGGCCGACAGATTGCCGGAGGTGACGCGGCCGGTACCGATGACGGGGCCACCGCCGCTGCGCACGTCAAAGGTGTAACTGCCGGTGGCATTGACCACCAGCAAAGCATCGTTCCAGTAATAGTTGTAAATCCCATTCCCTCCTTGCCCCTCCATAAAGACCTTGATCGTCCAGGCTTCGCCGTTGCAAGTTTGGGTACCTTCTAGCTGGTACAGGTTGAAGACGAGATTGGCAGTGGAGGGCACGGCCGTGACCGACGGCACAGCCACCACAACCACCGGCTGCTGCACCCGCAGCGTCTCAATATCACCGGGCCAGGTCAACCGCTCCAGGCTGGCAAAACCACGCTCGCCATTATCATTGCTCACATACAGCCAGTTACCCGTCTCCGAACGGGCCAGTACCCAGACCGCTTCCCCGGCTTCAATAACAGCCAATTCGGTAGATGCCGCGTCGGGCGCGGCAAAGAGGGAGACATTTTCCTGGGCAATGGCCCGGTCTAACGATTGAGGTGTGGCTGTGGGGGCGGGTGTGTGGGTCATTGTGGGCGTGGTGGTGGCGGTGGGCACGGCCGTACCGGTGGGCGTGGTGGTGGCGGTGGCAGTGGTGGACGGCGTGTGGGTAGCGGCGGCGCTGGGCGCTGTGGCCGTGGTTGTGGCCGGTAGGGCGGCCAGTTGCGTGGTGGCGGTGGGGGAGACGGCCGTTGGCCCACCGGCCATGCCCCGCCATATAACGCCCGCAGCAATCAGCAGCAGCAGCGCCAGGATAATGCCGCCCACCCCCATCATGGCGCGGCGTGACTGAGCCGCCGGTGGCCCGGCAAGCATCGCTTCCGCCTGCGCTTTCACCCCTGCCGAATCCGGGAAACGGGGGTCAATTTCGGTAATACGCGCCAGTTTGGCCAGCGCCACTTGTGGCTGGTGCTGGGATAATGTTGAGAGAGCGGCCGTATACAGCATAGCGCAAGCCCCCTCTCTGGCCCGTTTTTCCACCAACATCGGATCAGCTACCGCCAACGTTTCTTTTTGCAGTTGAATGGAGTGCCACTTATCCAGCGCTCCCTCGTAATCGCGTACCTCCAACAGGCCGACGGCTTCTTGATAGGCGTGATCAAGCTGCTGGCGCAAATCGGCCTGCTGCATCCCCATACGCACCTTAAATTCCAGTTCATTCACCGGGTAATCGGGATCATATTGGCGGATGGCGGCGATGGCAGCCAGACTATCTACAAACTGCCCGCTGCTGAAGTCACGTTCGGCCTGTTTGCTCAATTGCCCCAGCGTATCCCGGCGCAAACTGCTCACTTTGTGGTGTTGATAATCGGGGTCGGTGCGGCGCAGTTCGTCCAGTTTGGCAATACATTCCTGCCAGGCGCGCTCATCATGCGCATCCCGCGCCTGCTGCCACAAGATGCCCAACCGGTCTAAATGGCGGGAAGCCAGGGTATCGGATGGGCCTTGCAGTTGCAGCCCTACCGTGTTCAGGGCATTGGCCATTTCGCCGGCGGTTTGGAAACGGGCATCAGGCTCCTTTGCCAGCGCCCGTTCCACAATGGCCACCAGCGAATGGGGCGTGTTCATCTCCACCGCCTGAATGTTCGGCGCCGGTTCACTCACCTGTTTAATCATCACCTGGTAAGTGGATTCATCGTGGAAAGGCGGGTCGCCGCTAAGCATCTCATACAAAATAATGCCCAATGAGTAGATGTCAGAGCGGTGATCGGCTTCTTCGCCGCGCACCTGTTCCGGGGCCATGTAAGCGGCCGTGCCCAACGGTATGGCCGAGACCATCTGTGGCTGCTGCTCGCCGATCATTTTGGCAATACCAAAATCGGTCAGCGTTGGCTCCCCCAGCAGATCAAGCAGCACATTGGCCGGTTTCAGGTCGCGGTGGATCATGCGCCGCTGGTGGGCGTAATCTACAGCGCTGCAAATTTTGGTCATAATGCGCACGGTATCGGCCAGGGGCAGGCGCAGCCCGGCATTTTTCAGCGCCTCCAGCCGGTGCGATAACGTTTCACCGGGAATATACTCCATCACCATGTAGTAAGTGCTGCCTTCGTGGTTGAAGTCATGCACCTGGATGATGTTGGGGTGGCGCAGTTGGGCAATGAGCGACGCTTCCTGCTCGAAGCGTTTGATGAATTCGGGGCTGTCCGTCAGGTTTTGGTGGATGATCTTGATGGCCACGCGCCGGTTCAGATTGGGATCATGGGCGCGGTAAACGGCAGACATGCCGCCGCGACCCAGGATAGCTTCGATTTTGTAGCGACCGCCCAGGGTTTGCCCTACCCACGCTGGCCCAAAATTGGTCATACAAATAACTCCATGTTGGCGGATGTTTTCGACATGGTACTATTATGCCCTACAGGTATAGGGATTCCAACTATGGGTAGACAGGTAATTGAGTAATTGGGTAATTGAGTAATTACCGAATTACTCAATTACTCAATTCCACCAACATGACAAACAGGGATTTTTTCTTCCACCACCGGTTAGGATACAGCAAAAATCCGTTTGGGGCGCTGACGGCGGAGGAGTGGACGGCCGTGGCCTTCATCCCCCCCGCCGTGCAACAAATCCTGGACGAAGGGTTTACCCATCTGCAACTGCTTGGCCCCAAAGGGTGCGGTAAGACGACCACCCTGCTCAAACTGGCGGCGATGGCACAGGCGCAGGGGCAGGGAGTGGTGTATGAGTACCTGCCGGAGGGGCAGAGCCATTTTGTGTTAGAGCCGGTTGCTGGGGATGTCTTTGTTTTGGATGAAGCGCAGCGACTGCGCTGGCGGGAACGGCGGCGCTGGTTGGGCTGGGGCACGGCCGTGACCTTTCTCTTTAGCAGCCACACCGACCTGACGCCCCACTTCCGCCGCGCCCACCTGCCGCTGACGACGGTCTGGCTGGATGCCGAAATCTCCCTGTCCCATTACCATACCTGGCTGGAACGGCGGCTGGCCTATTTTGGCCTACCAGATGTGCCCAGGGTAACGCTAGACGAGACGGCCGTTGCTTATCTCTACCAGACCTTTGGCGCGGACATGCGCGAGGCCGAGTATTTTTTATATGAGATGTTTCAGTACAGCTGGCAACCGGGTGAAATTGGCGTAGAGGCGATGCAGTGGGCACGGCCGTGAGTGTTCCCGCAGCGTGTGTGTCAGATTTTGTTGTTATTCAGTTTCCAGATGGAAATGGCCAGGCGGTCACTCCCTGCACCAGGCCGAAACCGGCCGACGGCCGTACCCCCACCACAAAAAAACACGGCCGTCATTGTCTGACGGCCGTACTGCCAAATTTGTTTCCCACTACAATTCGCTGTTGCCCCTGCCCCATCCTATCGTCATCGCCGTGCCATACCTGTGCCACTCAGGGGAAATCGCGGTAAATTTCGCGTCGGTGTAAAACACGTTGAAACTCCACCATTTCATTGGCAGTGTCAATGTGTACCCCGATTCTGTAGTCACCAACACGAATTTTATAGAAGGTCTTGTAGCCGACTAATTTTTGCGTCTTGCCTGCCAAAAATGGGTCTTGTTGGATGGCCTCGCCAAACGCAATCGCTTCTACGCGCTCCCGAACTGGCACAGGTAAACGAGCCATTTCTTTGAGAAATGTGCGTGTGTATTGAATGTGCCAGGTCATGGTTCTGAGTCAGTCAGGTATGCCTGGTATTCCTGCCAGGCGGTTTCCCGCACAAACTTTTCATCACCTGCCACCGCCAACATCAACTGGCCGAAACGCTCATCCTCAGCCAGTTCTTCCAGAAGATAACGCAGGCTGTCCCAGGTTTGCAGGTCTAACAACACGGCCGTTTGCTGCCCCTGTTGATCCACCACAAACTGCACTGCCTCCAAAATTGCGTTTACACTCATTTGTCACCTCACACCAGAAAATGATGACGCCATTATAACAGAAAGTGAACACGGCCGTGCCCCTTCCATGATGGGGTGAGCAGGTGAGGGGGTGAACGGCCGTACCCCCACACAAAAAAACACGGCCGTCACTGCCAACGGCCGTACCCCCACATTCACCCCCTACGCCGCCAAAGCGCTGTCGCCTCCATCCGTTTATTCGCTTCCCCCATCCACTGCCCCACTGCGGCAAACCTTCATGAGTGGGACACCAGGAAACGATGCCATGCGAAAAACAAGGAAACGGCCGTGTGGCTCAATGAGGTATGGTGACAGATGGGAAGCGTTAAGGAGGGTCTATGGCAATGGTTGGCAAGCTGGCTGGCGGCTTGTCGGTGCGTATTTTTATGGGAATGGTATGGGCATTTCTAATTGTCGTTGATGGGCATTTCTAATTGTCGTTGACAGACTCTTGCAGCACCTTGAGATAATGGCCTAAGGCAGTGTCTGTCACTATGGCCATCTTGGCGATATCTGACCATTGGTGAAACCCACCGGCGATAGCTGATAAAACAGATTCATAGGATTGTGGATCCTGTAACTGCTCGTACAGAATGACAGGGGGATCAGACAACAAGATGCTGCCCGCGTCTAGCCCATGTTCTTGTAAAGCGCTCTTGAAGTCGCCGGTGCGGGTAAATAACTCCAGGTACGCTGGCACACCGCCTGTCACGCCGTAGATGGATACCCGTTCAACGGCCGTTCGCTCTGGAAACAGCTCGGTCAAAGCGGCGTAGGGCAGCGGCCGCAGGCGTATCTGCGCCGTCGCCCGGCCGTATAAAGGCGCCTGGGGAAATGACCTGGCGGGTCATTATGCCCATCAGGGAGCCAGTTAGCACCAATTTCAGCTGGGGATTTTGGAAAAGCGATGATCCCACACCTTTTGAAAGACGCTGCTAATGGCCGGTTCATTGCGCAATAGATACGTGAACTCATCCAGGATAACCAGGTGAGATTGCGTATTTAAGACGACAATGTCGGCTAGATGATTCAGGGCATCTTCCCAACTGGCAAAGGTGAAATCAGCAGTGGGGGGCGCGGCCATGCGCGGGTCGTAACGCAAGACGGCCTGGGAAAAGTCACGCAACTGGTACGCTTCGTTGTGCGTGGTAGCCATCCAACAGAAAGCAAGAACGTCCTGGTGTTGTTCCAGAAAGTGGGTCACCAGCCAGGTTTTGCCTACCCGACGACGGCCGTACAGGATAAGCAAGCCTGCTTCTGGTGACTGTAGCAGCTTTTCCAAAGTTTGTAATTCCCGTTTTCGCCCCACGAATTTAATGGTAACACCTCAATCACTATATAATTGTGCGCTCAATAATTGTGGGCACAATTATACAATACCATCTTGTTTTTGAGCAGCCGCCTATGCGTACAATTTGTGGCTGGAAGGGAGCGACAGCGTGGAGTAAATGGCCTTACGACCAAGCCCCACTACTTCCTTGTGGTCGGTTGGATGCCCAGTGATATTGGAAAAGGCGGGATCTATCTCTTCAAGCACAAGTCAGGCAGTGCCCAGGTCAGCACTATTCATGGGCGTTTCCTTTTGGTAGTGGTTCTGGCTCCCCTAACACTTTCGCAAACGCAGCCGCGGATTCAATGGCTTCTCGCTCCACGGCTTCCAGCGTCGCCTGGTAAATAGCCCTTGACAACCGGTTATGGCTAACACCATGCAGTCCATACCGACGTACCAATAGCCACTCGGCCGCTTCCGCTTCTGCAAACGTCCAGGGAAACTCGATTTCAAACTGTACTTTGTAGCTCATGAAATTCTCCTTCTATTTCAGTCCTAATTGGTTGATCAACAGGCGCGCGGCCGTGGTATTGGCGGTTTGGTGTGACCATCTTCATCAGATGATGGGGAAGTTTCTTGCCGGGGCGGAGTATTGCTCTCTTCATGTCTGCCGTTTCCATTGAAGGATGCAACGGTGGCGGCAACATTCGGTTTCACCTGGTCACTTGAGAACAGGCATGGCTGGCGCCTGACGTGTCCATTACCGGCCAGGGTCGGTAATGCTCCCCTCGGCAGAGCCTGTGTGGAGCCTGAAGTACGCAGGACAGGCTGTTGTCTCATCGTTTCCAAAGCTGGTAATGACTTCTCATCCTCATCATCTTCAACAACGATGTTTTCGCCGATGAGGGTGTTAGTCTGGAGCAGGCTGACCTCGGCATCGGCAAAGGCCTGCTGCAACTGCTGGATGAATTGTTGGCGATTGCGCCCGCCTTGACCCATGCCGCGCACGCAGCGGACAACCAGCGCCAATGGCCGACGCGCTGGTGAGTGGCAAGCACATGTGGCACAGATGTGACACTGGCTACAGCAAGGTGGCCTTAGAGAACTTCTCGCAAAATGCGAGAAGTTCTTGCTACCACTCTTTTCACACCCTGCGGATTTATACAATCCGCAGGGTTCGGTCAACCATAGAATTTTGTGGTGGCTGACAGATCAAAATTATCAGTTCTCTAAGCTAGGGGGACGCTGGTCAACGGCAATGCTACTTAAAAGGGTGGTTCATCGTCTGGGTTTTCACCAGCTTGCAGCTTCCTACGGGATTCAAGATAGGATTGATCGCTAATGACGGGCCGGCCCGATGCTTTCTCAAATGATTGGCGGGCAATTCCCGCATTTTTCCCGCCCTTTTGCGCCGCTTTTCTATTTTCTTCAAGGCCTTTGGCATCCATATCCTTGATTTCTTCAATGGTGGAGGCTTCGCCAAGGATGGTAAAAGCGAGTTCCAATGGCGTCATGTGATCCCGTAGATTCTCTTTTTTGAGGCCCTTTAGCTCCTTGTGCTCTTTCACACTCATGGTATCAAAGGTGCCTTTGTGAATCTCATTGGTGAGAATACCGTATTCACGGTTTTGCACACCACGATTCTGCCACTCATCGGTGAGTTGGTTGCGCGTGGTGATCGAGCCAAGGCGGGCATTAATCCAATCTTCGTCATATCTGGCCAGACGGTATTTTTCGCGTTCTGCTTCCAAAGGGTCAGCCTGAATTTCGTCCAGACGCCGGCTGCCTGTCATGGCCAGCCATTGTTTGAAAGGCTCTGCTTTGGGGGAAGGGATGGATTGGACGATGCGTAAGATGCCCTGCTGATCCGCACATTCTGTTTGGTAGGTTCGATTATTTTGGCGACTTTTCAGCGGGAACTTCTCGCAGAGTGCGAGAAGTTGCCCCGATTCATCTCGCCGCTTCATATCGGCCCAATAGCGACTGGGGTCGGTTGCTTCACTCAAAATGTAGATGACATCAACGACCGCGAACCACCAACGGCTGGTTCTTTCATCCCAAATTCGGCGAATGCCTTCATATTCGTCCAGTGGTTGGATCTCACTGCTCATCCTTATTATCCTTGCCCTCTATCTCTGACTATGAATCGAATTCATACCCCATTGTAGCACGTCTTTTTGCCAACCGTCACCCAATAAGCAGGCGCGGCCGAGGCACGGGTGGTTTGTTATTGTCTTCTCTACAAGCGGAGTTAAAGGTTTCTTGCTGGGGTAAGGTGTTGGTATTTCCATTCCTGTCATTTCCATTGAGGGAGGCAATGGCCGTCATGCCATTTAGTTTCACCTGATCACCTGAGAACAGGGACGGCTGGCGCATGACGTTTCCATTACCGGCCAGGGTCAGTAATGACCCCCTTGACAGAGCCTGTGCTGCACCTGGCGAGGTATTCAGGACGGGCCATTGCCTAATCGTTTCCAAAGCTGGTAGTGGCTGCTCATCGTCATCATCTTCAACAACAGTGTATTCGCCAATGAGGGCATTAGCCTGACGCAGGCTGGCATTGGCTTCGGCAAACGCCTGCTGCAAACTATGGGCTTCAATCTGCACGTCGCCGGTGATGATTTTGGCCAGCGTCGCTACCAGATCACCGGAAGTGAGGTCGTCGAGTTCAGCCAGGCTGTCATCGCCGACGGTGTCGCCGTTGACCCGTAAGGCAGCCGCTACTTTGGCGGCCACCAGGCGCAGGGCATCTTCCTGGATGGTCTCTTCATAGGCGAAGT
>CAADGU010000344.1 GCA_900696625.1 uncultured Chloroflexota bacterium | reverse complement strand
CGGGTGACAATGTGAACATGAATGTGGAGTTGATCATCCCGGTGGCATTGGAAGAGGGCAGCCGTTTTGCCATTCGTGAAGGTGGCCTGACGGTCGGCGCTGGTGTTATTACCAAGATTCTCGATTAGCGATGTGTAGGGACGCTGGGAAAACCGGCGTCCTTCACTTTGAGGCAGCGTATGTCAAAACAAAGAATTCGTATTCGTTTGAAGGCTTATGATCATCGTGTGCTGGATCAATCGGCCAAGCGTATTGTGGGTACGGCCGAACGTACTGGTGCTCGTGTGGTAGGCCCGGTGCCCTTGCCGACAAAGATTGAACGGTTTACGGTGCGACGCAGCACGTTTATTGATAAAGATTCTCATGAGCATTTTGAGATTCGTACTCATAAGCGGTTGATTGATGTGATCAATCCTGATTCGAAGACGATTGATACGCTTATGCGGCTGAATTTACCAGCCGGTGTGGATATTGAGATTTCTATTTGATGTCTGAATAACTCATCTATAGTGAAGTGAGTTGTCAGGATGATGCAGCGAATACCCGGTAGCTGACAGTCCTGGAGGTATAAATGAAAGGTTTACTGGGAATTAAAATTGGCATGTCTCAGGTGTTTGATGAAAGTGGTCTGGTGACACCGGTTACTATCATTCAGGCGGGACCATGCTATGTGACACAGGTTAAGACGGAAGAGACGGACGGGTACACGGCCGTTCAACTTGGATTCGGCGACACAAAAGAAAAACGTTTGTCCCAGGGAGAGCGCGGCCATTTAGGTTTGCTGAAAACGGACAAAACGCATCCTCGTCGTAAACGAAGCAGTGACATTCCGGCGCTTAAACATTTGAAAGAATTTCGTACCAAAGAAGCTGAAGGGTACGAGGTGGGGCAGCAGCTTACCGTTGAACAGTTTACGGTAGGCGAGCATGTTGATGTCACCGGCAAGACCAAAGGACGTGGTTACACCGGCGTCGTCAAGCGTTGGGGTTTTGGTGGTGGTTCCACCACACATGGTCAATCTGACCGTTGGCGCGCCCCTGGTTCTATTGGCGGGACTTCCGGTACCGGGCATGTTTTTAAGGGTAAAAAGATGGCTGGCCGTAGCGGCAACGAACGCTATACCGCGCAAAACCTGGAAGTGGTACGGGTTGACCCGGAGAGAAATTTGATTGCTGTCAAGGGTGCTATTCCCGGTGTAAAGGGTGGCCTGGTCATTATTAGTCAGGCGGCGAAGGGTTAGTGGAGGCGTTGTGATGAAAGTTCCTGTATATAACATGGCTGGAGAGGAAGTGAGCAGTGTGGAGCTTCCGGCCAGCATCTTTGAAGCAGAGATTAATCGCGGTTTGATGCACCAGGCATTGGTGCGCCAACTGGCGAATGCGCGTTTAGGTACGCACAAGGCAAAAGGGCGCTCAGAAGTTAATCGCTCCACGGCCAAAATTTACCGGCAGAAGGGAACGGGTAATGCCCGCCACGGTAGCCGCCGCGCTCCTATTTTTGTGGGTGGTGGTGTGGCGCATGGCCCCAAGCCGCGTAAATATGTGAAAAACATGCCACGCAAGATGCGCCGGGCTGCCTTGCGGTCGGCGCTTAGCGCCAAAGCCAGCAACGGTGAAATTATAGTCGTGAACGAAGTCACGATGGATGCACCTAAGACCAAAGAGATGGTGGCTTTGATGAAGCGGCTATCGGTGGAGAACAACGCCTTGTTGCTGCTTGCAGCCAAGGATGAAAATGTGGAGAAATCGGCGCGTAATCTGCCCTCTGTGAAGGCATTGCCGGCCGGTTACCTCAATATCCGAGATCTGCTTGGTTACAATAAGATTGTTATGCCATTGGCGGCGCTGGATGTTGTAACCAGTTTTCTGAGCCTGGAGGATGATCTGGATTTTGACTTTGACGATGAGGACGAAGTAGAAGTCGAAGAGGTGGCCGATATTGAGGCAGAGGTAGAAGAAGCTGAAGTCCAGGATCAGGCTGCAGAAGGTGAGGAGGAATAAATCATGCAATTACATTGGCGTGACATTATTCGTCGGCCGGTGGTGACGGAAAAGAGCAACCGCAGCGCCGATTTTTATAACCAATACACCTTTGTGGTGGATTCACGTGCGAACAAACACATGATCAAGCAGGCGATAGAACTGGCCTGGCCAAAAGTGACGGTGGATAAGGTGCGTGTGATGAATATGCCGGCCAAACGTTCCCGCCGTTTGCGGCGTGTAGCCGTGCGCAGACCGGGCTGGAAGAAGGCAATTGTGACGCTGATTCCTGGTGACACAATTGACCTGTTTGAAGGCGTGTAAATAGAGCAGGGATGAGGACTTTGGCGAATGGGGTGATGTTCCTGTTACGACTATAAGAGTCTAGCGTCCATCCTTGGAGGAAAGTATGCCAATTAAACTGTTTAAACCAACTTCTCCTGGCCGCCGTGATATGAGTGGTCAGACTTTTGAGGAGATTACGAATACCGCACCGGAGGCTTCGTTGACACGAGGTCTGCGGAAGCGCGGCGGGCGTAATTTCCGGGGAAAAGTGACCATCCGTCATCGTGGTGGGGGACACAAGCGTCGTTTCCGCGAAATTGATTTTAAGCGGCGCGATAAATTTGGTGTCCCCGCGCAGGTGACAACGATTGAATATGACCCGAATCGCTCTGCCCGTATTGCTTTGCTGGTTTATGCCGATGGTGAAAAGCGGTATATGCTGGCGCCGTTAGGTGTGCGGGTGGGGGATAAGGTGATGAGTGGCCCGATGGCTGAAATTCGGCCGGGGAATGCACTGCCTTTGCGCGACATTCCGTTGGGTACGATGATTCACAACATTGAACTGCAAGTGGGCCGGGGGGCGCAGTTGGTGCGTTCGGCCGGTACGTCGGCGCAGTTACTTTCAAAAGATCATCCTCAATTTGCCTTGCTGCGTCTGCCTTCTGGCGAAGAGCGGTACGTGCCGAAGGATTGCCTGGCGACGATTGGGCAGGTGGGGAATGTGGAACATGGTAATGTGAAGTTAGGCAAGGCGGGCCGCAAGCGGCATCTGGGCATTCGCCCGACGGTGCGCGGTACGGCTATGTCGCCGCGTGACCATCCACATGGTGGTGGTGAGGGGCGTTCGCCCATTGGGATGGCCGGCCCCAAGACGCCTTGGGGACAACCGGCGCTGGGTCGGCGCACACGCCATAATAAGGCGACGGATAAGTATATTTTCCGCCGTCGCTCCAAGAAGCGTCGGTAGGAGGTGAACTAACATGGGACGTTCATTAAAGAAAGGGCCATTTATCAGCCCAAAACTGCTGCGTAAGGTGGAAAAATTGAATGAGGCGAAGCAGCGTCAGGTGATCCGGACGTGGTCGCGGGCCAGCACAATTTTCCCACAGATGGTGGGGCATACGATTGCTGTGTATGACGGCCGTCGTCATATCCCCATTTACGTCACAGAAAACATGGTCGGCCACAAGTTGGGCGAGTTTGCCCCCACACGGACGTATCGTGGGCATGTGAGCAAAGCTGAAAAGAAGGGGCGGCGGTAATCATGGCAGAAGCATTTGAAATTACGGCAAAGTTGAGTCATTTACAAATCTCGCCGCGCAAAGTACGGTTGGTGGTGAATGCGGTACGTGGCAAAGATGCTCAGGAAGCAATGAGTGCGTTGCAGTTCATGCCCCAACGTGCCGCTAAGCCTGTGTACAAGCTGATTCAGTCAGCGGTGGCGAATGCCGAACAAAATTATGGTCTGGATGCGGATGAGTTGGTTGTCAGCCGTATCTTTGCCGACGAAGGGCCGCGTCGCCGTAAAGGGCGTTATGGTGGTCGTTTTGCCGGCCGTGGCCGTTTTCGGCCGCAGGTGCATCGCTCCTCTCACGTCACCGTTGTTTTGACGGAACGTGAGATAGTGGACTACGGAAGCTAAATAAGTGCGTGAGCCGTGAGCCGTGAGCCGTGAGCCATAGTCCGTGAATAGAAGTCGGATTACGGATAACGAATTACGAAATAACGGATAACGGACGAGATGGAGGCATAAATTGGGACGCAAAGTACATCCAATTGGGTTTAGATTAAAGACAATTCGGGATTGGAATACGCGCTGGTTTGCCGAGGGTCAGCAATATACCAACCGGTTGCACGAAGATTTCAAAATTCGGAAATTCATTAAAAAGGAAATGCCGAAAGCGGGCATCTCTTTAATTGAGATTGAACGGGCGCCAAAACAGGTGCAGGTGACGATTCATACGGCCCGGCCCGGTATTGTCATTGGCCGCAAGGGCACGGCCGTGAAAGATTTACGTGGTGCTTTGAAAGATTTAACCGGCAAGGCGGTTCGTGTTGAGGTGGAAGAGATTACCCAGCCCGATACCAACGCCCAGTTGATCGCCGAAAATATCGCCGGGCAACTGGAACGGCGTATTGCCCACAGCCGGGCTATGAAAAAAGCAGCTCAACAAGCCATGCGCCAGGGCGCTGAAGGTGTGCGCATTGAAGTGAGCGGCCGTTTAGGCGGTTCGGAAATGGCGCGGAAAGAAAAGTTGTGGGACGGCCGTGTGCCCCGTAATACCCTGCGCGCCGATCTCGATTATGGCTTTACCGAAGCCTTGACCACTTATGGCATGATCGGCGTCAAGGTCTGGGTCTATAAGGGTGAAATTTTACCCCGTAAAAGCCAGATCACTGAAGTAATGGATGTATACATATCCGAATAAAAGAGAAGTTTAACTTTTGGAAAAAGTTGAACTTCTGGAGTAGAAGCTATGTTAATGCCAAAACGTACCAAGTATCGCAAGCAATTTCGCGGTCGAACCACAGGTATGGCAAAAGGCGGCACGGAATTGCAAAACGGCGAGCTTGGCTTGCAAGCGCTGGAACCTGGTTGGATTACCAGCCGCCAGATTGAAGCTATCCGCCGGGTGGTTGTACGCCATAATAAGCGGCGCGGTAAATACTGGATTCGCATCTTTCCGGACAAACCGGTTACCGCCAAACCCGCCGAAACGCGCATGGGCAAAGGTAAAGGTTCGGTAGACCATTACGTAGCCGTTGTCAAACCAGGACGTATTCTGTTTGAGGTTGCCGGCGTACCGGAAGCCCAGGCCCGCGAAGCGCTGCTGCTTGCCAGTTACAAACTACCTATTAAGACCCAAATCGTATCACGGGAGGATCGGTTGTAATGGCAAATATCGTTGAACTTCGCAGCATGAGCGAAGAGAAATTAGAGAAGATGTTGGAAGACGCTCGCGAAGAGTTGTTTAACCTGCGCTTCCGCCGCGCATCTGGGCAGCTTGAAGATTACTCTCGCTTAAAAGTGGCGCGCCGGGAAATTGCCCAACTAGAGACTGTGCTGCACATGCGCAGCCTGGCCGTGCAGGCGGCGGCGACCGAACCAGAGATTGCCAATGCTCTGCGTGGGCAGGAGTGGCAGGCTGCCGCCCACTTTGATTATGAGGCCAGCGCCTGGCAGGTGGAATTTACCGCCGCCAACAAAAATGTGGCCTCTGCCGTGGTAGACCTGAACAAAAAACGGCCGCGTACCAAAAAAGAAGTTGAGGCGAAAGGTCAGCCCCGGCTTGTTACCAGCTACAAAGTGGCGGGGTAGGTGTAAAGATGAGAGAACAACGCAAACGTCTACAAGGTGTCGTGACCAGTGACAAGATGGACAAAACTGTCATTGTGAAGGTAACAACGGTCAAACGGCACCCCATGTATGGAAAAGTGCTGCGCCTGGATAAAAAATTCAAGGCGCATGACGAAAAGAACGAATGCCGCATTGGTGATCGTGTGGAAATTATTGAATCCCAGCCGATCAGCCGCGAAAAACGGTGGGCTGTGGTCTCCATTTTGGAACGCGCAGAATAAGGCAGGTGGATCATGATTCAAAAAGAAAGCCGACTCAATGTGGCCGATAATTCTGGCGCCCGCGAACTACTGGTGATTCAGGTGATGGGTGGTTCCATACGCCGTTATGGCAGTGTGGGCGATATTGTCACCGCTACCGTGAAAAAAGCGACGCCGAATTCAAATGTGAAAAAAGGGACGGTTGTCAAAGCGGTCATCGTGCGCACTGCCAAAGAGTATAAGCGGGATGATGGCACCTATATTCGCTTTGATGACAATGCGGCCGTGATTATTGATCCCACCAGTAAAAACCCGGTGGGGACCCGTATCTTTGGCCCAGTAGCCCGTGAATTACGGCAGGCCGGATTTAGCCGTATCCTGTCTTTAGCGCCGGAGGTGCTTTAGCCATGCGTATTAAAGTTGGTGATCAAGTAGAAGTCATTGCTGGTAATGACAAAGGCATTCGCGGTACCGTGCAGCGTGTGATTCCCGGTAAAAATCGGGTGGTGGTTTCTGGTATTAATCTGGTTAAGAAACACCAAAAACCCCGACCAACCGGTGGTCGTTCACAAGCGCAAGGCGGCATCATTGAATTTGAGGCGCCGGTGGATGTTTCCAATGTGATGCTGGTTTGCCCGCATACCGGTGAGCCGACCCGTGTGGGTGTTCGGCGTGATGAAGAAGGTCATCGTGTCCGCTTTTCTAAGAAAAGCGGTAAAGATATTGACTAAGTGGTTATTAGTTAGAGGTGAGCCAGGAAGCCTGAGTACGCCAGGAAACCTGAGTACGGCAAACGATTCGTCTGGCTGTATGCTATCCTGCCACTCAACTCGGAGGTAAATGTGTTAACACCATTAAAAGAGCAGTACCAAAATGATGTGGTACCGGCGTTAATGAATGAATTTGGCTACCAAAGCGTGATGCAAGCGCCACGTATTACGAAGGTGGTGGTGAATGTAGGTTTAGGCGAGGCGTTGGATAATGCCAAAGCAATTGAATTTGCCACTAATGATATGACGCTTATTACGGGCCAGAAGCCGATCGTAACAAAAGCGAAGAACTCGATTGCCGGGTTTAAGCTGCGTGAAGGCCGAGCTATTGGCGTGAAGGTGACGCTGCGTGGTGACCGGATGTGGATGTTTTTGACCCGGTTGATTCACCTGGCGTTGCCTCGTGTGCGCGATTTTCAGGGTGTGTCGCCGGATGCGTTTGACGGCCGTGGTAATTACACTCTTGGGTTGCGGGAACAGTTGATTTTCCCGGAAATCAACTACGACAAAATTGACAAATTGCGGGGCATGGAAGTAAGTATTGTGACCACCGCTAAGACCGATGAAGAAGGTCGCCAATTGTTAGCGTTATTAGGCATGCCCTTCCAACGGGACATGTAAGAGGTAATTGAGTAATTGAGTAATTACCCAATTACTCAATTGCAATTTAATGCCTGTAAGTAAGGGAAATCACACACCTTATACTGCGGGCAGGAGTGAAAGATGGCAAAGAAATCCATGGTAGCGCGGGAAACACGCCGCAAGTATCGGATACGGGTACGGAATCGTTGTTATTTGTGTGGCCGTCCACGGGGGTATATTCGCCGCTTTGGGCTGTGCCGTATTTGTTTCCGTGAGCAGGCGCTGAAGGGCAATATCCCTGGTGTGGTGAAAGCAAGCTGGTAGGAGGTGCATTATGTCTATGAGTGATCCGATTGCGGATATGTTAACCCGGATGCGGAACGCGATGATGCGCCAACACCAGACGGTTTCGGTGCCTCATTCTAAAGTAAAAGAAGCAGTAGCGCAGGTTTTGAAAGAAGAAGGTTACATCGAAGATTTCCAGGTGTTACCGGAAAAACCGCAGGCTGTTATTCTTGTTAAATTGAAATATGTGGGTGGTCGTCGTGATCGTCGGCCTGTGATTACTGGTCTGGAACGGGTGAGCCGTCCTGGCCGGCGTATCTATGCGGGCAAAAAGGAAATCCCCTGGGTATTGAGTGGGATGGGTGTTGTCGTTCTGACCACCTCCAAGGGTATTATGACCGGGCAAAAAGCGCGCCAACTGGGTTTGGGTGGCGAAGTTCTTTGCAAGGTTTGGTAAGGGAGGTATGTGATGTCTCGTATAGGCAAACAACCGATTTCACTCCCTAAAGGGGTAAGCATTGAAACCAAAGGGACGACGGTGCTGGTGAAAGGACCAAAAGGCCAGCTTTCGCAGTCGCTTCATCCCGATATGCTCATTGAACAGGAAGATGGCGTTTTGTCTGTGAAACGGCCAACTGATAATAGTGAGCATCGCGCTTTGCATGGTTTGACCCGCGCTTTGTTGAACAATATGGTGGTCGGCGTGAGTGAAGGTTTTACCAAGACGCTGATGATTGAGGGTGTGGGCTACCGGGCTGAAATGAACGGTAAAAACCTGGTTTTGAACCTGGGCTACTCCCATCCCATCACCTATGAACCCCCCCAAGACATCTCTTTTGAGGTGGAAGATCGTGGTAAGCGGGTGATTATCAAGGGGATTGACAAACAGGCGTTAGGGCAAATTGCGGCGGTGATCCGCAAGCAGCGCCCGCCGGAGCCGTATAAAGGCAAAGGTATTCGGTATAGCGATGAAACAATCCGCCGTAAAGCTGGTAAGGCGGGTAAGGTATAAGAGGGTGGTTTAACGATGGCTATTAAATCTCGTGAAGCACGCAAGCGTCGTCATCGTCGGATTCGGGCAAAGTTGTCCGGTACGGCCGAACGTCCCCGTTTGAATGTGTTCCGCAGTTTGGAGCATATTTATGTGCAGGTGATTGATGATCATGCCGGGCACACCATTGTGTCGGCTTCGACGGTGGACAAAAATTTGCGGGCAGACTTGGCAGGGAAAACAAAGAAGGAGCAGGCTACGCTGGTTGGTAAAGCGGTAGCTGAACGTGCCCAGGCGGCCGGCGTAAAACAGGTGGTGTTTGATCGCGGCGGTTATTTGTATCACGGCCGTATCCAGGCCCTGGCCGATGGCGCCCGTGAGGGCGGTCTGGAATTCTAAAGGAGACAACAATGGGCCAGAGACGACAAGCGTTTGAACAAGAATACGATGAGCGCATCATTGACATTGCGCGTGTGGCGAAAGTGGTAAAAGGTGGCCGCCGGTTCGCTTTTCGTGTGACCGTTGTGGTGGGTGACAACAAAGGCCGGGTAGCTGTGGGGATAGGCAAGGCACGTTCGGTGCCAGATGCCATTCGCAAAGGGCTGGAAGCGGCGCGCAAAAATCTGGAATCGGTCTCGATTGTAGGCAGCACCATTCCCCATGAGATTGTGGGGCGGCATGGCGCGGCGCGGGTATTCCTGAAGCCGGCTTCACCCGGTACGGGTGTTATTGCCGGTGGTGGTGTGCGCGCGGTGATCGAAGCAGCCGGCTACAAAGACATTCTGTCCAAATCGTTGGGCAGCGATAACTCTTTGAATGTGATGCTGGCAACGATGGATGGCCTGCGTCGTTTGCAACACGTAGACCAGGTAGCTGCCAACCGGGGCAAAAGCGCCAATGACGTCGCGCCGTTTTGGAGTCGGAAATGATGGCTAAGAAATTACTGGTAACGTATGCCAAAAGTGGCATTGGTTATAAAGAAGACCAGAAGCGCACAATTCGCGCCCTGGGATTGACGAAATTGAACCAGACGGTGGAGCATGATGACACGGCCGTGATTCGCGGCATGATCCATAAAGTCAGCCATCTGGTGACAGTGGAAGAGGTAGAATAAGATGCAATTACACGATCTGCGCCCCGATTCAGGATCGAAAAAAAAGCGCAAGCGAGTGGGTCGTGGTATTTCTGCCGGGCAGGGTAAAACCGCCGGTCGGGGTACCAAAGGCCAGAATGCCCGTAGTGGCGGTGGCAAAGGCAAATACTTTGAAGGTGGTCAGTTGCCTTTAGCCCGCCGTTTGCCCTTCAAACGTGGCTTTACCAATATCCGCAAAATCTATTACAAGCCGGTCAATCTAGGCAGCTTGAACGAAATAGATTTTGGCGATATTGAAGTGACGCCAGAGGTCATGGCTGCCATTGGTTTGATCAAAAAGCCTACAGACCCGGTGGTTATCCTGGGTGATGGCGAACTGAATGCCAAACTGACCGTGAAAGCGCACCGGTTCTCAGAATCAGCTAAAAGCAAAATCGAAGCGGCTGGTGGTACCATTGAGGTGTTACCTTATACGGGCTAAATTCTGGAGATTTGCTGTGGCGTGGTTTGAAACCGGCCACAGCAAATATCACGAGGAAGTGAGGAGCAACTATGATTGAATCAATGCGCGCCGCTTTTGCCTTGCCCGATCTACGCCGGCGGATTTTGTTTACCATCGGTCTGTTAATCATTTATCGGCTGGCGGCTAACATTCCTGTGCCCGGCGTCAACCTGGAAGCGTGGACGATCTTCACCCAGCAGGCCAGCCCCAACGCCGTCGTTGGCTTTTTAGACCTCTTGTCTGGTGGGGCGGTGCGGAACTTCTCGGTGATGGCGATGGGCGTCTATCCCTACATTACCGCCTCCATCATCATTCAGTTGTTGACGCCCATCATTCCCCAGTTACAAGAACTCGCTAGCGAAGGGGAAACAGGCCGGAACAAGATGAACCGGTATACCTACTACCTGACTGTGCCTCTGGCTTTGCTACAGGCTATTGGTCAGATTCGGCTGGTCGGTTTCAGTTTAGGCGCGGGCGGCATGGAATTTATCATGCCGAACTTTGGTTTTGAAGCGGGTACGATATTACCCACATTGACAACGTTGTTTGCCATGTTAGGTGGCACGATGTTTGCCATCTGGCTGGGTGAATTGATCACGGAAGATGGCATTGGCCAGGGTATTTCGCTGATCATTTTCAGTGGCATTGTGGCCGGGATTTTGCCGGGACTGGCACAACTGTTTGCCCCGGATAATACAACGGCGCAAACGGTCTTTATGGTCACCGCTTTTATCTTGATTACCCTGGCGACACTGTTTGTCATTGTGGTGGTGCAAGAAGGGCAAAGGCGTATACCGGTGCAGTACGGCCGTCGTGTGCGCGGCCGTAAGGTGTACCAGGGCCAAAGCAGTTATGTGCCGCTGAAGGTCAATACGGCGGGCATGATTCCGATCATCTTTGCTAACTCCATCGTCATCTTTCCGCCGCTGATTGCCGGTATCTTTGTGGACAGCGGCAACGAGTTTGTGGCCAATGTAGCCCAGGCTATTGCCGGATTTGCCAATCAGGACCCTGGTAGTATTGGTTTTTACCTGTACTGGCTAACTTTCTTCTTATTGGTGGTTGGGTTCACGTTCTTTTACACTGACGTCATGATCCGCCAACAAAACATTCCCCAGACGTTGCAGCGGCAGGGCGGCTTTATCCCTGGTATTAGGCCCGGTAAACGCACAGAAGTGTATGTCATGGCTGTTGTACGGCGTATCACCTTTGCCGGCGCTGTTTTTCTGGGAACCATTGCTATCTTGCCCGGATTGATGCAACTGATTGGCTATATCATCGGCATCCCCGGCTTACAAAGTGCGGCATTGGTCGTCAGCGGTTCCGGTTTGATCATTGTGGTGGGTGTGGTCATTGATACCATGCGTCAGCTCGAATCGCAGTTGCTCATGCGGCAGTACGAGGGCTTCCTGTAAATGGCAACGTTTATTGTTTTGATGGGCGCGCCCGGCGCAGGCAAAGGCACGCAGGCAAAACTGCTGCAAGAGAAATTGGGCATGCCCCAGGTAGCTACCGGCGACTTATTCCGGGCTAACCTTAAAAACCAGACGGAGTTAGGCAAACTGGCGAACTCCTACATGGAAAAAGGCGCGCTGGTACCGGATGAAGTAACAGTGGCGATGCTGAAAGATCGGCTGGCGCAGCCAGATTGCGCGAGGGGGGCTATCCTGGATGGTTTCCCGCGCAATGTTTTTCAGGCTGATGCCCTGGATCATCTGCTGACCGAGACGTTTAACAGCAATATAGCCATTGTGCCTCACATCCACGTGGATGTGGAGGTGCTGGTGAAGCGTCTGCAAAAGCGGGCGGAGATTGAAGGGCGCGCCGACGACAATGAAGCAACCATTCGCCACCGGATGCAGGTGTACGAGGAAGCGACTGCGCCGTTGTTGGCGTATTACGCTGCGCGCGGATTGTTGGTGGAAATAGACGGTGACCGGCCCATTGAAGAGGTGCAAGCAGATTTGCTACAGCGAATCGCCCAGGCAACTTCATAAGCAGCTAATGGGAAGAGGGTGTAATTCACCCATTTTCTGGACGAAAACAACAAATGATGGCAAAATAGGCGATTGCTGTATGCAACCCATCCATGTTGCCTGAAAAAGTGAAGAGTGAAAATAGTGGCTGGTTGCTAGCTGCTGCAAGCCGCTATTTTTAAGAGAGAAAGTATCATGAAAGTTACATCGTCGGTAAAACGTCGTTGTCCTAAATGCAAAATCATCAAACGCAAGGGTGTTGTGCGTGTTATTTGTGTAGATCCCAATCACAAACAACGCCAGGGGTAAAAAATTATGGCTCGTATAGCTGGTATTGATATTCCGCGGGACAAACGGGTAGAAATTAGTCTGACCTACATTTTCGGCATTGGTAAAACAACCAGCCAGAACATTTTGCAGCAAGCCGGCATTAACCCAGACACCCGTGTCAAAGATTTGTCTGAGGCTGAAGTGTCTCAACTGCGGCAAATTATTGACAGTGATTGTACGGTAGAAGGGGATTTGCGGCGTGAAGTCAATTTGAACATCAAACGGCTGTCTGAAATTGGCTGTTACCGAGGTCTGCGCCACCGCCGTCATTTGCCGGCGCGTGGTCAGCGCACCCGTACCAATGCTCGCACACGCAAGGGGCCAAAGAAGACCGTTGCCGGACGTGGCCGTCGCAAGGGCAAGTAACCAATGATGGCAAGGGTATTTTGTATACCCTTGCCTATTCAGGGAGAAATATGGGACGTAGAAGACAAGCACAAACACGCAAGAAAGCGAAGAAGATGGTGCCCGAAGGGCAGGCTCATGTGTATGCCACCTTCAATAACACCATCGTCACTATTACGGACATGAACGGAAATACCGTTTCCTGGTCAAGCGCCGGTCATGCGGGCTTTAAGGGGTCGCGCAAAAGCACCCCGTATGCCGCCCGGTTGGCAGCCCAAAGTGCGGCCAAAGAGGCCCATGATAATGGGATGCAGGAAATGGACGTGATCATCAATGGCCCTGGCCCTGGGCGGGAACAGGCGATTCGCTCTTTGCAATCTTCTGGTATTAGAGTGCGCAGCATTCGGGATATTACGCCGGTGCCACATAATGGCTGTCGGCCGAAGAAAAAGCGCCGCGTTTAATATAACTGCTGTGGCCGGTTTCCAACCGCGCTACTACACATCTTTGAGAGGGAAGACGGGTTGCCAAGCCTGTAAACCTCTCTGGTACATATGGAGGTATTAAGTTGGCAAGACATACTGATCCAGTTTGTAAACTTTGTCGCCGCGAGGGCGAGAAGTTATTTTTGAAGGGGTCACGGTGTTTAACCCCGAAGTGTTCGTTTGAGCGCCGCTCTTACCCACCGGGGCAGCACGGCCGTGACGCCCAATTTCGGCGTGGGCGTGCTTCAGACTATCTGATGCAGCTGCGTGAAAAACAAAAAGCGCGCCGCATCTATGGCGTCTTTGAACGGCAATTCAGCCGCTATTTCCGTAAAGCGACCCGCCAGGTGGGGCTGACCGGTACCAATTTGCTGGTGCTGTTGGAAACCCGCATGGATAATGTCGTTTACCGGCTTGGTCTGGCCGATTCACGGGCACAGGCGCGCCAGTTGGTGAGCCATGGCCATCTTATGTTGAACGGCCGTAAAATTGATGTGCCCTCTGCGCTGGTAAAACCCGGTGATGTGATCACGATTCGCCCCGAAAGCGCCGGGCGCACTTACTTTAAACTATTACGGCAGGACATTGATGATCGTCGTGTGCCTGCCTGGCTGGCATTAGACGTTAAAAACCTGTCAGCTACAGTGAAAGACTTCCCCGCACGGGAAGATATGGATGTTTCCATCAACGAACAGTTGGTCGTGGAATACTACTCACGCCGCTAATCTGGTTCACTGTCCTTACTCGTTTTTAGGGAGGTTTTTACGTTGGCTATAAACAACCTTATTTTGCCCAAAATTGAAAGCACTGCCATGTCTCAGGATTATGGCCGGTTTGTCATTGGCCCCTTGGAAAGAGGGTATGGTACCACGCTGGGTAACTCGCTGCGACGTGTGCTGCTGGCATCTTTGCCAGGCGCGGCCATTACGTCTATCAGAGTTACCGATGTCCCCCATGAGTTTTCGGCCATTGAGTATGTGCGTGAAGATATGATGCAGTTGATCCTCAATGTGAAACAACTGCGTCTCAAATTGCATGGCACGGACACCGCCCGGCTGCGCCTGGAAGTGCATGGTGCCGGTACGGTGACAGCCGCCGACCTGCAAACGCCGCCGGAAGTGGAAGTTGTCAATCCTGATTTGTACCTGTTCACGGTTGATTCGGATGAGGCGTTCCTGGAAATTGAAATGACGGCCGAAACGGGTCGTGGGTATTCACCGGCTGAAGAACGCGGCCGTCTACCGATTGGCGAACTGCCCGTAGACGCCATTTACAGCCCCATCCGCCGGGTGGGGTATGAAGTGGAAAAGACGCGCGTGGGCCAGGTGGCAGATTATGACCGCATTGTGATGCAAATCTGGACAGATGGCACCATCAAGCCAGAAGATGCGTTGGCGCAGTCAGCCCAGATTATGATGCAAGTGCTGCGACCGATTGCCGGTGTGAGCGAAGAAACATTCATGCCGGAAGAAGTGGAAGAAGAGGAAGAAGGCTCGATTCCCAATGAGCTATACGACACACCGATTGAGCAGCTTGATTTGAGTGTGCGTGTCTTTAACTCTTTGAAACGTACCGGCATCACCAAAGTGGGTGAGATGTTGGATATGCTGGATCGTGGCGAAGAAACGATGCTGGCTATCCGTAACTTTGGTGAAAAATCCCTGGATGAGTTGAAAGCCCAATTACGGGTGAAAGGCTTTTTGCCAGAGGAAGATGGAGACAAGGCCTGAGTACGGCCGTCATTCGATAGAACGAGGTAACGATAATGCGACATAGAGTACATGGTCGTAGACTGAATCGCAGCACGGCGCATCGGAACGCCTTACGCAAAAATATGGTGTCTGATCTCATCTGTTACGAGCAGGTCTTAACGACAGAAGCAAAAGCCCGCATGTTGCGGCCAACGGCCGAAAAAATGATCACCCTGGCGAAACGGGGTATTACCAGCGGCAAAGAAAACCCGGCGCAAGAGATTCATGCCCGTCGCCTGGCGGCGGCGCGTATTGCCCGCTATCGCCAGGTGAAAGATGATGACGGGAATGTGGAAGAAGTAGACGTGGTCAAAAAATTGTTTGACGATCTTGCTCCCCGTTATATGGATCGTCCCGGTGGTTATACTCGTCTGGTCAAAATTGGCAAACGCGCCGGCGACAATGCGGATATGGCCATGCTGCTGCTGGTTGAGGATTAGCCTTTGCCCCAATACACTGCTCTGATTGAGTATGATGGCACAGCTTACTATGGCTTTCAACGGCAAAAAGCTGACCAACCAACCATTCAAAGCAAACTGGAAGAGGCGCTTTACCAGATTATCCAACAGCCGGTGACGATTACCGGTGCCGGCCGTACTGATGCAGGTGTTCATGCCCTGGGTCAGGTGGCCGGTATTACAATCGAATGGCGGCATGGGGCCATGGCTCTGCGAAATGCACTGAATGTGCATCTGCCAGACGATATAGTTGTTTTACAACTGAAAGAGGTTCCCGTTTCTTTCCACCCTCGGTTTGATGCTAAACGGCGGGCGTACCAATATGTGGTGTTGAATGCACCCACACGCCGGCCAATGGCCCGGTTGACTAGCTGGCAGGTGGCACGGCCGTTGCAGATAGACCAGATGAACGCCGCTGCTGCCGCCCTCCACGGTGAGCATAATTTTGCCACCTTTGGCCAACCACCTAAAGGCGAAAATTGTGTGCGGCACGTTTTTGCCGCCCGGTGGCAGCGACAAGGAGAATTCCTGCTCTTTTTTATAGAAGCCAACGCTTTTTTGTACCGCATGGTACGCAGCCTGGTTGGTTCTTTGAAACTGGTGGGAGATGGGACGTGGACAGTAGATGATTTTGTAGCTGCATTGCAGAGCCAGGATCGGGCTATGGCTGGCCCGACGGCCCCGGCACAGGGGTTGTTCCTGGTATACGTGACTTATGATGATTTGAGATTTGAGATTGGCGATATGCAACCTCAAGTCTCCGAACCATTTCTGGGAGAGATGTTTAATGAGAACAACGATTACCAAACCGGCTGATGTTGAGCGGACATGGTATGTTGTAGACGCAGATGGGCAAACGCTGGGCCGCCTGGCGGCCAAAGTGGCCGCCGTTTTGCGTGGCAAACACAAGCCCGGCTTTTCGCCGTCGGTTGATTGTGGTGATTACGTCATCATTGTGAATGCCGACAAGATTCATGTCACTGGCAATAAATTGACCGATAAAATGTATTATCGCCATTCCGGCTATCCTGGTGGTCTGACGGAAATGACGCTGCGGGACCAACTGAAGCGTTACCCGACGCGCCCGGTGGAATTGGCGGTGAAAGGGATGCTGCCTAAGAATAAATTGGGGCGGCAAATGATCAAGAAATTGAAAGTTTATCAGGGCGCAGATCATCCCCACCAGGCACAGCAGCCTTTACTGTTGGAGTTATAGGCAGGAGATTTAGTAAATGGCAGATACAGATACAAGACGTTATTATGAAGGCATTGGTCGGCGCAAGCGGGCTTCGGCGCGAGTGCGGATTTATGTGGATGGTGACGCTACCGGCGCCATTACCGTCAACGACAAAGATGCCAAAGAGTATTTCCCGCGTTTTGGCGATTACCTGATTTTGGCCGGGCCGTTGTCTGATGCCAAATTGACGGGCAAGGCTGATGTCAGCGTCCACATTAGCGGTGGCGGTATCACCGGGCAAACCAGCGCCGTGCGGCTGGGGCTGGCGCGGGCGTTGGTGAAATATGACGAGAATCTGCGCAGTCCGTTACGCAGCGAGGGCCATCTGACGCGGGATGCCCGTGTGAAGGAACGCAAGAAGCCAGGTTTGAAACGCGCCCGTAAAGCGCCAACCTATACCAAGCGTTAAATAGGATGGAGATTGAGAGATATGGAGATCAAGTGATTAGCGTCACGCTCCCTATCTCACACTTCTCCAAAAGGTAAGCGTTCAGTCCCCTTGGAGACCTGACAGGTTTTCGGCCTGTAAGGTTTCAAGTTGAACTGGTAAAAAACCTGTCAGGTCTGAGCGTTTCCCTTACGATGTAAAACAGGCGAGTGATAAACTCGCCTTTTTGTTTTGGATCCGCGAACGGGGCGAAGTTTTTGAAGGTGAGATATGAGCATAACAATTGTAGGATTGGGGCCAGGCAACGGCCGTACCCTCACTCTGGAAGCGTGGCAACTGTTATCGGCGGCGGAGACGGTCTATTTGCGCACGGCGCGTCATCCGGCAGTGACCGATTTGCCCGCTGGGGTGAAACTGGTCAGTTTTGATGATGTGTATGATACGGCCGTTTCCTTTGAAGCCGTCTATACCCAAATTGTGGACACGCTGCTGGCACACGGCCGGGACCAGGATATTCTCTATGCTGTGCCCGGCCATCCCTTTGTGGGTGAATCTACCGTCACCCGGCTGGCAGCAGCGGCGGCCGAGCAGGGGATTGCCACGCGAATTGTGCCCGGTTTGAGCTTTGTTGAGCCTTCATTGACGGCCGTGCAGGTAGACGCGCTCGATGGCCTGCAAATTTTTGATGCCATTGAACTGACCTATTTCCATTACCCACCCCTCAACCCCGATGTGCCGGTCTTGTTGGGGCAGGTGTACAGCCGGATGTTAGCCAGCGAGTTGAAGATGGTGTTGACGGCCGTTTATCCCCCGCATCACCTCGTCCACCTGATTCATGCGGCGGGCACGGCCGCTGCGCAGGTCGAATCCATCCCCCTGTATGCCGTTGACCACAGCCCGCACATTGACCATCTCTCCTCACTCTATGTGCCGGCTTTGCCGGTGGCTTCCAGCCTCATGTCGTTGGCGGAGACGGTGGCTCACCTGCGCAGCCCGGAAGGTTGCCCCTGGGATCAGGAGCAGACGCCACAAAGCATGAGAGCCGATTTCCTGGAAGAGGCGTGTGAGGTGTTGGATGCGCTGGACGCCGATGATGTGGCCGGTTTACAGGAAGAGTTAGGCGATTTGCTCTACCACGTGCTGATGCAGGTGCAGATGGCGGCGGAAGTGGAAGATTTTGCCCTCACTGATGTCATTGCCGGTATCGAGACCAAACTCAAACGGCGGCATCCCCACGTTTGGGGGGATTGGCAGGTGGAAGACAGTGATCATGTGGTGCGCAACTGGGAGATGCTTAAAAAGCAGGAGAAGGCCGAAAAACCGGCGTCAGCATTGGATGGCGTGCCGGTTTCCTTGCCGGCGCTGGCCCGCTCGCAAAAGATTCAGCACAAAGCCGCCCAGGTCGGTTTTGATTGGCCGGACATCAACGGCGTGTATGCCAAGCTGGATGAAGAAGTGGCCGAGTTAAAAGCTGCCGCCGATGCCAGCCAACGGGCGGAGGAGTTAGGCGATCTCTTATTTGTCATTGTCAATCTGGCCCGCTGGTTGGCGGTTGATGCCGAAAGCTGTTTGCGTGAAGCCACCAATAAATTTAGCCATCGCTTCCAACTGACCGAACAATTAGCCCGGCAGCGTGGCTTGCACATGCCGGAGATGAGTCTGGCGGAGTTGGATGTATTGTGGGAGGAAGTGAAGAGTGGTAATCAGTAATCGGTGAAAGGTACTCGGTGAACGGGGGTGTGCAGTGCCAGGCAAGGGGTTGTACCGTTTTGGGCGACCAGAGCAGTTCCGCCCCTTGCCTGGCCCTACTTCTTCGGGTTTCGACTTGCCAAAGTAGGTGGTCTTGCATAAAGTATAGGCGTAACTGATTTGAAGGAGATGATGTGACGGCCGTACTGAACCTGCTGATTCCCTTTTTAGCTGCCCTGGCTGCTTTGGCCGGTATCTACTTTATGATCCGGGCGTTTTCAAGCCGGTCAGCCGAAACACGCGCCACTTATAATGTGGCCCGGCAATATGCCCATCGTGACAAGCAAGTAGACCTGATCCGCTCGGTTTTCTCGTTTATTGTGGCGCTGATTCTGTTGGGGGTGTATGGGTTTAGTCCACGCCCCCTCATTCCTACCGCCACCTCCACGCCAATGCCAGAACCAACAACGGCCGTACCTCCCACACCCACCACTGCACCTACCCAGCCAACCGCCACCATATCCCCTGCTACCCCAGCGGCTACCGCCGCACCTACCGATGCGCCCACACTGACGGCTACGGCCGTACCGCCCACTGCTCCGCCTACCGACACCCCCACTGCGGCCCCGCTCACCGCCACCGTCAGCAGCGGCGTTGGCGTCTGGCTGCGCGCCGAACCCAATACCACCTCGGAACAGTTAGAATGGCTGCTGGATGGCACGATTCTGACAGTATTACCGGAAACTGCCGCCGCCGAAAATCTGGCCTGGCAGCAGGTACAAACGGCCGGAGGGCTGGTGGGGTGGGTCGCCGTTCCCTTCATCACTTACAACGAATAAACACAGCAGATTGGAGTAACCAATAAAAAGGACAAATATGACAACCTATCACTTCCCAAAAAACTTTATTTGGGGCGCGGCCACTTCTTCTTACCAGATTGAAGGGGCCTGGCAGGCTGACGGCAAGGGCGAATCTATCTGGGATAGGTTTAGCCATACGCCCGGCAAAATTGAAGATGGCAGCACCGGTGATGTGGCCTGTGACCATTACTACCGCTGGCCGGAAGATGTGGCCTTGATGCGTTCACTTAACTTGCAGGCGTACCGGTTTTCCATCGCCTGGCCGCGCATCTTGCCGGAAGGCGTGGGCCGGGTAAACCAGAAAGGGCTGGATTTTTACGGCCGTCTGGTAGACGGCTTGTTGGAAGCGGGCATCACCCCCTTTGCCACTCTGTACCATTGGGACTTGCCGCAGGTATTACAGGATAAAGGCGGCTGGCCGGAACGCTCTTTGGTGGATGCCTTTGCCGAGTATGCCGATGTCGTCTCGCGTTACCTGGGCGACCGGGTGAAAAATTGGATGACGCATAATGAACCCTGGGTGGCGGCCTTTGTCGCTTACCAGATGGGCGAACATGCGCCTGGGCTGCATGACCAGGCGGCGGCGCTGCGGGCAGCACATCATTTGTTGGTGTCACACGGTCGTGCCGTGCCCATCATCCGCACCAACAGCCCAAACGCCGAAGTGGGCATAGTGCTGAACACCACCCACGTTTACCCCGCTTCCGCCAGTGCCGCCGATTATCACCAGGGGCGTTGGCTGGATGGTTGGATTAACCGCTGGTTTATGGATCCATTGTACGGCCGTCACTATCCCGCCGATATGGTGGCTGCTTTTGGCGACCAACTGCATGGCATGGATTTTGTACAGTCTGGCGATATGGACGCCATTGCCGTCCACACTGATTTTCTGGGCATCAACTATTACACCCGCTCGGTAAACCGTAACGACCATGCGCCCAATAACCTGCCCCGCGCCGTTGACCCGTCGCAGAATGAACACACGGAAATGGGTTGGGAGGTGTACCCCGATGCTTTGTTTGAATTGCTCATTCGGCTGCACACCGATTATCGCGCTCCCAAACTTTACATTACCGAAAATGGGGCCAGTTATAGCGATGGGCCAGACGCCTACGGCCGTGTGCCCGATGCCCGCCGCCTGGATTACTTTCGCGGTCACTTGCTGGCCTGCCACCGCGCCATTGAGAACGGTGTGCCGCTGGCGGGATATTTTGCCTGGTCGCTGCTGGACAATTTTGAATGGGCCAAAGGGTATTTGCAGCGGTTTGGGCTGGTGTGGGTGGATTATGAAACGCAGCAGCGCATCCCTAAAGACAGCGCCCTGTGGTATCGGGATGTGATTGGGCGGAATGGCGTAATCGGTAATCCGTAATCGGTAATCTGAGGCACGAGGCCCGAAGTCGGACTTCCGACTTTTATACTGACCCCCAAAAACTAGACCACAGGCTAAGGTGGAAGAAAGTATAATTTTCAACAGCTTGTGGAGGCAAAAGTGATGCAAAAACGAAAGCAATATACCCAACAATTCAAGTTCAAGGTTGCT
>CAADGU010000343.1 GCA_900696625.1 uncultured Chloroflexota bacterium | reverse complement strand
TGATGCGTGGCCAGACGTCTTCGCCGTCAATGGTGAAGCCGCGATGCCAGGTGAGGTGATTTAGCCCTAATGTATTGAGCCGGGTGCGGTCGGCAGTGATGGGCTGGGGCAGATGTTCGGCCTCGTTGATGCTCTTGAGCATGCTTAATTGGGCGCCGATGGGTGCGTTGCAGACGCCCACGGCCGTGATGTCCGGCGCATAACGGGCCAGCGCTTCCGTCACCAGCCCGGCGGGGTTGGTGAAGTTCACCAGCAGGGCGCCCGGCGCGGCCAGTTCGCGCATATCGCGCGCGATGTTGAGGATGACGGGGATGGTGCGCAGCGCCTTGGCCATGCCGCCTACGCCCGTGGTCTCCTGGCCGATGAGGCCATGCCGCCGTCCCAGATATTCATCCTCGCGGCGGGCGGCCATCCAGCCCACGCGCAGTTGGGTGGTGACGTATTGGGCGTTCTTGACTGCTTCGCGCTGGTCGGTGGTCAGATGCACGGCAAAGGGCGCGCCCTGGGCTGCCACCATGCGCTGCGCAAATTTGCCCACAATTTCCAATCGCTCTGGCAGAGTATCCATCAGCCACAGTTCGGTCAGGGGAAAACTGTCTAATCGTTCCAAAAAGCCGTTAATGAGTTCCGGGGTATAGCTGCTGCCACCCCCGATGACGGTTACTTTCATGGTTATACTCCGTGTTTGGTTTGCTCACTGTTTACTGCCTACTGCTCACTGTTTACTAAAACCCAGCCACACGACTCCCGGATCACCAGTTCGGTGGGCAGTAAGGTGAGGGGGTCGGCGTGGCCGGTGTGAATAAGCTGGATGAGTTGGGCGGCGGCGGCGCGCCCGGCGGCTTCGATGGGGGCGCGCACGGTGGTCAGCGGCGGGTGGAGATATTGCGAGAGCAGCGAATCATCAAAACCCGCCAGGGCAATATCTTGGGGTACGCGCCGCCCACTTTGCCGGATGGCCGCCAGCGCCCCCCGCGCCGATTCGTCGTCGGCGGCGAAAATGGCATCTATGTTGGGCTGGGTATGCAAGAGGTGGGTCACGGCCGTAGCCGCCACCACCGCGTTAAAATCCCCCGGTACAATCAAGGCCGGGTCCACCGCCAGCCCATGCACCGCCAGCGCCTCCCGGTAGCCCTGCTCCCGCCACCCGGCATCCTCATTCCCGGCCGGCCCGGACACAAAGGCGATGCGCCGGTGGCCGCAAGCGATGAGATGTGCCGTCATCTGGAATGCGCCATCCTTGTTTTCAAAGGTCACGCAGGGCATGGCCGTCCCGGCGGGTGGGGAGCGGTGCAGGAGTACCAGTGGGAAATGGCGCGCATGCAGCTTTTGCAGCCGGGCATCGTCTACGCTGTTGGTGAAGATGATGAGGCCGTCCGTGTTGTGGTGGTTGAGGGGCAGCATGGGGATGATGTCGTCATACGGCCGTCCGTGCGTGGCGTGGATGAGAAGGGTGTACTCATGTTCGTAGACGGTTTGCTCAATACCACGCAGCAGGTCGGTGAAAAAAAGGTCGCTAATGGTGGGCGTGATCAGGCCAATGGTGCGGGCGCGGCGGCTGGCCAGGATACGGGCGCCGCTGTGGGGCGCATAGTCCAGGGCGGCAATGGCTGCCTGTACACGGGCGATGGTATCGGCCGTCACGTTGCCGCTCTTGTTGATGACCCGGCTAACGGTGGCGGTGGAGACGCCGGCCCGTTGGGCCACGTCGGCGATGGTGGGGTGGGTAGTTGCATTCATCTTGATTATCACAAATGTAAGCGATTACATTTTCCGGGATACGGCCGTGATTGTCAAGGATTGTCAAGATAATTGGTAAACTTGGGGGAGAACGTAATTGGTTAATTGGGTAATTGGAGATTGGATGACCGTTTGGAGTGCGCTTTGTTTAAGCTGGGTTATTCTGGCGTTCTTTTTTCTCTTTGTGGGACGGCCGTCTACCGGGCGGTCGTGGCTTTTGCAGTGGGGGTCGTTGGCGGTGGGGGTATTGGTGTGGGGCACGGCCGTGTATGCCACCCTGAACAATTGGCCGCCGCCGCTGATCGGCAGCCTGCGCGCCAATTGGATTTTTGCCAGTTGGGTGGGGGTGAGCGCCCTCAGTTTTGTGGTCTACGGCTATGACAAACGGGCAGCGGCAGTGAAGGTGACGGGTATTGCTGAGTGGGCGCTTTATTTGTTGTCCTTCTGGGGTGGTTGGGCCGGCGCGTTTGCGGCCCAATATCTGCTGGCGCACAAAAATGAAGGGGTGGGGCATCAGGTGGTCACGGCCGTGATGATGCTGGCCAACGTCGTCTTGTGGGCATGGGTGGGCGGCCAGGGTTGAAAATATCCGCGAAGAGATGTTACCTGATTTGCCGCCGTTTCCATTTTCGATTACAAACGTAGTGGTTTAGAGATTCGATTCGTAGCGGAAATCGTAGCCCGGACATCCCTGCCCGGGTGTTCATCGGGCAAGGATGCCCGATTTACACAGGAGACGACACGGGCGGCAGCCCACCACGATGAATGAAATTGGAGCGCGGACATCCTTGTCCGCAGCGAGCAAGATGCTTGCGCTCCATTTTCGAAGGAGAACGGCGATGGACATAGGCAAGGCATTTGCTTACATCAGCGAAGATAAGGAGTGGACAAAGAAGTTGCTGTTAGGGGCCGTGATCGGCGCGATTCCTATTGCTAACTTTGCCATTTATGGCTACCAGATACAGGTAGCCCGCAATGTGGCCGCCGCCCTAGACCGGCCCGAAGCCGATGCAGGTTCACTCTTGCCAGACTGGAATGATTTTGGTCGCCTGTTTGTAGACGGGTTGCGTTTTATGGCTGCTTTTTTCATTTTTATGCTGCCTGTTTTTGTGTTGATGGGTTGTATGGCTGCCGGGATGATCGCCCTGACGGCCAGCCAGCCGGAGACCTTTGCTTCCTCATCCGCTCCCCCGCCGCCGGAATTTTTCGCCCTGTTTGGCCTGATGTTTGCCTGTGTCATGCCGTATAGTTTGCTGTTATATGCGGTCTGGCCGCTGTTTGGCATTCAGATTGCCCGGCGTGGTTCGGTTGGTTCTTGCCTGCAATTTGCCGAGATGTGGCGGCTGGTGCGCGCCCAACCAACTGATTATCTGTTGATTGTCCTCATCTTCTTTGGCCTGTATATGGGCGTCAGTCTGGTGATGCTGCCGGCGCTGATTGTGGTTTTTATCCCTTGCATTGGTGGCTTCATTTATGCTGGTCTGGTGTCCGGCGCGTTGCTGTTGGTGTTGATGGTCACCGGCCATTTGCAGGGGCAGTTTATTGCCGCCGATAACCAGATGCGGTCGGGCGACGAGATGCTGGAGCCGGCGCTGGAATGATGGTTGAGCCGAAACCATTGTTTCATGTGGGCCATGTGCCGGTGTATGGCGATGTAATTCTGTCGCCGATGGCCGGGTATTCGGATGTGCCTTACCGGGCGTTGTGCCGGGCTTATGGTTCGGCCATGCACTATACTGAATTTGTGCCGGTGGAGGTGCTGCTGGGGCGGCAGGTGGCGGAGCGTTTCCGCATGAGGTTAGATAAACAGCCGGGCGAACGGCCGATGGTGTTTCAGATTTTTGGCAATGACGCCCGCCTTATTTTGCAGGCGGCGCAGCGCATTGTGGCCTGGGGGCCAGATGTGATTGATGTGAACATGGGCTGCTCTACGCGCAAGGTGAGCGGGCGTGGCGCGGGTGTGGGCATGATGCCGCAGCCAGCACTGGTGGCGGAGACGTTTCGTTTGCTTTCTACCCATTTGCCGGTACCGGTGACGGGCAAAATTCGGCTGGGTTGGGATGCCACGCAGCAAAATTACCTGGAGATTGCCCGGATTATGGCGGAAAACGGCGCGGCGCTGATTGCCATGCACGGCCGTACCAAATCCCAAAAGTATGACGGCCGTGCCGATTGGGATGCCATTGCCCGCCTCAAGCAAACGGTTTCCGTGCCCGTCATCGGCAATGGTGACGTGCAAAGCCCGGCGGACATTGACCGCATGAAGGCACACACCGGCTGTGACGCGGTGATGATTGGCCGGGCGGCCATTGGCAACCCCTGGATATTTGCCCGCCGCAGTCGGGAGGATGTGGGGCTGGCGGATGTGGTCACGGCCGTGCGCCGCCACGCCCACGAAATGGCCCGTTACTACGGCGAAAGCTATGGCTTGCGGCAATTCCGCAAACACCTCAAACAATACGCCGCCGGTTTTCCCGAATTAGAAGCCCTGCTGCCCACCTTATTAACGGCTACGGCGTTGGCTGAATTTGAACAATATCTCGCAGAAATAGAGAATCAGAGATTGGAGATTAGAGATTGAGTATGTCCGCTAATCTCTAATCTCCCATTCTCCAATCTCCCAATTACCCAATTACCCAATTACTCAATCTCCCCCCATGTACCCCATAGACGCCCACTTCGACGAAACCTTTGCCAGCCAGATGGCAAAATTGGAAGCGTATAACAAACATTATTACCGCCCCAACAGCTATCTGCACAAATGGTGGGCGCGGCGCTGTGGCAGCACCTTTCGCCTGATTTTGAAGGGGCTGGTGACGGACACGGCCGTGCAAGATTACTACGCACCTGGCGGCCTGGAAGGGCGGGTCATTCTCGACCCCATGATGGGCGGGGGGACCACCCTGCACGAAGCGATCCGCCTGGGGGCGAATGTGTTGGGCGCGGATTTAGACCCCATCCCGGTGCTGCAAGCGCGGGCCACGTTGACCGATGTGTCGTTGGCGGAATTGGAAGAGGCATTTGCTCAATTTTACGGGACGATGCAGGCCAAACTCGCGCCGTTTTTTCTAACCACCCATCCTGAAACGGGTCAGCGGACGCCGCTGCGTTTTGTCATTTACGGGGCGCGGCGGTGGGTGAATGGCACGGCCGTCATCGTCGTAGATTCGCTAACCTTGCGCATAGGCAATGATGGCTCAGTCATCCGGCTGTGCCCGGAGTGCCAGGCGGTGATGCGGGGGGACGAACCTCACCACTGCCAACCGGCAGCCGACGGTTTGCCGCTGCTGGAAAAGGGCAATACCTGGGGGCGCGGCCGTCGCTCGCCGGTGAGCGATGACCTGACGATTCCCTATTGGCGGCGGTACGTGCCGTTGGTGGTGGTGGGGCAAAACGGCGGCGGTGGCGATCTCTTCTTCAAAACGCCAGACGCCGCCGACCGCGAAACGCTGGCGGCGGCGGATCGGCAGCGAGAGGGATTGGCCTTCACCCGGTCTGATTTTACGGTGGAACCGGGGCGGAAATCGCGCCAATTGGCGGTGCATGGGGTGAACAATTACCTGGATTTGTTTTCCAGCCGCCAGTTGCTTTACCTGGCGCAAGCCATCCGGCTGCTGCCGGATTTTGCCCCGGCCGTGCGGCTAAATCTGGCGCTGCTGGTTTCCACGTCGCTGGAATTTAATTCGATGTTGTGCGGCTACAAAGGCAAAAATCAGCGGCGGCCCGGCGCGGTGCGGCACACCTTTTCCCATCATGCCTATTCGTTTCCACACACGGCCGTCGAAAACAACCCCTTGTACCCGGACAAAGCCTCCGGCACGCTGCAACGGCTGTTTCATACGCGGCTGGTAAACGGCCGTGTCTGGGCGCAAGCCCCGCGCGAAAGACAGATGGTACCCTCTGGAAGGCAGCCCATTGGGACTGAGAGGCGGCCACAACAAGACGGTTTTGTGGAGATTTCGGGCGAGCGAGATGCCGGGACGGAAGTGGCTGAATTTGACCAGATTCGGCCGGATGACCGGCGCAAATTCTGGCTGCGGCAAGGGTCGTCAGCCCGATTAGATTTGCCAGATGGCAGTGTGGATTTTGTGGTCACAGACCCGCCTTATTTTGACAGCATTCAATACAGCGATCTGGCTGCCTTTTTCCGCGTCTGGCTGCGCCAACTGCTGCCAGACACGGTGGATTGGGCCTATGATGCGCAGCTTTCGGCCGTTGACCCGCACCGGTTAGATCGGGAAAGCCGTTATACCGAGATTTTGAGCCAGATTTTTGGGGAGTGTGCGCGGGTGTTGGGGGCAGACGGCCGTCAGGACGGAGACGGCCGTCAGGACGGAGACGGCCGCCTCATCTTCACCTTTCACCACTGGAATCCTAAGGCGTGGGCGGCGTTGACCATCGCCTTGCAGCGGGCCAATTTCCGGCTGGTCAATCGCTATGTGGTTTACTCGGAAAGCCACTTGAATGTGCATGTGGCCGGGATGAAGGCGCTGCTGCACGATGTGGTGTTGGTGCTGGCGGTAGGAAAGGGGCCATCGGTAGACGGCAGGTACGGCCGGCCCCCTGTTACCCCCATCACCACTACCGACAGCGAACAATTCTGTCGTGACTGCGGCGCTCTGCTCGGCCACCTGCTGGCGGCCAATTTGCCCGAAACTGAAGTGCAAGCTGCCTGGCAACAGGCAATAAAGTGAGAGTAGAGATTGGAGATTGTCCAATCTCTACTCTCCAATCTCCATTCACCAAACTTTCACGACTTTTTCCCCCATTGCTCCTTGACCGGGTGTTATACTGGCAGCGTTTTATTCATGTCAGTCTGAACTCTCAGCAGTATTCGTAGAGGAAGGAATACGGTGGGCAAATCAATTTTTTGCCCCCAGGAGGAAGTCTGAGATGAACAGCGTCCAAGAGGAGAACTCCTCACCCATAACGCTCCCCATTATCAAAGTTTCTGATCCCCACTCATCGGCTAAACCAGCCGCAACCATTCCGTTTTGGAACAGATTGCGCTGGAAGATCGCCTATTGGCGTCATGCCAGGGTGGAGATTTCCCAGGTCAGGACGGCGCACAAGGTCGCCCTGCTGGTAGCTCTGGCGTTGGTGGTTGGCCTGGTCGGCATCACGTCAGCCTACGACTACACGGTGCAGTCGGGTGATACGTTGTATAGCATTGCCCGGCGCTACAATACCACCGTGTCTGACCTGGTAGCGACCAATCAGATTGCCAATCCCAATCTCATTTTGGTAGGCCAGTTGCTCAATATTCCCGGCGCCGAGGCCAATGCCGCTAACGCCGCCGCTGCTGTCGTGGCCGCTGCACCCGCCGCAGAAGCGGCGGCGATAACTTCCGCCCCGGCCGCTTCCGCTATTGCGCCTGCGGCCAGTGGCAGTAGCGTCACCTATGTGGTGCGACCGGGGGATACAGTGTATCGCATTGCCACACGGTATGGGACGACGGTCACGGCCGTAGCCCAGGCCAACAATCTCGCCAATGCCAATACCATCTACGTCGGCCAGGTTTTGATTATCCCGGCGGCCGGCAGCTATACCGCCCCCACCACCCCCTGGGTGCAGAATCCTTATGTCGCTCCTGCTGCCCCGGCCCCCAGTGCGCCACCTGCCAACTGGTCACAGGTGCCATCCTCGCTGCCGGACGTGCCCAACGCCCCCGCCACCACCGAGACGAATCCTACGGTGCAGGTGGATCGGAGCTGCGCCCGCTTTAACTTTATGCAAGGGCGGGACCGGTATCGTGGCTCGATGGACGGCATTTATGTGCTGATTGATGTCACCGGTGGGCAGATTGCTTCCTGGACGGCCCGCGCTGGGGCGGTGGATTCTGGCTGGATCAATGGCCTGCCGCTGTCTCATCCTTCGGTGCATGTGCGCGTGGTCTTTTATCCCCGTTATGGCGGCGGTTCGCCCATTCAGATGGAGATCGTGAATCCCGCGCCGGGAACGCCCTACGGCTGGCTGACACAAGGGGGGTGCCACGCCATCGAAATTCAGTACCCTGCTGGTTATTAGACGGTGGTTTGCGTAGTGCCAGGCAAGGGGCGCAAGGCTTTGGTTCGCCCAGATGGTTCTGCCCCTTGCCTGGCACTTTCTGTTGCCTGAGTTTCACGCCTTTTTCGCCGACTGTTAGCAGCGCGATTGTTATACTGCCCCCACCTGTAAATGGAACGCGGATGGACGCGGGTTTTCGCGGATAAATAGGGGTGAAATGAACAACGAAGAACGGAGCATTGTTTTCCCCAAAAAAGAAACAGTTATTAGAGTTAGGGGGCAAGAGAAGGGGCACGGCCGTACCCCCTCCCACCCCATTCCCTTTTGGACAAAATGGTGCTGGCGGGCCGCCTATTGGCGTCAGGTTCACTGGCAGCCGCTGAATTGGCAGTCGCCCCTCTGGCTGGCGGCTGGCTGCGCCCTGCTGCTGGTGTTGGCAATGGCCGCCGTATCAATGGCCTATGATGGCGAACCGGCGCTGCGGCAGCGGGCAGCCGGGATGCGTGTGGCTTCATCGGCGAACAGCGTCACCGCCGCGCCCCAAATGCCGGTCACGGCCGTGCTGAGCGAAGCCGAAGTGGCCGTGCCCCCTTCTATCTATGCCACCGGCAGCGCCATTTATATTGTGCAGCCGGATGACACCCTCTACCGCATTGCCAGCCGCCACAACACCACCATGGAAGCGCTGGAGCAGATTAACCAGCTCAACAGCACGGTCAGCGTGGGGCAGGTGTTGGTGATTCCGCCGTCCAATTGGCGGACGGCGGTCGCACTTACCGACCAATATGCCTGCGCCCAATTTAGTTTCCACCAGGGGGGGCGCAGCGCCCAGGCGGGCGTTTATGCGCTGCACGATGTCACCGGCGGGCAGATTGCCGTCTGGTCGGCTCCGGCTGGGGCCATGGCTTCTGGCTGGATTTATGATTTACCGGTCACTTTTGCCTCCGTCCATGCGCGGGTGTTATTTTATCCACGTTATGGGGGTGGTACGGCCGTAGAAATGCGCATCCTCAACCACGCCCCAGACACCACCGCCGGCTGGCTGACGCGCGGCCTCTGCCACTCGCTGGAATTAGCCTACCCTTGATCACAAGTGCCAGGCAAGGGGCAGAACTGCTTGAAACGGTCAGGGATCAAGGCCCCTTGCACACTACTTCCTCAGGGTAATTCCAACAGTCCAGGCTTTTTGTCTGCGGAGAGCAGCACGCCTACGTGCTGCTCTCCGCGCGTGGGCGTGCGAACTCCGCTATCACGAATAACACCCGACTTTGGAATCGCCCTGACTTACCAACTAACCCCTACCGATTATCCCATCAAGAAGCTATAATTATTGAGAGTATTCGGTAATTCAACAGACATAAAAAGGGCCACCAAAAGCGAGTAGAATTAAGATAATAGACAATACCCCACTTGCATTTTGGAGGCCCAAAGATGTTCAAGAGCTGTGTTGCACTTTACCAAATGCCCCATGATCGCGGGGTGTACATACCCCAAAGCAGAAACAAGTTGTCGTTTCTGAGGAAACCGTATTGTAAATTATCGAATAACCCCTGAGTACAAAAATAATGACACTCGAATGGACCGTTTGGCGTGTACGCTTAAAAATCGTTACCGTGTCAGTTATGCTGTTGCTCCCTGGCTCACTGCTAATGTCTGTGCTTGCCCGGAGTACTCCAGAGACGGTAATGCTGACCGTGGCTGCCGGTGAAGATATCCCGTTAACCGCCCCCCCCATTGCGCCGGACTTCAAATTCACTCACCTGTCCCTTGAAGATGGGCTGTCCCAATCAACAGTAATTTCCATCCTTCAGGACAGTCGTGGTTTTATGTGGTTTGGTACGCAAGATGGCCTCAACCGGTACGATGGTTACAACTTTGTGGTGTACCGTAATGATCCCAACGACCTCAACAGCCTGGGCGACAACCGGATCAGGGCTATCGTAGAAGATGCGTCAGGACTGCTCTGGATTGGCACGGAAGCAGGAGGGCTGAACAAATATGACCCAGACACAGATACCTTTACCCGCTACCGGCATGACCCTGGCGACCCAAATAGCCTGAAAAATAATAGGGTTTGGAACATTTGGCAGAACGAGGCCGGCATCTTATGGCTGTACATGGATGAAGGTTGGTTGACCCAATTTGACCCCCAAAGTGAAACCTTCACCCATTATCAATTCGCCCCGCCTGAGCTAACGAATCTTGCCACCGGGCAAAATATCAAGGCGCTATACCAGGACAAAACCGGGATCATCTGGCTGAGCAATGACAAAGATGGTCTGGTTAGCTTTAACCCGGAAACAGGCCGATTTACCTATTTCTTCAATGATCCAGCGGATGCCACCACAATTGGCCCTGGTGAAGTCTTAAATGTATACGAGGATGAAGCCGGTAACTTGTGGATTTCCACCGAAGGCGGCGGGCTTAATCTGCTGGATCGTGAAAGTGGGCAATTTACCCGTTTTCTGTATGACCCTGATGATCCGTACAGCATCAGCGATAATACTTCCCGCCAGGTTTACCAGGACCGCACGGGTACGTATTGGGTGGCTACCGCGAAAGGGCTGAATCTGTTTGATCCTCGAACCGGACAGTTCATTCGCTACCAGAAGGACCCCACCAATCCGTATGCTTTGTCTGATGACAATATTGATACCCTCGATGAAGACCGCGGCGGTGTCCTTTGGCTGGGAACCAATGGCGGAGGGGTCAATAAACTTGAGCCGGGGAGAATACAGTTTACGCATTACAGAAACCTGCCAGACAATCCGAACAGCTTGAGCACCAGCTACATCTATTCCATTTATGAAGATAAAGACGGTATCCTGTGGGTGGGCGGTGATGATGGAGCGCTCAACCGTTTTGACCGGAGTACCAATCAAGTGACCCGTTACGAACCGGATGCGGAAAACCCCTACGCCCTTAACGAAAGCTGGTCTGTCAGCGCCATTTATGAAGATAGTACGGGTGTGCTTTGGGTGGGCACATTTGCCGGGGGATTGCACACTTTTGATCGAGAAACAGAACAATTTCAACGGTATCTTTACAACCCGGACGAAGCCAACAGCATAGCCAGTGACATTATCCTGGCCATTTATGAGGACAGCGCCGGTACTTTATGGATTGGCGTAGATGGGGGCGGGCTTAACCGCTTTGACCGTCAGACCGGGGGGTTTCATCACTACCTGCCTGATCCCGGTGATCCGAATAATGCTCGTCCCAGTACGGTCAGAGGCATCTATGAAGATCGCTTCGGGTTTTTATGGCTGACCAGTTGGACAGAGGGGTTGACCCGCTTTGATCCCAAAACAGAGAAGTTTGTGAACTACCGGCATGACCCCGATAACCCCCAAAGTCTGGGCCGGGGTGAGGTGTATGTTGCCCATGAAGACCAGGAGGGCGCTTTGTGGATAGGTACGGGTAGTGGCCTGGATAGATTTGACCGCGAGACTGAAACCTTTCGCCATTACACGGAAAAAGATGGCCTGCCCAACAGCGTGATTTATGCCATCATGGAAGATGCAGCCGGTAATTTGTGGGTTTCAACCAACAAAGGGGTATCGAAATTCGATCCCCGCACCGAAACTTTTCACAACTACAATGTGTTTGACGGTCTGCAAAGTGACGAGTTCAACCAAAATGCTTTTTTCCAAAGCAACAGCGGGGAGATGTTCTTTGGTGGAATTAACGGTTTGAACGCTTTCTACCTCGAACAGATTACCGACAATCCCTATCGTCCTCCGGTCATCCTGACCGACTTTCAACTTTTCAACGAATCCGTCGCTATCGGTAAAGATTCTATTCTGCAAAGGGCCATCTGGGATACAGAACACATTACGCTGAATTACGATCAGGACGTTTTTTCCTTCGCGTTTGCCGCCCTGAGCTATGCGGCCCCCGAAGAGAATCGGTATCGTTACAAGCTGGAAGGGTTTGACGATGAATGGAACGAGGTGGATGCCAAACGCCGCTTTGCCACTTATACCAGCTTGCCACCGGGTGATTATAACTTTCGTGTGCAGGGGGCCAATAAAGATGGTGTATGGAATGAAGAAGGTGTGTCACTCAGCATTTCTATCACACCGCCCTGGTGGGAAACGTGGTGGCTCAGAACTCTGGTCGGGCTGGCGATCGTGGGCCTGGTCGTTGCCGGGTACAGCTATCGTGTGAGGAGCCTGCGCCAGCGAACCATGGAACTTGAGCGGCAAGTGACCGAACGAACCTACGAGTTAGCCGAGTCGAACCATCAGTTGCAGATCGCTAAAGAAAAGGCCGAGTTAGCCAACCAGGCCAAAAGCACCTTCCTGGCCAACATGAGCCACGAACTGCGCACGCCGCTCAACGCCATTTTGGGCTACGCCGACATCCTGAAACGGCGTGCCGATTCCACCGGCTCTCTGGCCGATGGCCTGGTCATCATCCAGCGCAGCGGCGAACACCTGTTGACCCTCATCAACGATGTACTCGACCTGGCCAAGGTCGAAGCTGGCAAGCTGGAACTCAATCCCACCCCTTTCCACTTGCCCACGTTTTTGCATGAGATTATTGACATCATCCGTGCCCGGACCGAAGCCAAAAACATCACCCTTGCTTATGAAACGCTCTCTCTTTTACCCAACACCGTGCAAGCCGATGAGAAACGTCTGCGCCAGGTCTTGCTCAACCTGCTGGGTAACGCCGTCAAGTTTACCGACCAGGGGCAGGTGACGCTGCGCGTTATTGCCCGCGAGGCAAACGCGCAGCCAGCCGCCTCCTGCCTGCTTACTTTCGAGGTAGAGGATACTGGCATTGGCATCCCACCCGACGAGTTGGAGCGCATTTTTCAACCCTTTGAGCAGGTGAGTAAGGCCGAGCGGCGGGTGGAAGGCACCGGGCTGGGCCTGGCAATTAGCCAGCAAATCGTGCAACGGATGGACAGCCAACTGCAAGTCAAGAGTGAGCCGGGCCGCGGCAGCACGTTTTGGTTTGAGGTGACTCTGCCGGTGATAGGAATTGCCGAGCCGGAGCAGCCAACTTTCGTCCGCGAGATCGTCGGTTACGAGGGGGCAAGGCGGCGCGTACTCGTGGCCGATGATAAGCTCTACAACCGAATGTTGCTGGTGGATATGCTGGCGCCTCTAGGTTTCGAGGTGCGTACCGTTGAGGATGGGCAACGGGCAGTGGATGAGGCGCAGGCATGGCGGCCTGACGTGATCCTGATGGACCTGGTGATGCCGGTCAAAACTGGCATCGAGGCAGTCCAGGAGATTCGAAGTCGCCCAGAACTTGAGAGCGTACGCATCATCGCCGTCTCGGCCAGTGTACTCGATGTAGATGAAGAAAAGAGTCGGGTGGCTGGGTGTGATGCCTTTTTGCGTAAGCCGGTTATGATGGGGAAGTTGTTGGATTTGCTGGAAGCGCATCTCGAACTGAGTTGGCTTCGTGCTGAACCGCAGGAGCAGGGCGATACAGTCGCCGCGCTGTTGATTCCACCGCCCCAAGAGGAATTGATGGTGTTGTACAAGTTGGCTCAGTCGGGGCGGGTCTGGGATATTCAGAAACATGCCACCCGCCTGGCCCAAAAAGACGCAGACTACATCTCGTTTGCCAGCACATTGCAAGAAATGGCCCAGGAGTTTAAGCTTGATCAAATCGCGGCCTTTATTGAGCAGTACATCAAGGAAAAACCGGATGAGCATCATTGAAGACCCAAACGAAGCCCTTGTTTCTCAAAACCAGACAATCTTGATGGTGGATGACACCTCCGCCAACCTGGCCGTCGTCGGCGATTACCTGACCCAACAAGGTTATCAGGTCATGGTGGCGCTGAGTGGTGAAACGGGGTTGAGCCTGGCTCAGAAAGCTCATCCAGACCTGATCTTATTAGATGTGCTTCTGCCGGGCATAAATGGCTTTGAGACCTGCCGCCGCTTGAAAGCGGATGAGCAGACACGGGATATCCCTGTCATTTTCATGACGATTGTGACCAGAACAGAAGACAAGATCAGGGGGTTTGAAGCAGGCGGCGTGGATTACATCACCAAGCCCTTTCAGCACGAGGAGGTGCTGGCGCGGGTCACTACGCACCTGCGCATTCGAGAACTGACGCAAAAGCTTGAAGAGGCGAATGCGAGCCTGGAACTGCGCGTAGAGGAGCGCACCTCGGCGTTAGCTCAGGCCAACATCAGATTGAAAGAAGAAATCGCCGTGCGTAAAAAGTCGGAGGAGGAGCGTGAACAGTTGTTGCACCAGATACGGCAACAGGCTAAGGAAGTGCAATTCATTATTGACACGGTTCCTGAGGGAATGTTTCTGCTTAGCGAGAATGGTCATATCAGGTTGGCGAATGCGATTGCCGAACAATACCTGGCCCTTCTGGCCCCGGGCTGGGAAACCGCCCCGCTCACCCGCCTGGGTCAATCCCCTCTGGTTGACCTGATGACATCCCCACCCAAAGGTTTGTGGCATGATGTGGTGATGGGGGAGCGACTTTTTGAGGTCATTGCCCGTCCGGTCGAGAATGGCCCGACCAATGAAGGTTGGGTCTTTGTTATCCGTGATGTGACACGGGAACGAGAGATTCAGCAGCATTTGCAGGCGCATGAGCGCCTGGCGGCGGTGGGTCAGTTGGCGGCCGGGATCGCCCATGATTTTAATAACACCCTGACGGTCATTAAACTATATACGGAGCTTCTTTTACGCACCCTGGAGTTGCCACCGCGGGCCGAAGAACGTTTGCATATTTTGGAACAGCAGACGCAACGAGCCAGCGACCTGATTCAGCAAATCCTGGATTTTAGTCACCAATCGGTGATGGAAAGACAACCTCTCAACCTGTTGCCCTTTTTGAAAGAGTTGATTCGACTGCTCCGGCGCACGTTGCCAGAGAGTATTGACATTGAACTTGATTATGCCCAAGATGCGTATGTCATCCATGCCGATCCGTCGCGTATTCAGCAGGCGGTCATGAATCTAGCGGTGAATGCGCGGGATGCGATGGGGGAAGGCGGACATCTCCTCATTGGCTTAAACAGTGTCCGGCTGGAGCCGGGAGCCTTGCCGCCGGTGCCGGGAATGGGGCCAGGGGAATGGATACGGGTTAGTATCGCGGATAGTGGCACGGGGATACCGGCCGAGGTGGTCGTTCATATTTTTGAACCTTTTTTCACCACCAAAGAGCGGGGTCAGGGGACGGGTTTGGGGTTGGCGCAAGTGTACGGCATTGTCCAGCAGCATGACGGTTTTATTGGGGTGACGACCGAGGTGGGACGGGGGACGACTTTTCAGCTTTATTTTCCGGCGTTTGCGGTGGATTGCCCCGAGGCCGCGAAACCGTCCGCGGCTGCGTTATCTCAAGGTCAAAGGCAGGTTGTCCTGGTGGTAGAGGACGAGGATGCTATGCGGCAGGCGTTGGTGGAGAGCCTGGCTTTGTTGAATTACAGCGTCAGGGAAGCGCGTAACGGCCGTGAAGCCTTGACTATTCTGGCCCAACACAGTCACGAAATTGCCCTGGTGCTTAGTGATGCGGTGATGCCGGAAATGGGAGGGGTGGCCTTATTTCATGCCCTGCGAGAACAGGGACTGACGATTCCGTTTGTGATTGTCACGGGAAATGCGGTAGAAAAGGACATGGAGAATTTGCGGGCATTGGGGTTATATGGCTGGCTGAGAAAGCCGCTGGAGCTATCTAAACTGGCTGATTTGTTGGGGCAGGGATTGCGGTGATGGGTGGCGAGTTTTGAGTCAGGTGTCAAGTAACCCGTCACCTGACACTTAGGTGACTGACATTTTATGAGGAGGTAGTATGAGCGACAACGGCCGTTACATTGCCGATATAACCATTCCCGATGATGTACAAATAGAACCGGGTAAATCGTTTGTGAAAACCTGGCGGGTGCAAAACAATGGCAGTACCAACTGGGGGCCGGGCTATGAACTGGTATTTGTGAATGGGAACGCCATGGGCAGCCCCACGGCCGTGCCCCTACCCCCCGCCACCCCCGGCCAACGGGTAGACGTTTCCATCAACCAGATCGCTCCCGCTACCGCCGGGAAACATTTTGGGGATTGGCGGCTGCGTAATGCCCAGGGGCAGTTCTTTGGCGAACTCATTTACTTGCGCATCCTGGTACCTTATAACGCCCCAATAGAAGAGAAGCCGGTCAAAGTAGAAGAAAAACCGGCAGAGTCGGAAAAAAAGCCGGCGCCGCTGCCGGTGGCGTTTGAGGGGGAGTTTGAACCGGCCAAATGGCGCCAAACGATTTGGGCCATCACCAGCATCTTTGAGTCTGGCAGCCCGGAGGGCAACCCGGCTGCTTACCAGACCTACGACGCCGGCGTCATTAGCTTTGGCAAGCACCAGGCCACACTGGCTTCCGGCACGCTAAATCGGGTACTGCAAGGCTACCTGGCGCGCAGCAGCAGCAGTACGGCCCAGGCACTACGCAATGAATATGCGGCGCGGGTGGCCCAGATGGATGCCAGTTTAAGGCACGACGGCCGTATCAAGCAACTCCTGTTGGAAGCGGCCCAGGAACAGGCTATGGCCGAGGCCCAGGATACTGTTTTTGAAGAGAGCTTCTACAAACCGGCCGTGACCGCTGCCCGCCAATACAATGTGCGCTCGCCACTGGGGTTGGCCGCCCTTTACGACACCAACATCCAGGGAGGGCTGCACATCGTCCTGCCCCGCGTTACCGAACGATTGGGTGGCAAAATTGGTGAAAAGGGCATCACCGAAGCGCAATGGATTGCCGCCTTTTTGGACTTGCGCGAAGAGCGGCTCAACCGCCTGGCCGACCAGTACATCGCCAAAGGGGACAAAGGCACCGGCAACGCCCTGCGTACCTCCACCTTTCGTGTCCAGGAATATCGCAAACTGCTCCAGGCGGGCAATCTGAAACTGGAAGGTACGTTGAATGTGCGCGGCCGGCAGGTGATCGGAATTTCGTGAAGCGTGAAGCGTGACCCCTTACGCATCACGCATCACGACCCAAAGGAGGACACCATGAAAGTTCACAACAAAATCGGTTTTCACACCGGGCCGGGTGGCAATGCTACCGGGATTGGGGATTATTTTAAGGCGCTGGATGCGGCGCGTATTCCGTTTATGATCAAGTCGGTAGACAGTTACGGGCCGGTTTTTGAGGCCGGCCAACTGGCGCGCAAAAGCGGTGTGCCGCACACCCTGGTTTACCGGATCAGCACGGTGGGGCAGGGGCACCAATATGATTATGACGTGCCGCCGTACAAAGACCCCAAATATGCCAAAGACCCCGAAGGCGGCGCGGAACTGCACTGGCGGCGCACCCGTGATAAATTGCCCCCCGAATTTGACAAAGAATTGACTTGGATTGAACCCATTAACGAGGTAGACAAGGATTATTGTGATTGGCTCGGCCGTTTTGCGGTGCATATGGCCAACCTGGCCCAGGCGGAAGGGTATAAGGTCAGCCTGTTTGCCTGGTCGAGCGGGGAGCCGGAACCGGCCGGCTGGGAAGAGCCGGGCATGTTGGCGTATCTGCGATTGTGCGCCAAACGGCCGTCTCAAGCCGCCGTCGCCCTGCACGAATACAGCTACATCGTGGATAACATCATGGATGGTTATCCCTATAAAATTGGCCGCTTCAAAGCGTTGTTTGATGTGTGTGACAAACACGGCATTGCCCGCCCCACCGTGCATATTACCGAATGGGGTTGGACGCTCAACGATGTGCCGCCGCCGGAAAAAGCGATCAAAGACATTCAAAAGGTGGGCGAACTGTATGCCCGGTATCCAGAAATCAAAGGCGCGGCTATCTGGTATTTAGGGCCGGAATTTGGCGGCATTGCCAATAAGGCACAGCGGCTCATTGCTCCGGTTAAAGATTTCACTTTGCAGCGTCACTTTGACGTGGAGCTGGATAAGGCGACAGGCAAACCAGATGCGCCACCGCCGGTGCAGCCCCGGCCTGAGCCACCGGCGCCGCCTCCAGCGCCGCCTCCGGCAGTAGTGGTAGAACCACAGCCCAAACCTGTGCCGCCAGCAGCCCAAAAATCGAACGCTGCCTTTGTGGCCGATGTGACCATTCCCGATGATACGCGCCTGACGGCGGGGCAGAAGTTTGCCAAGACGTGGCGCATACGCAACACCGGCGAAACGACCTGGAGCATGGGTTATTCTATGGTGCAGGTGGGTGGCAGCGCGATGGGGTCTGGGGGCAAAGCGCCTATACCGGCAGCCAAACCGGGTGAGGTGGTAGATGTTACGGTACAAATGGTGGCGCCCTCGCCGCCCGGTGTGTATTACGGAGACTGGCGACTGGCGGATCCCCAGGGAAACCAGTTTGGAGATATTGTATTTTTGCGCATTATTTCGGAAGCGCCTGCCAGCCAGCCGGGTACCAGCAACAGCGCCTACGTGACCGATGTCACCATCCCTGACGATACGCCCATTGCCCCCGGTGCGCAATTTGTCAAAACCTGGCGCGTCAAGAACAGTGGCACACGGGTATGGGGTACAGGTTTCAGCCTTGTCCTGGTGAATGGTGAAGCGATGAGTAGCCAGACCAGCTATCCTTTGCCCGCCATTGCCCCTGGCGCCACGGGCGATGTTTCCATCAGGCTGACCGCGCCGACTACGCCGGGTGTCCACTTTGGCGATTGGCGTATGAAGGATGATAGGGGGAATTTATTCGGCGAAGTGGTTTATCTGCGAATTCAGGTGACGCCAGGCACACCGGCTCCTACACCGACGCCTACCCCCACGCCGCCCCATCACCGTGAGCCACCGGCCCAGCCTCTGCCCGTTCCGGTTACGCCGCCTTTACAAACCGGCATGAACATCAACCCGGATGCGCCGCACAGCAACCCGCTGCAAACAGGTGAACTACAGGGCATGGATTGGGTGCGATGGGTGTTTAAGCTGGCGGCGCGGCACAATCCGGCTGAGCGCCAGGACATTCACGCCGCTTTCCGCCAGTTTGACCCGCTGGTGCAAGGGTATGTGGATCAGGGCATTGGTTCGCTCATTATCCTGAACCAGGAGACGGTGTGGGGCAATGCGCCCTGGTCGGGCAACAATGATTGGAGCACCTACGCCAATCAGTTGGCCGACGTGGCTCGCCAGATTGCCGCCCGCTATAAAAAGCATGGCGCGGCGGTGGCGTATGAAATCTGGAATGAGGGCGACCTGGAAAATAATCCGGCTTCGGTTTATGTGCCGCCGGCGCAGTTTGCTATCGTGCTGAAACGGGTGGCGGAGGCGATCCGGGCGGAGTCGCCGCAGTCGCCGCTGATTTTTGGCGGGCTGGCGACGGGACCGAATAAGGGCATTCCGTATTTGAAGGCGTGTAAACAGGCGCTCAATGGCTCCTGGCCGGTGGATGCGATTGGGATTCATCCTTACGGCCGTTGGGGAACCAAAGCACCGTTCGATTGGGGCCAGACGTTTGGCACGTTGGGGCAGGCGTTTGCCGAGTATGAAAAAGAGCTGCCCGGCTTGAAATACTGGATCACGGAGATTGGCGTGGCCGCCGATAACGAGATTGGGCCGCAGTATTATCAGGACATTGCCATGTATGTTCAGGATGTGTACAGTACCATTGCCGCCCGATATACGAACCTGATTCCGGTGGTCATCTGGTTTGCCTGGTCTGACCTGATGCGTAATGCGGGTATTGTAGACGGCAGCGGCCGGCGCAAATCGTCGGTCTACGCCGCCTTTGAAAACATTCGCAGCCGCAAATTCTGAAAAAAAGTTCGTAGTAGGCGATTTATCGCCTTTTGTTGGCGATAAATCGCCTACTACGAACCTGTGAGGGTCTATGAATGCAAGCAAACTGGCGCGTTTAGGCGTGCCACCGGGGGAGGCGATGAAGGCGGCGGGCACGGCCGTGCGAGATGCCCGCGCCCTGGGTATTCCCAAACGAGACATACCGGATTTGATTACGGCCGTGGTCGAAAACCCGGCCGATTACACCAACGATGACCTGTTTAGCGGGTTAGCCAGTGCCATCCTGGCCCAGCACACGCCAACCCCCACCTTTAAGCCACGCTCCCAGCCCGCTCCTTTTCGCATCTGGGGTGAAGACCTGGAAACCGCTTCCATCGAGCAAATTGAAAATGCGGTGCAGTTACCCGTTTCCGTGCGCGGCGCGCTGATGCCCGATGCGCATGTGGGGTATGGGCTGCCCATTGGCGGCGTATTAGCCACGCGGAATGCCGTCATTCCTTACGCCGTGGGCGTGGACATTGCCTGTCGCATGAAACTGACGGTGCTGGATATGCACCCGAATATGATTCGTGGCGAGCAAAAGCGGCTGGCCAACGCTATTGAAGCCGAAACCCGTTTTGGCATTGGCGCGAATTTCCCCCGCCAACTGCGGCGCGACCATCCGGTGATGGAGGAAGATTGGCGCGTCAGCCCCATTACCCAACGCCACCGCGACAAGGCGTGGGAGCAGTTGGGCACCAGCGGCAGCGGCAATCACTTTGTGGAGTTTGGCATCTTGGAAGTGCTGGACGAGGCAGTGGGTCTGGCAAAAGGGCAGTATGTGGCCTTGCTCAGCCATAGTGGCAGCCGGGGTACGGGGGCATCCGTTTGTGACTATTACAGCAAGCTGGCCATGGATTTGCACCCGGAACTGCCCAAACAACTGCGCCATCTGGCCTGGCTCGATTTGGACAGCGACGCTGGTCGAGAGTATTGGGCAGCGATGCAGTTGATGGGTCTGTATGCCGCCGCCAATCATGCCCTGATTCACAAACACATCGCCAAAAACCTGGGCGCCAAAGTGCTGCTAGACATAGAAAATCACCACAACTTTGCCTGGAAGGAGGAGCATGATGGTGAAACGGTGATTGTCCACCGCAAAGGAGCCACGCCGGCGGGGAAGGGGGTGTTGGGCATCATTCCCGGCTCGATGGGTGCGCCCGGTTTTGTGGTGCGGGGCAAGGGGAATGAGGCGTCGCTGCAATCGGCTGCGCACGGCGCCGGCCGCCGCATGAGCCGCAAACAGGCGATCAAATCCTTTACCTGGCACGACGTAAAAAAGTATTTGCGCGAACGGGATGTGACCCTGATTTCCGCCGGGCTGGACGAAGTGCCGATGGCCTACAAAGACATTCACGAGGTGATGGCGGCGCAGCAAGACCTGGTGGAAGTGCTGGCCCGCTTTGATCCGCGCCTGGTCAAAATGGCCCCGGCCGGCGAACGACCCGAAGATTAAAAACCAGATATGAAGCAGGTGGACAACCATGGCTGTGCAAAATCCACACGATAAATTTTTCCGCGAAAGTTTTGGCCGCACAGAAATTGCGCGCAATTATCTCGAAGAATATCTACTGGCCGAAGTCCTGGCCATGCTTGATCTGAACACATTGCACTTACAAGATGGTTCCTTTGTTGACGAGACAATGCGTGAACATCAAACCGACCTTCTTTACCAGGTGCAGTTGGCGAATGGCGACGCGGCCTTCATCTATTTCCTGTTTGAGCATAAAAGTTACCCTGATCCTCTGGTTATTTTGCAGCTATTACGCTACATGGTGCGCTTTTGGGAGCAACAGCTAAAGGATGGTCTACCTTTAGCGCCAATCATTCCCCTGGTTGTCTATCATGGTGAACGGCCGTGGAACATTCCAACTGACTTTCATTCGCTATTGAAGGTCCCGGTAGTGTTGCACCCTTACCTGCCTTCTTTTCATTACCATTTGAGCGACTTTTCCCATCTCTCGGACGAAACAATTAAGGGAGAAATCTGGCTGCGTGTCAGCTTATCGGTGCTGCGGGCGATACTGAATCCTCAATTACACCGTAAATTGGATGATCTCATTGAACTATTGTTTGAATTGAAATACCGGGATACGGGACTGGAATATATCTACGCAGTTTTGTATTATTTGAGTGGAGCGACGGAAAAGGTTACGCGAGAAGATTTGCGGCGAGCATTACTGCGCCATGGGGCGCAAGGAGAGCAGACAATGGCAACTATAGCCCAGGAGTTTATTCAAGAAGGCATTAAACAGGGTATTAAGCAAGGTTTGGAACAAGGTTTGGAACAGGGTTTGGAACAGGGTTTGGAATTGGGAAGGCTTAGAGAGAAGCAAAATATCGCTCGCCAACTGCTGAAACTTCACGATGTGATCACCGTTAGCGAGATCACCGGATTGACGATAGCTGAAGTAGAGGAGTTACAAAGAGAAGTATCTGCAAATTGAATTAAGTTTGGCGGACAATTGAGAAGGGGTGGGGGGTATTGGCAAATATCTGGTCTAAAATCTGGCGTTCGCGTTGTTCTACGATGGCCAGAAATTGATCGGCCCCGCGCATTTCCTTAAAGGCGGCAAAACCGCGTTCCATGAAATCTTGCAGTTCGCTCCAGCCGCTGCGGGTAGCCGGACGGCGGGCGGCGCGCAGCACCATGCCGATCATGGGGATGCGGGTGAGGTTGTCTACACCCCGGCCTACATCCAGCACCATGGTTAGCTGTTTCTGGCGTGTTTCATAGTTGTCGCACAGGCGGTAGGCTTCGGCATACATTTCGGCGGTGAGGGTATCGGTCATGCTCAGCCGGTTTACCAACACGTCGAGCAGGTGGGCGTCTAGCTGCTGCGTGATTTTATTGAGTTCGATGGTTTTGCCCATGGTGGTGAGCAGGCGGTCGGGCAGGTATTTGCGCATGGTGCGGTAGACGTTTTCGGCGTCGGCGTCGCGTTGGCTGAAATCTTGCGCGCCGTAAATGTCGCTGAGGAAAAATTGGCAGGCACGGCCGTACCGCTTATTGCGCAGTAAATCTTCATGCGTTTGCGCCAGCCGCTCTACCTGCCACTGCCGCAAAATTTCCATCTGCGGCGACAGGCCGGTGGCCCCCACCACTTCCCGTTCCCCGGCAATGCGCCCGCGCAAGACTTGTTTGAATAATCCGGTTTGTTTTTGTTCTTCTGGTTCGTCCATAGTGGGTAATTGGGTAATTGGGTAATTGGGTAATTGGGTAATTACCTAATAACCCAATTACCTCGTTAACGGCCGTTCAAAATCCGCGTCAGATAATATACCCGTTCCAGCGCCGGGAACGGTTCCCAGACTTCCAACAGGCGGGGTTGGCCGCCAAACTGGATGGTCGCCGGGATCAATTCCAGTTCGCGCACACCGTTTTCGTCCAGCCACACATTCAAAATGGCGGTGCTGGGGTCGCCGTCAATCTCAAAAGCAAAGTTGCCTAACCCGTAGACAATGACGCCGCCGTTGTAAAACTCAATACCTTGCAGGATGTGGGCGTGATGGCCGACAACCAGATCTGCGCCGGCGTCAATGGCGGCGCGGGCAATGGCCGCCTGTGGTTCGCTTGGTTCTTCCACATACTCATAGCCGCTGTGCAGCACGACGACAACCAGATCGGCCAGGGGACGCACGGCCGTGACATCTTCTGTCACCACATCCGGTTCACCCCAGGCCAGACCGGGGGTTGTTTCCGTGGCGTCCCAGGTGCGCACATCAAACGCGCTGCGTGCTTCCACCGGCACGTTCACATAGCCCAGGAAAGCCATCGTCAATCCATTCACTTCGGTGATATAGGGGGCGCGGGCTTCGGCGCGGTTGGCGCCGGCGCCAATCGGCTGCACACCGGCGGCTTTCAGCAGTTCAATGCCTTCTAGCAGCGTTTCGGCCCCATAATCCATGCCGTGATTATTCGCCAGCGAAACCACGTCAAAACCGGCCAATGCCAGTGCTTCGGCGGCTTCTGGCGGGGCGCGGAAGGGGTAACTTTTGGGCATTGGCTCGCCGCCCGTGCCCAGCGCCGACTCCACGTTACCGACGGTGATGTCGGCGGCCTGGAACAGGTGGGCGACTTTGGCAAAGGGGTAGGTCAGGTAGCCCTGTTGCAAGTTGTAGCCCAGGCTGCGGTCTAACATGATGTCGCCCACGGCCGTCAGATGAACGATGGGGGCGGGTTGTAGTTCTGCTTGCAGTAGAGGGAGAAGCTGGGACACGGCCGTTTCCATGCCCGGTACGGCCGTGAGCGTCAGTTGGGTTTGCAGGGGATACTCCGGTTGATTGGGGCGAATGCCGTTTACATGCAGTGCCTTCAAATCTGGCGTCATCTCGTGCCAGGGCAGCACTGTCACAATCTGCTGGCCGTTTTCCAGCACGGCCTGGGCGTCCGCCAGGCTGATGTACTGCCAGTGGGTGGTGAAAGGAATGGCCAGCACCAGCGGTTCCTGCACAATAAGGACGCCGGCGGGATCATCGCTCACGGCTAAATGGGCCAGCCCGGCGGCTAAATCGGCGGTGGGGTCATCACTGCGCTGGTACTGCCAGGGTTGCTGGTCGGTGCTAAGGGTGTTCAGGGCGGTGGTCATGGCCGTTTCCCATTCCGGGGCGGCGGCGACGATGATGGGTGGGTTGGGTGTTGCTGTCGGTGTGGGTGTGGGGGTGTGGGTGGCCGTAGCCGTCGCGGTGGCTGTGGGCAGCGGGGTAGATGATGCAGCAGTGGTCGGTGAGGGGGCGATGGCGGGAGAGGGGGAAGGTTCGGCAACGGCCGTGACCAACACCGAAGCCAGTTCCACCGATTCCACCGGCGACGATGCGCAAGCGGCTAATAAAATGGAGATGCTCAGGAAAACTAAAAATCGTCTTTTCATGCAATCAGCCCTTAACAAGAGAAGAGATTGAGAGATTGGGAGATTGAGAGATTGGCCCAATCTCCTAATCCCCAATCTCTTTACGGTACACACGGCTCCGGTTGGTTAACCAGTTGGAACTGGGTCAGCGAAAGCCCCTGTTCGTGCAGCATGGTTGCCATTTCCATGCCCACGTAGCGGTAATGCCAGGGTTCGTAATAAAAACCGGTGAGTTCAAACGTTTCCAGAGGCCAACTGAGCGTGAAGCCATAGCGGTGCGCGTTGGACAGCAGCCAGATGCCTTCGTTGGTTTTATAGAAGTAAGTGTGAAACTGCAAATTGGGATCGCCGGTGTAGAGCGGCAGTTCCGGCGAGCCAAAATCAATGGTGGTGCCCAGTTGGTGTTCGCTGTAACCGGGTGGGGCGCTGATGATGTTGACGTGGCCGGGGAATTCACTGGCCCACTTGTTATAGGCGATGGATTGGGCGCTCCAACTGCGATAGCCGGATAAAACCTGGGGTTTCAGCCCGGCAGCCAGCATGTCGGTAATCATTTGCACGAGTGGCGCGACCACCATGGCCCGCAATTCAATCGGGTAGCCAAGCGTGACGTCGTTTCCCAGATAGTCATTCAGGGAAACCAGGTCGGTGGGGGCGTAATCCCGGCTGAGGCCATAATTTTGGGTGACAATGGCCCACAAATCATCATCGGCCAGGATGCGGTTGGCGCAGGGGCCGACGGGCGTGGCGGTCGGTGTTTGGGTCGGCGTGGCGGTGTTTGTGGGCGTGGGGGTGCGGGTGCTGGTGGGCACGGCCGTCGGTGGCTGTGGTGTGGCTGGCGAGGACGCCGGTGAGGGGGTGATCAGGTGATGGCCGATGGGGACATCGGGTGATGGGGTGATGGGGGGAACCGGTGATATGGTGTTGGAGGGAGCAGGTGATGGCGTGATGGGTGGGGGGATAACGGCCGTGACCGCCGGTTGGCAGCCCACCACGAACAACAATAGCATCAAGCTGAATAAATAAAAAAATGGCTGTTTCATAGAGGCTTAATTGTAGCCCAAGCCGCGAACTTGCCCAAAAGTACAGGTTGACAACACAATCGCAAATACGTATTATTTTCGACATTATAGGTGATTGTCCGAAATTTATTCGGAAAAAGATGAGTAGTATGGAATGATTGACGAAATAGACGCCCAAATTTTGATGCTTTTGCAAGGAAACGGCCGTCTCGCCAATGCCGCTATTGCCGAACAAGTGGGGTTGACCACTTCTACTGTCTTTGACCGCATCAAACGGTTGGAGAAACGGGGTGTGATTCAGCGTTATGTGGCGGTGGTAGACCCGGCGGCGCTAGGCAAACCCATTACCGCTTTTGTGCGGTTGGTGGTGGGTGCAGATGACCAGGGGGATTACCTGACCAGCAAGCGGCGCTTTGCCGAGGTGTGCCAGGCTGAGCCGGATGTGCTGGAATGTCACACCGTTGCCGGTGAGGATTGTTATGTATTAAAGGTGCGGGTGGCGCATACAGGTGAGTTGGAATCACTGATTGAGCGGCTGCGGTCGCAGGCGCTGGTCACCCGAACGACCACAAACATTGTCCTGTCCACCTTCAAAGAAGAGACAACCGTGTCCGTGTCGTTTGCGCAAGATTCGGATTGAGAGTTGGTGGCGACGGCCGTATGATGTTGTTGTTATATATGAGTAATTGAGTAACTTGGTAATTGGGTAATTGAGTAATTGGGTAATTACCTACTTACCCAATTGCCAAATTGCCATTTTTCAGGTGCAACATGAATTGGAAAAATCTGTTACTGATGATCTTGTTAGCGGCTCTGTGGGGGCCATCGTTTGTGTTCATTAAGGTGGGCGTGGAGACGATTCCGCCGTTGACGCTGGTATTTGGCCGGGTGGCGCTGGCGGCGGTGTTGTTGTATGTGGTGCTGCGTTGGCAGCACGGCCGTTTGCCAGACTCACTCACCGTCTGGAAACATATCGCGGTGGTGGCGCTGATTCACAACGCCATTCCCTTTTTCCTGTTTGCCTGGGGCGAACAATATGTAGACAGCGCCCTGGCCTCCATCTTGAATGGCACCATCCCCTTATTCACCATTCTGCTGGCACACTTTTTTACCCAGGATGACCACCTGACGCCGGCTAAAGTCATCGGTGTGTTGGTGGGTTTTGCCGGGATGTTGGTTCTGGTTTACCCGTCTTTCCAGGATGGCGTGGTGGCCACGGCCTGGGGTGTGCTGGCGTTGGTGCTGGCTTCCTTTTTGTATGGCGTGGCTATCGTTTACGGCCGTAACCATCTGCGTGGGTTACCGTCTCTGGTAGCCCCCACCGGGCAGATGATGATGGCTTCGCTCTATCTGCTGCCGCTGGTGCTGCTGCTGGAACGGCCGTGGACATTACCGGCTCCTTCGATGCCTTCTGTCCTGTCCATGTTTGCGCTGGCAGTCTTAGGCACAGCCCTGGCCTTCATTGTGTATTACAAGCTGCTGGAACGCGCCGGGGCCAGCTATCTGTCTATGGTGGCCTATATGATTCCTGTCTTTGGCATCTTCTTTAGCGTCATCTTGCTTGATGAACGGTTGACCGGCGAGATGATCTTGGGCGGCGCTTTGATCTTGTTCGGCGTGATGATTGTGAATGGTTTATTTAGCGCCGTGTTTGCCCGGCGTGTGCCGCAGCAAGTTGGCGCGGGTGATTGATGCGATAAGTGCCAGGCAAGGGGCAGAACCGTGTTGGTCAACCAGAGTTGAACAGCCCCTTGCCTGGCGCCGCCCTAAATCACTAATACCGACGGTTCAATTTTGGTTACAATCTGGTGGGCCAGATCATCCAGCAAATAACGTTCCCAACCGCTGCCCTGGTGTGCGCCAATGACTACCAGGTCATAACCACTATCCCTGGCTTCGGCTACCACCTCCTCCACCACCAACCCATGCCGTATTTTGGCCTGCAAATGGAGAGGGAGCTGCTGCAAAACGGCCGTATCATGTGTCAACAACTCCCCTTCTGGTGTGTGTTTAGCCATCAATTCGGTAGCATCAGCGCGCAGTTCCCAACCGGCCACACCCGGCGCGGCCGCAATTTGGGACATCACATGCAGCACGGTTAACTCTTCCGCCACCTGCAACAGCGGCGCTAACCGTTTTTGCAGCCGTTCCAACAGCGATGGTTCACGGCCCCCTTCACATAGTAAAATTCGCGCCAGGGGACTGGCCTCTTTGCGGGCAATCAACACCGGGCAGGGCATCTGGGTAATGACCCGTTCGGCAGTGGGGCCAATCAGACGTTTGATCAGCCCGTGCCCGGGGCGTTCACCCAACACCACCAGATCATACTGCCCTGTTTTAGCGATTTTTACAATTTCCGGGGCAACCGGCCCCAGGCCAATCTGGGTGTGGGGCACAATCTGATAAGGTGCGGTGATTGTGGTGGCGCGGGTCAAAATCGCTTTAGCCTGGGGACGGTTGGCTTCTCCATGAATCACCGTTAGGATTGTTAATTGACCATTGGTTTTTTGGGCCAGATAGGCGGCCTGGCGCACGGCCGTGTCCGAATGTGCCGCCCCCCCGGTGCCTGCTAAAATGCGCATCGTCTACTCTCCTATAAAAACAACAAGATAATAGGTACTATCAAGATAGTAAACATGAAAATCGCCAGATTGCGATTGCTGCTCATAATGCCGTTCACTAGCGCCAACATGCCCCTTTCATAGCGTCGGTATAGGAAAGCCAGAATGACAATCGAGACAATCGTGATACTGGTCATTTCAACCAATACCACCGTGAAAGCAGGCGGATTGTTTAGCAAAACGGCCGCCAGCAGCGTGTCTATAAATGTGGTGATGTTGGCGCCCATGATGTACGGGATGGCGTTTTCCCGGCGCACAAAGCCGCGTTGGCTCAATGGTACCAGGATGCTCAATGAGAGGCTGACGGACATAGAGATCATGGTAATACTGGCCCCCAATAAAAACATGACCCAGGGGCGATACACCAGCCGCGACATGCGCCCTACCTGGCTTTCTTTCAACGCCATTTCGGGCAGGCATTTATCAAACAAATTAAAGCTGACCATAATGATACCCAGCCCCACCAGGAACAATGACCAGCGTGGCAGAAAGGTCAGCAGAAATGCGGCAATCGGGTCAAAAATGACATCTGTAATGGAAGTAAGAACCGTGCCGGAGCGCAGTTGCACATGGTCAAATATGCCGGACTTTAATAAGGCAATGCCCACAAACAAGGCCGCCGTATAAGTGACGCCGGTAACGGTGAGGGAAAGCAGACCCATGCCCAGGCTGTTGGTTCGGCTGCGGCCACGCAGCACGTAGATAAAACCGATGAACAGCACAATAAAACTGGCGCCCAACCGGCTGCCGGTAATCATGGTAAAGGTACTCATCTGGTCAATAATGCCGGCGTCAAAAAAAGCCAGAGCAGCGGCGGCAACGGGGGAACCGCTCATGACCACGTAGGCAAAAAGCCAGCCAAACCCCAGGCTGTTGGCCGGGTTGTTCACCGCAAAACGATCTTTTACCAGCGGCCCCAAATCACGCGCGCCTTCTTTCATTAGCGTAATGGCCAGGATGAACAAAAAAAGGCTGGCAAAAAAGATGCCAACCTTTTTCCAGGCAATGCGCTGCCAGAAGGGGCGTGACAGGTGGGCGGGGGGGGTGGTCACGGCCGTTTCTATTTCTTCCACGCTCTGACCAACCTCAATCCCCACCTTGTTGGGTTCATTCATGCAAACACCTCCATTTTGTGCGCCTAAGATTACCGTGTTGGTCAGGATCAGGCAAAGGAGGTTCACTCTTGTCGTCGCCGCAGCCAATCTGTGCCTAAAATGAGCAGGATGGAAAACAGCCCTAGCAGCAGGGCGGCGCTGTAAGCCCCCGTGTACATCCGTTCATCCAGGGCGCGGAAGATGTAGATGGGAACCGTTTCCGTGCGTCCCTGGATGCCGCCACCCACCACCAGCACCGCGCCAAATTCCCCCAGGGCGCGGGCAAACGTCAGCGTGATGCCGTAGACAAACCCCCAACGCAGGGCCGGAAACGTTACCCGGCGAAAGGTGAACCAGCCACCTGCGCCCAACGTGGCCGCCGCCTGCTCCTGGCGCACGTCAAACGCTTCCAGCACCGGTACCAGCACCCGCACCATGAAGGGCATGGTTACAAACAGTGTGGCCAGCACCATGCCGGGCACGGCAAACACCACCTGAATGTCCCAGGCGGCCAGCAGCGGCGCTAACAGGCCGCGCCGCCCGAAAATGAGGATGAGCATATACCCCACCACCACCGGCGACACGGCAAAGGGCAGGTCCATGATGGCGTTGAGCAGCCACTTGCCCCGGAAATCATCGCGCACAAAGACCCAGGCAACGGCCGTGCCAAACACCGTATGCACCACCACCACCACCACCCCAATTTGCAGCGTCTGCCAAAAGGCCCGCCACACGCCGGGTTGGTTGATTGCCTGCCACATTGCCGCTGCCCCTTCCAGAAACGCGCCGCGCACCAGCGCCACCAGCGGCGCCACGATCAGCAGCCCCACATACAGCGCCACCACGCCAATCAATAATCGCCGCCGCCACACACTGCTCCGCGTAGACGGCCGTCCCCGTACCACAGTCGTTATCGTCGTCATGCCATGATCCTGTGTAATTATGTAATTGGGTAATTGCGTAATTACCCAGTTACCCAATTGCTCAATTACTCAATCAACCCCTTCTCCCCCGCCGTTCCAAATACCCCACCAGCGCCACCACGCTAAAGGCAATCAGCATCATTGCCACCGACATGGCGCTGGCCCCCAGCCGGTTCTCCGATTCCACTTCGCCATAGACGTAAACCGCGGCCGTTTGTGAACGAAAGGGGATATTCCCGGCGACAATCACAATTGCCCCAAATTCGCCAATGGCGCGGGCAAAACTCAGCAGCATCCCGCTGAGCAGCGGCAGCCGGATGGCCGGGAAGGTAATGCGGTGGAAAATCATCCAGGAGGTGGCCGCCAGCGTCGCTGCCGCATCCTCCTGCGCCTGGTCAAGATCCAACAACACCGGCTGCACACTGCGCACCACAAAGGGAAAGGTGACAAACAGCAGCGCCAGCACAATGCCCGGCGGCGCAAAAATGATACGCTGGCCGAAATGCTCCAAAACCCAGGCGCCCACCACCTGCTGCGGCCCATACAACGCCACCAGCATCAGCCCCGTCACCAGCGTAGGGATCGCCAGCGGCAAATCAATGATGGCGTTCAGCGTCGTCTTGCCGGGGAAGGTGTAACGCACCAGCACAAAGGCGGTCAGCAAGCCCATGACGCCATTGATGATGGCCATCACCGCCGAAGTCCACAGCGTCAACTTGAGCGCGCTCCAGGCAATCGGTTTGGCGACTTCTTGCCACAGCGTAACCATGCCCTCGCTAAAACCATCCCAAAAGATGACGCTGATGGGAATGATAAGCATGAGAAACAGATAGGAGAGCGCCATCCCCCGTATGCCCAACCGCGCCCAGGGAATACGCGGGGTAGTGGTCGGTGTGGTCATAGATGCCATAGCTTGTTTCCTTACGTGATGCGTGACGAGTGACGAGTGACGAGTGATGAGTGACGAGTGAAATCACTTGTCACTCGTCACACATCACGGCGTCGGCACATTCAAATTGGTAAACACGGTGGTATACACGCCGTTGTCGCCAAAGATGGTGGGGGTGGCTTCGCGCCAGCCGCCGAAGTAGTCTATGGTAAACAGGTCGGCGAGTGGGGGGTATTGGGCCGCCGTTGCCGCAGCTACCTCGTCATTCACCGCCCGTAAGCCATGCCGGGCAAAAACTTCCTGCGCTTCTTTGCTGAAGAGAAATTGCACAAACGCTTCGGCCACTTCCCTACTGCCGTGTTTGTCCACGTAGTTATCCACTACTGCCACCGGGTTTTCAATGAGGATGCTGGAGCGGGGAATGACCATCTCATAATCGTGGCCGGCCTGCTGCCCCACCAGGATTTCGTTTTCGTAGGTGATGATAACGTCACCCACGCCCTGCTCATAGTTGGTGATGCTCTCGCGCGCCCCCTTGTCCATGACGGAAACATTTTTAAGCACGTCGCGCATGAAAGCGGCCGCGGCCGCCTCGTCATCGGCGGGAACGCCTTCCACAAAACCACGTCTGGCCGCGCCGTATAAGGCCAGGATGTTCCACATGGCGCCGCCGCTGGTCTTGGGATTGGGCGTTAGCACTTCCACGCCGGGCCGGGCCAGATCGTGCCAGTCGGTGACGCCCAACGGGTTGCCGGACCGCACGCCAAAAACCACCACCGAATCACTGACCATGCCATCGCCGCCCACGCTCTTCCAGTCATGGGTAATCAGGCCCGCGTCAACCAGGCGGGTGACGTCGGCTTCCAGCGAGAGGGCGACGATGTCGGCTTCAAACCCTTCCAGCACGGCGCGTGATTGTGCGCCGGAGGCCAGGTAAGACTCTTCAAATACCACCTCCTGCCCGGTTTGCTCTTTCCAGTGCGCCTGGAAGAGGGGGATGATTTCCCGGTACGCTTCGCGGGGGGTGGTGTAGCCAGCCAGAATGAGAGTGACAGGTTTGTCACCGCCGGTATCAGCGCCGCCACAAGCTGCCAGCAAGAACAGCAGCAGGGTAGCCAATAGGAGGACTGCACGGCCGTTTCTGGCCCCAATTAGTCTGGTATCGTTTCTCATTTTTATTACTCCATTGGTTTGTAGTGCCGGTTCGTAGTGCCGGTTCGTAGTGCCGACTTCCAGTCGGCAGCCCGCTTATGAAAGTTAACAAAATGTTTCGGTAATCCGCGCCTGGCGAGTAAATTTGCGGCTACATATGGTGAAGACTGCCTGCGCGGTCTGGCAACAGTCGGCGTAGGCCGACTTTGCTCTCTGTAGCTGCGGTTTCAACCGCCGGGTTTATCAAAATAAAAAGTTAATGGTCATCCAGTCGGCAGCCCGCTCAAGCGGCCACTACAAACAAAGATTCCCTTAAACAACCTCTTTCAAATCGTGAATACGAGCGCTGCTGGGGATGAGCGGCAAATCCAGGCCGCGCCGGGAAACGGCCGCGCGCACAACCAACACCGGTCGCTCTTTGGCCGTTGCCAGCAGCCGGCTAATCGTGCCTGTCAGATTGATATTTCCATCGGCGTCGGGCAGGGGCGCGCCCAGTACAAGCATGTCATAATCACCAGCGGCGAGTTCGGCAGCAATTTCGTCGGGAGCGCTGCCGGTGCGCACGGCCGTTTCCGCCGGGACGCCTAACAATTCCAACGTGCGCTCGCCGCCCATCAAGAAGCGCTCGGCGCGCGCCGGTTGCTGCCCATTGCCTTGTTCGGGCGGCACCACCGAAAGCAGCACGGCCGTCGCCCCCAAATGGCGCGTCAGACGGCCGCTAAACAGCACGTCCTCTTTGCCTGGCTCGCCGGTGGTCACACAAATCAGGATACGGGTAGGCGCGGCTTGGGCCGCCGGGATCAATAACAGATGGTGTTCCCCCACCGCCAGCAGGTGTTCGGCCAGGGCAATTTGTTCGCTCTGCCCGTTGTAGCCCATGACCACCAGATCGTAGGATTGGCGTTCCACTTCTTGGCGCGCCGCCTCCGCCGGGGCGGCCGCGCTAGAACGCGCGTCCAGCGCCGCCAGCCCGCTGCCCAACTGCTCTCTGGCCTCCTGCAAATGTTGGTGCATCGCTTCTCCGTCCAGACCATAGCCGAGCAGCGTCACCCGTGCATGAGCCAGCCGGGCGATGTGCCCGGCCGTCTGAATGGCTGCCTGCGCCAACGGCGAGCCATCGCTCAACAGCAAAAAGCGCAGGCCGGGATGTTCCAGGGCATGGACCTGCCGCACACCCACCCAGATGTTATGCCCGGCGCGCAGTGGCAACTGTTCCGCTTCATCCTGGGAGCGGGTGGCCTCTACCAGAATGGCATTGCCGCCGAAGGCGACGGGTGGGGCGATGGGGCGCACACCGGGCAGAGGTGGCAGCCGCAGCCGTAGCCGCTCAAACGAACCGCCAAATGTTACCTGCTCCACTTCCCCCAACCCAAGACGAGGCGCGCCTAACTGTTCGGGTGATTCGGCCAGGACGACGTCTTCAGGCCGGAACAAGACCTGGACGCGGTCATCATGGTGCAGCAGGCTAGAAACGTCTTGCAGGGGGAAGGTGAGCGCGCCCAACTGCACGCCCTCACCCTGCGCCAGCCCTACCAACAAATTGGCCGTGCCCAGGAAGGTAGCCACAAATTCGGTCTGCGGCCGTTTGTATAAATCTTCGGGATAGCCCACCTCCATCAGCCGGCCAAAACTCATCACTCCCAGCCGGTCGGCCAGTTCAAACGCCTCTTCCTGGTCATGTGTCACCAGGATGGTGGTGATGCCTGTTTCCCTTTGGATGGTTTTGAGGGTGCGGCGCAGTTCCAGCCGGATTTTGGCGTCCAGCGCGCCCAATGGCTCGTCCAACAGCAGCACGTCTGGTTTGTAGGCCAGGGCGCGTGCCAGGGCCACGCGCTGCTGCTGCCCGCCGGAAATCTGTTTGGGCAGGCGACCGCCCAGCCCGGCCAACCCCACCAGTTCCAGCAGTTCATTGCGGCGGTGGCGGCGTTCGGCCTTAGGCACTTTGCGCGTTTGCAGGCCAAATTCGATGTTTTCGGCAAGGGTCATGTTTTGGAAGAGGGCGTAATTTTGGAAGACCATGCCCACGCGCCGCTGTTGGGTGGGCAGGTGGGTTACGTCACGGCCGTGCAGCAAAATGCGTCCCTGGTCGGTGCGGATCAGGCCGGCGACCATGTTCAGTACCGTTGTCTTGCCGCTGCCGCTGGAGCCGAGCAGCACAAAAAACTCACCATCGGCCACTTCCAGCGAGACATTGTTCACCACCGGATGGCCGTCATATCGTTTCGTTAAATGCTCAAGAACAATGGACATGGTTTCACTCCTCTACTCGCCAGCATAAAATGAGCCGGTAACAAATTGGTCTTAAAAGGAGTAACAATCTGGTAACAAAAATAAACAATGGAATCCGGTGTCTCATCCAAGAACGTGTTATAGCTCGCCGCGTATTCCAGGACGGCCGTCGCCCATGAGTTATCCCTCCAAAAAGACGAGGGCTCACGGTCGGTTGCACCAGGGTGTCAGGCATATTCTTGTTTGTGCCAGCGGATGATACGGCCGTACCTCCTCGCCAGAGAATATCTTGACACTTTAGAACAAGTGAGCTAGTATTCTCGTGTTGTGATTCCCCCATAAGGAGAAGGGTAAAATGACCCAACCAGTCGAAGAGTACATTGCTTCACTTGATGATGAGCAAACCGTACAAGATAGCAGGAACTATTGTGATCGGAGGAGACATGGCTAAACATACACGAGTGACGTTAGAAATTGGCCCGAAGGGCAAGAAGGTGGTGGCGGTGGCCCCTGATTGGCCCGGACTGGAGCGCGGGGCGAAGACCGCGGAGGAAGCAATCGAAAGGCTACGTTCCTATATTCCGCGATATTCACAAGTAGCAAAGCTGGCTCAAATGAGTGCGGAGTTTGATACCATCAAGGACATTGATGTGGTCGAACAGTATCCAGGCACAGGCTCAACCGACTTCTGGGGCATCTCGTTCGCGTTTTCGAGCATTGATAAACAGGCCATGTCGGGTGAGGAATTGGAACGTGAGCTGAGGCTGATGCAGGCGTGCTGGGCGTTTTTCGATGATGTGCGCCGGCGGGTGTCAGCGGAGATGCAGAAGGGGCCGCGAGGGGGAGGACGAGACCGGGACCGCATCGTCCGTCATACGTTTGCCGCGGAGCAGGATTGGGCGAAGCAGGTCGGTGTGCTCACCCCGGACGGTGCGATGCTGACTGATGAGGGGCTGAAAACGCATCGAGATGCCTATTGCCAGGCATTCCGGGAGTACCACGCACAGGGCAAGTTGGCCGGCAAGAGGGCGAATGGGCCGCTCCGGTTCCTGATTCGGCACACCGCCTTTCACACCCTGGACCATGCCTGGGAAATGGAAGACAAGGACCTGACTGCCAAAGAAGCGTGAGGGCGACAGGTCGGCGACAGGCCGGCGCCAGGTCGGAGGCGGGCAATCGAGATGGTGAGTATCGAACGTGCGAAGGTTGAGGGCGTAACAGAAATTAAGCAAGTGCTTAGCGAGACGTGGCGAGCCACCTACAGTTCGTTCCTGTCTCCAGCAACGATCAACGCGGTCACATCCGTCTGGCACAGTCTGGATCGGTTAGCAGCGGAAATCCAGAATCCACGCATCTTTTTTGGCGTGGCCAAGACCGAAAAGGGCACGATCCTCGGTCTAACTACAGTGGGACAAATCAGTGACGATACGGTTATGCTATCCCGCTTATATGTTCACCCTCACTGTCAACGACAAGGAATTGGGAGTCAACTCTTACAGGCAGGCATTACCGCATTTCCCACCGCCCGCACCATCCGGCTTGAAGTTGAGGAAAATAATCACTCCGCGTACACCTTTTATCATACCCACGGCTTTCGCGAAACAGAAAGTAAAGAAGAGCGGGTGGAAGGGGATGTGATTAAGGTCAAGGTCATGGAGAAGCTCGTTTAATTGCCCTCCTATGATTGCAGGGCATCATTCCGAAAAAAGAATACCCGGCAATAGGTGCAGGGTAATAAATAGTTAGGCGACAACCTGAAAAGAGGAGACAAACAGATGAACAAAGTGACACCTTTCCTGATGTTTGATGACCAACTCGAAGCTGCAATCGCGTTCTATACCGATACGTTCCCAGACTCTGAGATCAAGACTGTTGCCCGTACTGGTGAGGACGGCCCCATCACTTCTGCCGAGTTTGTCGTCGGTGGTCAGTTCTTCATGGGGTATAACGGTGGCTCATACTTCACATTCTCTCAGGGCTTCTCGCTCTTTGTTAACTGCAAGGATCAGAGGGAGGTTGACGAATACTGGAACAAACTCGTCAGCGCTGGCGCAACCCCATCGCAATGCGGATGGATTACCGATCAATTTGGCGTCACCTGGCAAATTGTGCCGAGCCGTTTCATGGAACTCATAGCCGACAAGAACCCGAGAAAGGTACAGGCTGTAATGGAAGCTATGATGACAATGGTGAAGCTCGATGTGGCGGCACTGGAGAAAGCCTATGATGCTGCATAGCAGACGATATGCTGGCAACTGTCTACCGATAAGCACAATAAAATTCTTGGAGAAAGAAGATCATGGCAAAGTATCTAATTTCATTCCCCAGTGCGGCAATGAATGTACCCGACAGTGAGTGGGAGGCGGTGGGGCGAGACTCTCATGCCGTGATACGCGAGGCGAAGGAAGCGGGCGTCTACGTTTTCGGCGGTGGTATTGATGAAACAGTACCGCCCGTTCTCGTTTCGGCCAATGGCTCAGTCGCTGAGGGAGGCTACCCGTGGGCGCCTCCGCTCAATGGTGGATTCACTGTACTTGAGCTGCCTTCAAGCAAGGAGGCCATCGCCTGGGCCGCACGTATCGCCAAAGCGTGTCGCTGTGATCAGGAGCTTCGAGTATTCGGGTTTGATCCAGAGTCGTGAGAACGATAGATCCCGTTTCTCACTCAAGAACCCTGGAGCGCTCCGCCATGAAGTACACCGTAACGATTGAGATCACCATGCCGCGAGAGGAGGTGGCCCAACTGCTCGCCGACCCTGCACACCTGCCGAAGTGGCTGCGGGGTCTGGTGCTGCACGAGCCGGTGAGTGGGGCACACGGGCAAGTCGGTACCACGTCGCGGGTCGTGATGCAGATGGGGCAGCAGAAGTTCGAGGGCACCGAGACCATCACGCGCCGGGAACCGGCAGACCTACGGGGGATCCCGAAAGGGAGCGTCGTTCACTTCGAGCGCGAGATCGTCGGCGAGGGCATGTGGAGCGCCGTGCGCGACCGGCTGCGACCGTTGGCCCGCGGCAGCCGCTGAACAGTACGATTTACCTGGCTCCCTATGATCCGGCCTGGCCCTCTGTATTTGCGCAACTGAAAAAACAGCTAGAGGAAGTGTTAGGCGACAAGATACAACTGCTTGAACACGTGGGATCAACCTCGGTGCCAGGTTTGTCAGCAAAGCCAATTATTGACTGGGTGATGGCGGTGGCCGATTCGTGCGATGAGGCAGCTTACGTGAGGCCGTTGGAGGAATGGGGATATACACTCAGGATTCGTGAGCCTGAATGGTATGAGCATCGGCTGCTCATACCACCCGATGTACAGGGCAATCTGCATGTTTTCTCGGCCGGGTGCCCGGAGATTGAGCGGATGGTGTTGTTCCGCGATTGGTTGCGGAATCACCCGGAGGATCGGTTGCTTTACGAGGCGACAAAGCGTGACCTGGCGGCACGAACCTGGAAGTATGTCCAGAATTATGCAGATGCAAAGAGCGAAGTTGTGGCGGCGATATTGGCACGCGCACGGCCGTGACCACCTCCCACATTCATTTACTCTTGCCGCAAGCTGTAACCCACGCCAGGAATGGTTTCAATCTGCACGGCCGTGCCTACCTCTTCCAGTTTAGCCCGCAGGCGGTAGACCAACTGCTTGAGCATCGTTTTGTCGCCGCCGTCGCTGCCCCACACGGCCTCCCCCTCGCTGATCAAGCCCCACTGAATATCTGGTTGCTGCACTTGAGAACAAACACTCTGTGTTACAATAGCCTCCTGATATAAGCAATCATTCTTCTGGTTTAAGCAGGTGAAGATATGGCACAAATAGGCCAGCAATCACAAACTCTCTCAATTGAAGTGATCAAAAAAGATCCCGAATTACTTACCCGGCTGCTTTTGCAGGAACGGAATGTCTCTCTGATTTTTGAAAAACGGGGCGACCAGGTTCGTTACGCTTATCTCAAACCCCACGACGAGGAAAGTATAAGAATCCTGCAAGAAGCGAAAGCAGAGCATGAGCAGCTTAGCAAAGAAGGCTATACCCGTGAGCAAGCGTTCAAGGAATTTGAAGAAGCCCGGCAAGAAATTGGCGATACCGTCTGAATTTGCCCACCATGAAAACTTCTTTTAGCATCGTGCCAGATACCAACGTTCTCATCGCCTCGCAAAAAAGCCGGTCAGAATCTAGCCCTAACAAGGAGCTTTTTGCTCGCTGGCGAAACGAGGAGTTTGAGCTACTTCATTCAGATGATACGCTCCTCGAATACATTGAAAAGATGCGCGCGTTTAGCGTACCAGAAGAAACCATCAAAAAGCTGCTTCGCGCGCTACTTGCATTGGGCAGGCACGTGAGCATTGAATTCTATCACCTACCTGTATACCCATCCGATCCGGATGATATTGCCTTTCTTCTCTGTGCAACGAATGGACAGGCCACACACATCATAAGTTATGATCCGCATTTTGAAGATATTGGTCGCTTTTATACGTTCAGGGTTTGTGACACTTTGGCGTTTTTGTTTGAGCTAAGAGAGGAACTGGCTAGAAGAGGTATATCGGGATAGGGGAGATTTCATTCCTGCCGTAGGCTGTAGCCTACGCCGGGAACGGTTTCAATCGGGGCGGCGCCGCCCGTTTCCAGTTTGGCGCGCAGGCGGTAGACCAACTGCTTGAGCATCGTTTTGTCGCCGCCGTCGCTGCCCCACACGGCCGTGATCAACCCCTCGCTCGTCAATACCTGCCCGACATTGATCATCAATGTCTCTAACAATCTGGTTTCCAACGGTATTGGGGCTGCTTCTCAAACAACTGTGCGCCGGGTATAATCCGATGGATGAAACGGTTTGCCTGGAACAACGAGAAGAATGAACAACTGAAAGCAACCCGCCGCATTGCGTTTGAAGATATTGTCACGCACATCCGAAATGGTCAGGTGTTGGCCGTGATGGAACACCCGAATAAGCAGCAATATCCGAATCAGAAAATCTTTATCATCTCTATTAACAACTATGCCTGGATCATCCCATTTGTCGAATCGAATGCGGAGATATTTCTCAAAACTGCTATACCCAGCCGAAAAATGACCAGGCAATACTTGAGGAAATAGCTATGCACGATGTCTCCCTTGATCCAGAGGAAGAAGAACTCCTCAAATCGGTTGAGAATGGCGAATGGCAGCCAGTTGCCCAGGTACAAGAGGCTATCAGTCGTTACCAGCAGTATGCAGTAGAGGCATCCGGTGGGCAGCAAGAAGTCACGATTACGCTGCCCCAAAAAGATTTGAACCTGCTCAAGGCAAAAGCACGTGAGGCCGGGGTTTCAACCGAAACACTCATCATTCGCCTGGTACACGGTTTTGTCTCCAGTTAAGATGAAGCAGAAAGATTTCTGCTTCATGCCTGCCGCAAGCTGTAACCCACGCCAGGAATGGTTTCAATCTGCACGGCCGTGCCTACCTCTTCCAGTTTGGCGCGCAGCCGGTAGACCAACTGTTTGAGCATCGTTTTATCGCCGCCGTCGCTGCCCCACACGGCCGTGATCAACCCCTCGCTCGTCAATACCTGCCCGGTATGGATCATCAACGTT
>CAADGU010000342.1 GCA_900696625.1 uncultured Chloroflexota bacterium | reverse complement strand
TGGCGGCACGGTTACGGCCGTTGCTGCCCGATCTTTCCGTCACCATTCTGCCAGATGCCGGGCATGTGGTGCTGAACAGTGTGGATGTGATTGCCCCTTTTTTGTTAACACAGGAGATTTATGAACATGCAGTGGATTGAGATTCCAGCAGGAACGGTGACGTTGGCTGCTGGTGGGTATCTGCCCCAGGCGACCACCTTTGACTTGCCGGCGTTTGCCATCAGCCGTTACCCGGTGACAAACGCGCAGTTTGGCGAGTTTGTAGCCGCCGGTGGTTACAGCCGCCAGGAGTTTTGGCCTGCCGATGGGTGGGCGGCCCGGCAAAAAAGAGGGTGGGATGCGCCCCGTTATTGGACGGATCGCCATTGGAACCAGCCCGACTACCCGGTGGTGGGCATCTCCTGGCATGAGGCGATGGCCTACGGCCGTTGGCTCAGCCAGCAAACCGGGCAGGCCATCTCACTGCCGACGGAGCAGCAGTGGCAGCGGGCGGCGCAGGGGGACGACGGCCGTGTTTACCCCTGGGGCCACACCGAACCGGAAGAGCGCCATTGCAACTGGAACCGCCTGGTGGACGAGACAACACCGGTTGGGCACTACCCGGCGGGGCACAGCCCCTTTGGCGTGGCCGACCTGTGCGGCAATGTGTGGGAATGGTGCCTGACGGGGTGGGAAAGCGGGGATGAGGTGGCGGACGGCCGTGAACCGCGTTTGCTGCGGGTCGGCTGCTGGAGCAGTGACAGCCCGCTGAGCCTGCGCGTCACCAACCGCAGCCCCAGGGACCCCAACACCCGGCAGGTTCCCCATTACCGGGATCATGTGACGGTGGGGTTTCGTTGTGTCAGGTCGGTGAGGGTGGCGAAGCGGTAGCCGCGTTTTTGCAGGGCGGGCAGGATGCGGCGCAGCACGGCCACCGTGCCCTGCCGCTCACAGTCGCCATCGTGCAGTACGATGATGGCCCCCGGCTGTACATTCCCCAAAATGTAACCCACCTCAAATTCGATGGCCTGGAACTGGGCGTCGTAGGGGTAGATGGAACCGACGACACAGCGGTAGTGGTACGGCCGTATCTGTTCCAACATCCGTGTGTTATACCAGCCCGAACCGGGGCGGAACCAGCGCACCGGCCCAAACGGGGCAATGAGCGCGTGTGTGGTCGCCAGTTGGCGTTCAAACACCTCGGCGCTCAACGTAATGCTGCGCCGGTCGCTCATCAGATGATTGCCCAGTTCATGCCCCTCAGCCACAATGCGCCGCATGATGGCCTCATTGCCCGGTACATGGCTGCCAATGATAAAAAAGGTGGCCTGCACCCCATACTCCGCCAGCACATCCAGGATTTGTGGCGTCAGTTCCGCGTGAGGGCCATCATCAATCGTGAGGGCGATTACCTTCTCGCGGGTATGGGCATGGAACAACACTTCGTCCGACGTTCTCTCTTCAATCAGGCGCGAAAAAAGGCGTGACTTAAAAAAGAAAGTCACCGAAGCCAGCGCACTCAAGCCGGCCATGACAATGATAGCGTTACGAACGCGGTGTACTTTTCCTTCCATACGTTTAGCATGAGATTGGGAGATTAGGAGATTTAATCTCCCAATCTCCTAATCTCCAATCTTCACTCGCCCATCTTCCTCCACCAACAACCGCCGCAGCACCTTGCCAATAAACGACTTCGGCAGCGTTTGCCGGAATTCAATATCCCAGGGCACAGCATACGGTTCCAGGCGGCGGCGGCACAGGTCCAGCAGTTCCTCTTTGGTCAGGTTGGAGCCGGGGCGGGGCACCACAAACGCCTTCACCTTTTGCCCTTCTTCGGCGCGCCCCACGCCAATAACGGCCACCTCTAACACACGCGGATTTTCATACAACACTTCCTCCACATCACGCGGGAAGACGGTGTATTCACCAAAGACGATGGTGTCTTTTTTGCGGCTGATGATGCGGAAGTAGCCGTCATCATCCTGCACGGCTACATCGCCCGTATCCAGCCAGCCATCGTCCAGCACAATGTTGTTGTCCAGTGTGCCATCCGCTTGCCAGTATCCTTGCATCACCTGCGGGCCGCGCACTACCAGTTCGCCAATCTGGCCGACGGGCACATCTTCGGCCGTAACCAGGTCAATGATTTTGGCGTCGGTGTTGGGCAGCGGCACGCCAATGGAGCCGGGTTTGCGCAGGCCGTAGAGCGGGTTGGCGTGGGTAACGGGGGAGGCTTCGGTGAGGCCATATCCTTCCACCAGACGGCCGTGACTCAATTTCTCAAACGCCTCCTGCACCTCCACCGGCAGGGGGGCCGCGCCGCTAATACACGCCTTCACCGAGGACAGGCCATAATTGCGCACATCCGGCGCCTGGTTAATGGCCATATACATCATCGGTACGCCGGGGAACATGCTCACTTTATGGTCGCGGATATGCTCCAACACCTCCGTCACATCAAAAACAGGCAGCAGTACAATGGTCGCTGCCAGGGCAATGGGTACGCTCATGGCGCTGATCAGGCCGTAGCTGTGTACCAGTGGAATGGCCGACAGGAATACTTCCTTACCATAGGCCAGATCAGGTACCCAGTGGCGGGTTTGCAGCGTGTTGGCTACCAGGTTGTAATGGGAGAGCGTGACCCCCTTTGGCCGGCTGGTGGTGCCGCTGGTGTACAAAATAGCCGCCAGATCGGTTGGTTTCACCTCTAAATCCAGCGGCGTAATGGGCGCGTCCTGGCGGATGGTGGACATACGCTGCCCCAGGCTGCGGGCCATCTCCTTGTGCCGCTCTTCATCGTCGGCGATGCCAAAACGCTCAATGAGTTTCTGGTAGACAGAGGCGGATACGGCCGTGCGCAAATCGGCAAAGATAAACTGTTTGATACCTGTTTTTTGCTGGATCGCCTGCGCCAGTTCGCCAAAACTGTGGACGGTCACAATCACCTTCGGCTGTGTCTCGACGATCTGGTGGATGATGGTGGCGGCGTCGGCCTCCACATTGGGCAGCACCACCACGCCGCCGGCGCGCAAGGCGCCATAAAAAGCGACCACCATTTGCGGCATGTTGGGCAAAATAATCATCACCCGGTCACCGGGGCGCACGCCCAACCCATGAAACAGATGGCTCATCTGGTTCACCTGTTCATTTAGCTCTTTGTAACTGAGGTGTGAGCCATAAAAGCTAATGGCGGTGCGGCGCGGCAGCCAGTCGGCGGCGCTTTCCAGGAAGTCGGGCAACGGCCGTTTAGGGATAGGAATAGAAGGTGGTGTGCCCGGACTATAGCTTTTCAGCCAGGTGCGATTTTGCAAGGGGTTGCTGTGGTTGCCGCCCTCGCGCCAGGAGCGGGAACGGCTTTCCACAAATCGTTCAATGGCGCGGGTGACGGCCTGGTGGCGTTCCAACTGCACTTTGTGTTTAGCCGACCCCACGTCCACCACTTCGGCGTTGGGGATCATTTTGCCCACATCTTCAAAAACGCGGCGCGGGAAATAGTTGTCCCGTTCCCCGGTAATGACCAGGGTGGGGGTGGTGATATTGCGCATGAGTGACCAGCCCTGCCAGTGGCGCATATTGTTGGCCATCATATTTTTCACGACGTGGATTTCGGCGTCAAAGCGGGTGCGGTATTTCCACAACGGCCGTAACCAGTTCAACGGCAGCTTTAACAACCACTTGGCAAACCAGGGCAGCGGGTACTCCCCGGCGGTGGCAATCAGCACCAGCTTATCCAGCTGCTCTGGGTGGGCGTTGGCATATTCCACACAAATCGAACCGCCAAACGAGTGCCCTACCAGGGTAAATTGCGGTGGCAGCGCCAGCTTTTGGCTGATGGCGTACAGGTCAGCCACCAGTTCATCCATTGTATAGCGGGTATACGGCGCGTCGCTCTGCCCATGCCCACGCAGGTCGGGGGCAATGACGCGGTAATTGTGGCTGGCAAAGTAGTTGATTTGGAACTCCCACGATTCCATTACCCCGGCGTAACCATGCACAAACACGATGGTATGCTCCGCCCCCTCCGGCCATAAATCCAAGACGCTCAGCTCCGCCCCGGCAATGCCGGGGATGGGCGCCTTGCGCCGGTACAGGTCATAGTCAAACAATATCTCACGCCGTTTAACGCCACGCAGCTTCTTTTTCATGCACGCACCTTTGGAGATTAGGAGTTGTCGAAATGAGAACAGATTATAAAGGGCTTTGCGTTAAAAAGCAGACGGCTGTTCAATCGCCAAAACTGACGCCTAAATCCCGCGCCGTGAGGATGGTGTCGCAGTCCAGCGGCACCTGTTTCATGCGCCCGGCGACCTGGGCCAGGGGCACATAATTGACGTTGGGTGGGTCCAGGGCTACCATGATGCCGGATTGCACTTCGGCCAGAGCGCGCACCGCCGCCGCGCCAAACCGCAGCGAGATGAGCCGGTCATACGCGGTGGGGCTGCCGCCGCGCAGCAGATGGCCCAACACCACCACCCGCGCCTCCTTGCCCGTCAGGGTTTGCAGAGTCGTGGCCACTTGTTGCCCCACACCGCCCAACCGTTCCGCCTGGCCGATGGCTTTGCCCTGGATGATAAAATCGCCGCCCACCGGCCGGGCGCCTTCGGCCACGACGACAATAGAAAACTCACGACCAAGACGATCCCGCTCCAATATCTTTTCGGCCACCTTGTTAATGTCGTAGGGGATTTCCGGGATCAAAATGACATCGGCCGAACCGGCCACGCCAGAGTCCAGCGCAATCCAGCCGGCATACCGCCCCATCACTTCCACCACGATCACCCGCTGGTGGCTTTCGGCCGTGGAATGCAGCCGGTCAATACATTCGGTGGCAAAGGCGACGGCCGTGTGAAAACCAAAGGTCGCCACCGTTTTGTCCAGGTCATTGTCAATGGTCTTGGGCACACCAATGACGGTCAGCCCTTTTTTTGCCAGAGCATAAGCAATCTCCAGCGAACCGTCGCCGCCAATGGCGATCAGCGCATCCAGCCCGGCAGCCTGAAAACGCTCCACCAGTTCATCGCTGCGGTCTACTTCGACATAAACGCCCTCTTCATTCAAGACCGGGTAATGCAGCGGGTTGCCCCGGTTGGTGGTGCCCAAAATGGTGCCGCCCAGATGGGTGATGCCGCGCACTCTGTCCCGGTTCAGGGCTATCAGGCCACCCTGGGGGAACTGTTCCGGCATGAGCAGGCCATTGTAACCGTCCCGAATGCCCACACATTCCCAGCCGCGCTGGTTGGCGGCCAAAACCACGGCGCGAATGACGGCATTTAGCCCAGGGGCGTCGCCCCCGCCGGTACTGATGGCAATGCGTTTGATTTTCATATGGGTCTCCTATGGGAAATAGGACGCTGATTCACGCGGATAACGCGGATAAAATTTTGTTAACAGGCGTCCTGTTTTTATTCATCACTTCACTGGTTGCAACTGCCACATAACAGAATATCGGGCATGGTTCAACCATTTGGTACTCAACGAATGACTACATCGGATTCAGAAATAAACGGATAGTTCTGTCGAGTAATCCGTTTTTTCCCTATCCGTTGTAGTCTCCGTTTACCAAGCAAAATATTCAACATTTGCACCATGCCAATATCGCTTTAAAGAGTAGCCCATTCTCCGATACAATAGCTACTCTGCTGTCACGGCCGTCACCTATTGTCACCACTGGCCGGGTATTTGCAAGTGACAAAAGACGCAAGTTGCAGGTGGCAGGTAATCACTTGCCACCTGCCACCTGCCACCGAAAGGATGTTTAGATGCTCTTGCGTAAAAGTTGGTATGGTTTGGTGCGGTTTGGGTTCCGGTTGCTGTATAACGAGATGGCCTGGACGTATGGCGCGGTCAGTTGGGGCGTCTCGTTGGGGCAGTGGCGGCAGTGGCAGTTAGCCGCACTGCCCTTTGTGCGTGGGCGGCGGGTGCTGGAATTGGGGCATGGCCCCGGCCACATGCTGCTGGCGCTGCAAAACCGGCGCTTTGATGTGGTCGGGTTGGATTTGTCCCCTCACATGGGGCGGCAGGCGCAAAAACGGACGCAGCGCACCGTGCCCCTGGTGCGGGGACAGGCGCCGGAACTGCCGTTCGGCACGGCCGTGTTCGACACCATCCTGGCCACTTTCCCCACCGATTACATCTTGGACACCCTCACGTTGGCGGCGGCGCACCGGGTGTTGAAAGGGGACGGCCGTCTGGTCATCGTCCCCGAAGGCCATCTCAATGGGCAGGGGCATATTTATCGTTTCATTGACTGGCTCTTTCAAATTACCGGGCAGCGGGAAGGGGTGTTTACCGAGGATGACGGGCACATCTGGCCCGCCGATACCCTATGGGAACCCATTCGCCGGCGGTTTGCCGCCGCCGGTTTTGCCCTGACCATCGAGCGCATCCAACTGCCCCGCAGCGGGGTGACGGTGCTGGTGGCGGTGAAGGTCTAAACGGCATATGAACAAAGTCGCAGGGGAAGACGGCCGTTGGTAAAATGGCTCATTTTCCGCCCCAAGCGATTAAAATCGCGGCAACAAGTGGCAAAGCCGACCCTTCACAAGGTTCAGGGCGGGCACTGCGTCGGCTGGAGGCCCTTCAGTCCGCGCAGGCGGACCTGGCAACGGTAGCCGCGAATTCTATTCGCCGGGCTGAAATGTGGTAATAAGGATTTTGTATGAACAATTGGCAACCCGAAGAGAATGACATAACCCCCGACGGGCCGCAACCGGCCTCCCGCAACCAGCAGGTGATCCTGTTTCTGGTGGCGGGTGCGGTGATTTTGTTGGATCAGGCCAGCAAATGGCTGGTGGAACAATCGCTGGCGCTGTATGAAGTGTGGGCGCCCATCCCGGCCATTGAACCCTTCTTCCGCATCATGCACGCCACCAATACCGGCGCCGCTTTTGGCCTGTTTCAAGGCGGCGGCCTCTTTTTTGGCGTGATGGCCCTCATCGTCAGCGCCGGTATCATCTACTACAACCACACCCTGCCCGCCGGGAACAACTGGCTGCGCATAGCCCTGGGGTTGACGCTCGGCGGCGCACTGGGCAACCTGATAGACCGCTTCCGCCTGGGGCACGTTACCGACTTCCTCGACTTTGGCCCCTGGCCCGTCTTTAACGTGGCCGATATGGCCGTTGTCGGTGGGGCCATTCTGCTCGGCTGGCTGACCTGGCGGGAATCACGCCAGATGAAGCAGGCGGCGCGGGAAGACTGGAGTGAGCAG
>CAADGU010000341.1 GCA_900696625.1 uncultured Chloroflexota bacterium | reverse complement strand
GAATCGGCGCGAAACGCGCAAGACGAAATGATTTCAAGTTACTCGGAAAGTGAACTGGAAATCATTTCTGATGTCTTTGAACGCTTTACAAAACTATGGGACCAGGAACGTGAAAAGTTACGAAGCGATCAGTAGGGGAAGAGAGGCAAGGGGAAAGGTTACGGCCGTGCCCCTAACCACACCACAACTTTCTAACGCCATCGTCAGGGTCACAGCCACGGCCGGCAATTGGCGGCTGTCAGCGAGAAAAGTCTCCACGCTCAGCGCGTGCCGCTGCGCCAACGGGGCGTCGTCTCTCTGGGGAGCAATGAGGGGAGCAATGACTGGATGGGCGTTAAAGAATACGCCGGCCGCTTACTTTTTCTGTCATAATGGTTTCCTTTAGCAAAAGCTCGTTTCAGAGTGGGAAGGGAACAGCTCCGACGGTGAATCTCAACAAATATTCCGGCAATTATAGCAGACTTAGGGGGTGTATCGGGGGACTGCTGACAATCAACAATGAGTCGTTTCGGATAAATTTGCATCAAAGACTTTCTTATGTGACGATAGAGGTAGTGCTTATCACCTCTGGAGTACACTCCTTTTGTTTGGCTGAACAATGGAATCAACTCCGTATCTATCCGAAAGTAAGCCCGCCAGGGCGTGGAACTTGTGGCGCTGCTCACTGTTCCCGAAATGCGTTCATAGGAGGTTATTTATGGGCCGTCAAACATCCAAAATCACGTTCGTTAAATTCCCGGATCGACGTCTTCGGCGGTTCTTTTGGCTCCTTCCCCTCCTCTGGCTGGCGCTCTTTGCCGTTCCCACCCACGCCCAAGACGGACCCCAGGCAACGCCAACGGCCGTTCCCGGTGAAGCGCCCATCGAAGCGCCGGAGCGGGTAGACGTACAGCCGGTTGCCCGTGACGAAGAAATAGGTGAACGGCTCCAAAACATCCTCGAATCCACGGGCTGGTTCACCTCTCCCAACGTAACAGTACAAAACGGGGTCGTCTTTCTAACAGGCCAGACTGAGTCCGAGGAATTCAAAAAGTGGGCTGGTGATTTAGCCCGCAATACCCAGGACGTGGCCGCCGTTGTGAACCAGATCTCCCTCTTGGAATCCTCAATCTGGGATTTTGAGCCAGCATTGGCCGGATTGCGCGCCCAGGGGCGCAGCATCGTGCGCGTTCTGCCCCTGATGCTCTTCAGCCTGTTCGTCCTGTTCCTTGCCGCCCTTTTCGCCAAGTTAGCCGTTTCTCTTTCCCGCCGTCTGCTGCATCGCCGACTCCCCAACAACCTGTTGGTCAACGTCATTGCCCGGGGTATAGGTGTGGGCGTGTTTCTGATGGGCCTGTACATCGTCTTTCAGATAGCCGGATTAACCCGCATTGCCCTCACTGTGATCGGCGGTACAGGATTGCTGGGCCTGATTCTGGGTATTGCTTTCCGTGACATCACCGAAAACTTTCTCTCCAGCATTTTTCTCAGCATGCAAAACCCCTTCCACACAGGCGATCTGGTGGAGATTGATAACACGATGGGCTACGTGCAGCTTTTGACCACCCGCGCCACCGTCATGATGACCCTGGAGGGCAATCACGTCCAGATTCCTAACGCCACCGTCTACAAAAGCAAAATCTTCAATTACACCAGCAACCCCAACCGCCGTGCAGGATTTATAGTGGGCATTGGCTATGAAGATAAGATTACGACGGCTCAGGAACTGGTCATGCAGGTGCTGGCGGAACATCCGGCGGTCTTAAAGGAGCCGGAACCGTTGGTTTTGGTGGAAAATCTGGGCAGCGCCACGGTTAATTTGCAAATTTATTTCTGGGTAGACGGCAATCAGCACAGTTGGCAGAAAGTGAGGTCGTCGGTGATTCGCCTGGTAAAGCGGGCTTTTCAGAATGCCCACATCTCCATGCCGGACGAATCGCGGGAATTGATCTTCCCCAACGGGGTGACTGTGCGCCTGGTTGAGCCAGGGGATGCCAATATAACGGCAGAGGACGAAGCACAACAAGAACCGGAAATACTCTCGACAGGAGCTGAAGGTGATTTACGCAGTGAGGCGGGTGAAATTGAGCGGCAGGCGCGCCACTCCCGCACCCCTGAAGAGGGAGAAAATCTCCTGGATGGGACCGCATGAACGGCCGTTCTCATCCCAGCCTGGACAATTTTACCTGATAACCTGGACCTTTGGCCCAGGCTGGAATGGCGTTTGACGCTTTGCCCCCCATGCCTTGAATCTCCGCTGCTGCTAAAAGCTGCTAAAGAAGGTACACAGATTTTGGTAAGAGAGTGTCTTGCTCTGGCCCGGCAGCCTCGCCGAGCCAAACCCCCCAATCTTGTGACTTAGGTAAGGATGCAAATAAGGCAGTTCGCTTTATAATCTACACATATCCGATCAAACCAATGCGCACACAAAATCACCACAAACAATTGAACCTTCACCTGAACCATCACTCTCTCCGACCCTCATTTGCAGGAATTGTCTATGACTGATTCGTTTACGAATTTTGAAGAAACACAGGAATGGTCTCTGGCTGAATTATCAACGGCCGTTGTCCAACTCCAGGAACAATACCGCCAACGGGAAGCCGAACTGGCCGCCACCAACCGCATCGGCCTGCTGCTGGCCGAAGCCCCCGACCTGCGCCATGTCTTTGAAGGCGCCCGCCGCGAAATCATGTCCATCGTGCCCGCCACCGGCATATCCATCTTCCTGTTAAACGAAGAAGGCGCCATGCTTCACTGGATTTATGGCTACGAACTGGGACACGAAGTAGACCTTTCCAACATTCCGCCACAACCATTGAGCGTGGGTTACAGCGGCCGTGTCATCCAGACGCGCCAGATGTTATACATCTCTAACCAGAACGACCCCCTCCGCGATGAAATCGCCACCGTTATCGTCGGTGAAAACCCCTCCACCTGGTTGGGGCTGCCCCTCATCGCCGCCAACAAGATCATCGGCGTCCTGGCCGTGGAAAACGACAACTCCTTCAACGAACGCCACATCGAATTTTTGCAAACCATTGCCCTGACCATCGCCGTGGCCATTGAAAACGCTCGCCTCTTTGAAGAAACCAACCGCCTGCTGGCCGAAAGCCGGCAGCGCATGGCTGAATTGACGGTGATTAACAAAGTGGTCTCCACCGCCGCCGGCAGCCTGGACTTACACGAAGTCATGCAAGTGGTGGTCACGGAACTGGCCAAAGCATTAAACGTCAGCCAGGTGCGCATCGCCCTACTCAACGAAAGCCGCGACCACCTGGTCATCGTCGCTGAACATTATGATCCTAACGTCGCCCACAGCGCCCTGGGCGTGGAGATACCCGTACTCGACAATCCTCTGACCCAAAAAGTGCTGTCCTCCCGCCGCTCCGTTGTCATCGAAGACGCCCAACACGCCCCAGAGACGACCCTCATTCACCATCTTATGCGCCTGCAAAAGGTGGAGACGTTGGCCGTTTTGCCCATTTTTGCCGGGCAAGAGGTCATTGGCACGTTGGGCATTGATATTTTGGAAAAAGGGCGCACCCTCAGCCTGGGGCAACTGCGCCTGGCCGAAACCATCGTCTTCCAGGTGGCGGCCACGGCCCAAAATGCCCGCCTCTTTGCCCAAACCCAAAGCCTCCTGGAAGAAACCCGCCGCCAGGCCGCCGAACTCACCACTGTCAACAATGTTAGCCAGGTACTATCTACGCAGTTAGAGTTAGACGCGCTCATTCATCTGGTGGGCGAACAGTTGCGGGCTACGTTTAACGCCGACCTGGCCTATGTGGCCCTGCACGATCAGCGCACCAATATGGTGCATTTCGTTTATCAATATGGCGAGAAGATGGCGTCACGGCCGTTTGGCAAAGGACTCACCGAACGCATCATCACCACCGGCCGGCCGCTGCTCATCAACAAAGACCTGGCCGGGCAGCACCAGAAGCTCAAAACCGAGCGCATCGGCAAACATTCCCGCTCCTACCTGGGGGTGCCTATCACCGTCAACAACCAGGCCATCGGCGTCGTCAGCGTGCAGAGCGTCACCGAAGAAGGCCGTTTCGCCGAAGACGACCTGCGCCTGCTCACCACCATCGCCGCCAACGTCGGCCAGGCCATTCACAACGCCCAACTGTACGAAGAAACCCGCCGCCACGCCGACGAAATGGCCGCCCTGGCCGAAATTGGCAATGAAATCGCCACCACCCAAGACCTGAAACCGGTATTGGAAGAAATTGTGCGCCGCATTCAGGGGTTGATGCGCGTGCATGATATTGCCCTGATGCTATATGACAAAGAAAACGCCATTTTCCGCACCTACGTCGCCAGGGGCGATTACGTAGACGCCCTCAAAGCGAATCCCATCCGCATGGGCGAAGGCATTACCGGCAGCATCGCCCAAAGCGGTGCAGCCGAAATTGTCAATTATCCCGTCAGCGACCCCCGCGCCATCCATATTGACGGCACACCCAACCCCGAAGAAGATGACGAAGGCATTATGGCCGCACCGCTGGTCATTCATGGCGAGGTGATTGGCGTCATCATGCTGTGGCGCAAACATAGCGAAGGGCTGTTTATGCAGGCCGAACTGCACTTTCTCAGCAGTGTAGCCCGGCAGGTGGCCAACGCCATCGAAAGTGGCCGCCTTTACCTGGAAACGCAGCGCCACGCCAATGAAATGGCCGCCCTGGCGGAAGTGAGCCAGGATATTTCGGCCACGCTCGATTTGCAAACGGTGATGGAGCGCATTGCCAGCCATGCCCACAGCCTGCTGCACGGCCATACCAGCGCCGTCTATTTGCTGCGCGACGACGGCCGTACCCTGCAACCCATCACCGCTGTTGGCGAAATCGCCACGGCCGTACTCACCTTTCCCACCCAAATTGGCGTCGGTTTTGTCGGCCACGTAGTGCAAACCGGCGTCGCCGAAATCATCCAGGACACCATCCGCGATGTGCGGCGTGTGCATTTGAAAGGGACAAGAGACACGGCCGTTGGCGAAAAATTACTCGCCGCCCCCCTCATGTTCCAACACAAGGCTGTGGGGGCCATGGTTGTCTGGCGCGGCCCGGACGACGACCGTTTTACCACCGCCGAACTGGAATTCCTGGTCAACCTGGCGCAGCAGGCGGCCATCGCCATTGAAAATGCCCGCCTCTTTGCCGAAGCGCAGCAGGCGCGGGGCGCAGCCGAAGCCGCCAACAAAGCCAAAAGCGCCTTCCTGGCCAACATGAGCCACGAACTGCGCACCCCGCTCAACGCCATCATCGGCTTCACCCGCCTGGTGCAGCGGCGCGGCGCACAGTATTTACCGGAAAAACAGGTGGACAACCTGGACAAAGTGCTGATCAGCGCCGAGCATCTGCTGGGACTGATCAACACCATCCTGGACATTGCCAAAATTGAAGCCGGGCGCATGGACGTGCAGCCCGGCGCCTTTGACCTGGAGCCGCTGGTGGATGTTTGCCTGCAAACCACTCGCCCCCTGGTTAAAAGCACCCAGGTTTTGCTGCAAAAAGAGATTGCCCCAGACATTCCCCGCCTCTTTACCGACCAGGAAAAAGTCAAACAAATTTTGCTCAACCTGCTCAGTAACGCCGCCAAATTTACCCATGACGGCCATATTACTGTGCGCGCTTTCGGCCAGGAAAATTCGGTCATCATCTCCATTGCTGACAGCGGCATTGGCATTGCCCCGGAAGCAGTCGGGCGAGTCTTTGAAGAGTTTCAGCAGGCGGACAGCAGCACCACCCGCCAATATGGCGGCACCGGCCTGGGGCTGCCCATTAGCCTGCATCTGGCGCGATTGTTGGGTGGCGACCTGGCCGTAGAGAGTGAAGAAAGCGCCGGCTCCATCTTTACCCTGCGGCTGCCACTGCATTACGCCAGCCGCGCGGAAACGACGGGCAAAGAGTGGTCAGCCACGGCCGTCACCACACCCTCCACCAAACCAATCGTCCTGGCCATTGATGACAACCCAGACGTTATCTACCTGCTGCAAGAAAATCTGGCCGAAGCGGGTTATCAGGTGATTGGCGCGCTCAGCGGCGAGGATGGGCTGCGTAAGGCACGGGCGCTACGGCCGTATGCCATCGTCCTGGACATCATCATGCCCTATAAAGACGGCTGGCAGGTACTCCATGAACTCAAAACCGACCCCGCCACTCGCCACATCCCGGTCGTCATGCTGACCATTGTAGATAAGAAAGATTTGGGCTACCGCCTGGGCGCGGCCGACTACCTGGTGAAACCGTTTGACAGCGAAACCGTGCTGGAAGTGCTGAACCGGCTGCCCGTGGCCAACGGCCGTACCGACGCCGCGCGCCTGCTGGTGGTAGATGACGATCCCCAGGTAGCTGACATGGTGACGCAGATGTTGGAGGAACGGCCGTATCACATAGACACTGCCGCCGACGGCCACATCGCCCTGCGCCTGATTGAGCAAAACCCACCCGACATCATCCTGCTCGACCTGATGATGCCCAACCTGGACGGCTTTGGCGTCATTGAACAGTTGCGCCAACACCCGGATCACCACAAAATACCCATCATCATCCTGACGGCTAAAACGCTCTCCCACGACGAAGCCCACCACCTGCGCCAGAGCGTCAGCCAGATCATGCAAAAACAAGGGCTGAAGGAAGAGTCCCTCATCCACGAACTGCAATTGGCCCTGCGGGAGTTGGGTGATGAGGTAATCAGGTAATTGAGTAATTGGGTAATTACCCAATTACCATTCCAAAGGATATCAATGAAAAAAATCCTCATTGTCGAAGACGTAGAACTCAACACCGAACTGCTCGTCCAGCTTTTGGAGGATGAGTACGAACTGCTCATCGCCACCGACGGCGCGGCAGGCGTAGAAATGACCCGTTCGGGCCGGCCTGACCTGGTGCTGATGGACATGTCCCTGCCGGTACTCGATGGCTGGGAAGCCACCCGCCAGATCAAGGCCGACGCTGCCCTGCAAGCCATTCCCGTCGTTGGCCTCTCGGCCCACGCCATGAGCGGCGATGACGAACGCGCCAAAGAAGCCGGCTGCGACGACTACCTGACCAAGCCGGTGAATTTTGAGAGCCTGTTTGCGGTGTTGGATAAATTTCTAGGAGATTAAGAGCGATCCCCACGCTATACTTACTGATATGATGACAAAGCAATAATCAATGAGACTAATCTTGATCCAAAGTGGAGGTATACAACATGCAAGTATACGCTTATGAATTTACAATTGGGAAAAAGGGAACACTGACCTTAAAAAACTTGCCTTTTAATGTTGGTGAGAGAATTGAAGTTATCATTATTCCCCGTTCAAATCGCCAGTATGAGGAAAAACAGTATCCCTTTTGGGGAAAGCCCATTACTTACCTCAACCCAACCGATCCGGTAGCTGAAGAAGATTGGGAGGTATTACAGTGATCGTGTTGGATACCCATATTTGGGTTTGGTGGGTACACAATGACGCCCAATTAACCGACAAATACCGGGAAATTATTCAAGCCCATGAAGATGAGGGGCTGGGCGTCAGCATTTTCTCTTGCTGGGAAGTCGCCAAATTAGTGAAACTAAACAGGTTAACCCTTCATTGCTCCATTGATGAGTGGCTGCAAACAGCTCTCCATTATCCCGGTATTCAATTGCTTGCACTCACGCCAGAGATCGCCGTTGAATCCACACAACTCCCAGGTGAGTTTCATCGTGATCCAGCAGATCAAATCATTGTGGCGACGGCTCGTCTACATGACTGTCCACTATTGACAGTAGACGACAAAATTCTCAACTACTCCCACGTAAAGCTATTGAAGTGATGCAAAAGAGTTCTTAGTGGCTTAAACATACGATCTTATGAAAACGATCTTTTCATCGGTGCATGTGTAGCACGATTTGGCAAATCGTGTTACATCACAACTCAATCTCTAATCATCCATGTTTCCCACTTTCCCCGGCTACCAACTCGAAGAGAAAATATACGAGAGCAGCCGCACGGCCGTGTACCGCGCCCAATCGGTAAAAGAGACCTGCCCTGTCATTCTAAAGGTCTTGCAGCCGGGACAGGATTCGCCAGAGGTATACGGCCGTTTCCGCCAGGAATATCAGCTTACCACCTCTCTCAACGGCAGCGGCATCATCCGCGCCCTGGCCCTGGAAGAGCAAAACGGGCTGCTGTCCATGGCCCTGGAAGATTTTGGCGGTCAATCACTGGCCCACTGGCTCAATGGCGGTCGCCTGGACATGGCCGCCTTCCTGCCACTGGCCATCCAGACCAGCGACGCCCTCGCCGCCATCCACCAGCAAAACCTGATCCATAAAGACATCAACCCGGCCAACATCGTCTGGAACCGGGACACGGCCGTACTCAAAATCATAGACTTCGGCCTGGCCTCTACCCTGCCCCGCGAAAACCCGGAACTGCGCAGCCCCAACGTGTTGGAAGGCACCCTGGCCTACATCTCCCCCGAACAAACCGGGCGCATGAACCGGGCCATGGATTACCGCTCCGACCTCTACTCCCTGGGCGTCACCTTTTACCAGCTTTGCACCGGCGAACTGCCCTTCACGGCCCGAAGCGGCTTCGGGCTCGCCGTAGATCCCCTGGAACTCCTCCACGCTCACATCGCCCGCCCGCCCCGCCCACCGCAGGAAATCGCCCCCCAAATCCCGCAGCGCCTCGCCGACATCATCCTGCGCCTGCTGGCCAAAAACGCCGAAGACCGCTACCAATCCGCCTATGGCCTCAAGGCCGACCTGGAAGAGTGCTGGCGACAGTGGCAAGACAGCCGTACCATTTCGCTCTTCCCCCTGGCACGGCACGACGTCGGTTCCCGTTTTCAACTGCCGCAAAAGCTCTACGGCCGTGCCGAACCCACCGAAACCCTCCTGCACGCGTTCACCCAAATGGCCGACCCGCAGCAGGGCGCGGTGCAGTTAGCCCTGGTCGCCGGCCCCGCCGGCATCGGCAAATCCGCCCTGGTGCAAGAACTCTACCGCCCCGTCACCGCCCGGCGCGGTTACTTTATCGCCGGGAAATTTGACCAGCTCCAGAACGCCCCCTACGCCCCCCTCATTGCCGCCTTCAACAACCTGCTCAACCAGATTCTCACCGAAAGCCAGAGCCAGTTAACCACCTGGCGCGAAAAATTGTTGGCCGCCCTGGGCGCCAACGGCCAGGTCATTGTAGACGTGCTGCCCAACCTGGAACTGATCATCGGCCCGCAAACGGCGAACCCGGAGCGGCTTCGGGCCGTGCCCGACCTGCCCCCCGCCGAAGCCGAAACCCGCTTCAACCTCACCTTCCAAAACTTCATCCGCGTCTTTGCCCAGGCCAGCCACCCGCTGGTGCTGTTCCTGGATGACTGGCAGTGGATGGATGGCGCCTCCCGCCACCTGCTGCAAAGCCTGCTCACTGGCGGCAGCGGTGGCCTGCCCACCGCCCACCTGCTGCTCATCGGCGCATACCGCGACAATGAAATGACGGCCAACCACCCCGTCTGGTTAACCATCGAAAAGGTGAGCGCCCTGGGCACGGCCGTCCACACCATCAGCCTCAACCCCCTTTCCCTGGCCGACGTGGCCGCCTACGTGGCCGACACCCTGCACACCACCCCCGCCGCCGTTCACGCCCTGGCCGAACTCGTCCACGCCAAAACCGGCGGCAACCCCTTCTTCCTGGGCGAATTTATGAAATCGCTGCACGCCGACGGCCTGATCGCCTTTGACCACGCCCACGGCCGTTGGCAGTGGGAACTGGCCCGCATCCGCGCCGCCGCCATCACCGACAACGTCGTTACCCTAATGACCGCCGCCATCCAAAAACTGGACGTCAAAACGCAAATGACGCTCACCCTGGCCGCCTGCATTGGCAGCCGTTTTGACCTGCACACCCTGGCCCTGGTCTATGGCGCGCCTCCGGCGGACACGGCCGTCACCCTCCGCCCCGCCATCCAAAACGGCCTGCTTATCCCCCTCAGCGACAATTACCGGCTGGCCGAACAGCCCATTGACCTCAACCCCGCCTACAAATTTGCCCACGACCGCATCCAGCAAGCCGCCTATGACCTGCTGCCCGCCGCCGACCGGCAAAGCGTCCACTGGCAGATTGGGCAGCACCTCAAACAATCGCACCCCGCCGACCAACCCTGGGGCAGCGCCATTTTTGAAATGGTCAACCACCTCAATCTGGGGCGCAGCCGGCTCAGCCAGCCCGCCAACCGGCTGGAACTGGCCCGGCTCAATCTGGCCGCCGCCCAGACCGCTAACGAAGCCACCGCCTTCACCACCGCCCTGGAGTACGCCCAGATTGGCCTGGAACTACTGCCGCCGGACGCCTGGCAAACCGAGTATGACCTGGCGCTGAGGCTGCACGTCACGGCCGTGTCCGCCGCCACCTTCAGCGCCAACTACCCCCTGGTAGAAAGCCTCAGTCAGGCCGCCCTGCCCCACGCCCATACTCTGCTCGACCGGGTTGCCATCTACCGCCACATCCTCAGCAGCCTGCTCGCCCAAAACAAACTGGCCGAAGACCTGGATCTATCGCTGCAACTCTTACAGGAATTGGGCATCAACCTGCCGCGCCATCCCACCCGCCGCCACCTGCTGGTGGATGTGCTGAAAACCCGCCTCGCCCTGCGCGGTAAAAGCACGGCCGATCTGCTTCATCAACCCGTCATCACCGACCCCCAACTGACCGCCACCATCGAGATCATGACCCAATGCGGCGGCCCCGCCTACTTCACCGAGCCGCTGCTCTTCGCCCTGGTAGTGCTGCGCCTCATCCGGCTCTATGCCCAACACGGCAACCACCCCGAAGGGGCGCGCGCCTTTGCCGCCTACGGCCTCATGCTCGCCGGTTATCTCAACAACACCGAAGGCGGTTACGCCTTTGGCGAACTGGGGCTAAACCTGGTAGACCGGCTCAACATCCGGGCACATTATCCCGGCACCGCCCAACTCTTCTACCACTACCTCAACCATTGGAAAAACCACCTGCGTGACTCGCTGGAACCCCTCGCCAATGGCTACCAGATTGGCCTGGAAACGGGTGCGTTGGAATTTGCCATGAACTGCTGTTACAGCCTGGCTACGCATAACTTTTATGCGGGCGCCCCCCTCAGCCAGGTCATCCCACAAATGGAGCAGTTTGCAGCGGCGATGACCCATTTCAACCAGTACAAGCTGCATTATGTGTTGACGATGTTCCTGCAAACGGCCGTGAACCTGTACACCATCCCCGACACTCCCTGGCAGCTAACCGGCGACAACTTCGACGAGACAACCGGCGAAGCCGCCTACCGCGACGCCGGCGACCAGCCCGCCCTTTGCTCCTACCTGGTGCAAAAAGCCACCCTGCTCTACCTCTTCGGCCACTACCAGGCCGCCCAACCCATCTTTGCCGAAATTGAAACCGTGCAAGAAAGCATCGCCGCCACCTACATGACCAGCGTCATCATCATGCTGGACGCACTCAACCATCTGGCGCTTTACCCTACCGCCGCCGCTGCTGAACAAAAGCAGATTAAAAAACGGGTGGACGCCGGTCTGAAAAAGTTGGCCATCTGGGCCGACATGGCCCCGGTCAATTTCCGCCACAAATATGAACTGGTTGCCGCCGAACGGGAACGGGTCTACGGCCGTCCACCCGCCGCCCGCCCCCTCTATGCCCAGGCCATCGCCCACGCCCACGCCAGCGGCTACCTCCAGGAAGAAGCGCTGGCCTATGAACTGGCGGGGTGCTACTACGAACAGCGCGGCCTGAGCAGCCTGGCGCAGTACCATATGCAGCAGGCCCACCGCGCCTACCAGCGCTGGGGGGCCAGGGCCAAAATGCGCCACCTGGAAAGCCAGTATCCCAGCTATTTTGCCGCCGCCCCGACCGCCGCCACCATCACCAGCCCCTCCACCACTGCCAGCAGCGTCAGCAGCACGGCCGTACTCGACCTGGGCAGCGTGGTCAAAGCCTCCCAGGCCCTCTCCGGCGAAATCCGCCTGGATTACTTGCTCAACCGGCTCATGGAACTACTCATCGAAAACGCCGGGGCGCAGGCCGGTTGGCTGCTGCTGCCCGACGCCGACGAATGGCAAAT
>CAADGU010000340.1 GCA_900696625.1 uncultured Chloroflexota bacterium | reverse complement strand
TTTGGGGCGGCGGCCGGCGCGTCTATGCGGCGCTCAAGTTTTTCCTGTACACCATGGCCGGGTCGCTGCTGATGCTGCTGGCAATTTTGTACATGGGGCTGCAAACAGACCCCATCACCTTTGCCATCCCGGACTTGATTGCCCAGCGGGGGATGTTTGCCGGTGTGCAAAACATCCTATTCATTGGCTTTTTTGTGGCTTTTGCCATCAAAGTGCCCCTTTTCCCCTTCCATTCCTGGCTGCCGGATGCGCATACGGAAGCGCCCACGGCCGGCTCCGTCATCCTGGCCGGTATTTTGCTGAAGATGGGCACCTATGGCCTGATTCGCTTTAATCTGCCCCTCTTCCCGCAGGCATCGGCCGATTTTGCGCCGTACATCGCGGTGCTGGCGATCATTGGCATCATCTACGGTGCCGTTGTGGCCTTTGCCCAGAAGGACGTGAAAAAGCTGGTGGCATATTCGTCCATCAGCCATCTGGGGTTTGTGGTGCTGGGCATCTTCTCGCTAACGGCCGCAGGCATTCAGGGCGGCATTTTGCAAGGGTTTAATCATGGCATTAGCTCTGGCGCGCTGTTTTTTATCGTCGGTATTTTGTATGAACAGCGGCACACGCGGGAGATGAAAGAGTACGGCGGCATCTGGAAGGTGATGCCCGTCTTCTCGGTTCTGACGCTGATTATTGTGCTGTCCAGCATGGGGCTGCCCGGTTTGAATGGCTTTGTGGGTGAATTCACCATTTTGCTCGGCTCGATGGGGGCGACGACGTTTGCCCCGGCCTGGATTTATACAGCGTTTGCAGTGACGGGCGTGATTCTGGCGGCCGTGTACCTGCTGTGGATGTTCCAGCGGGTGTTCCTGGGGCCGGTGACGGTGGAAGCCAACAACAAACTGCGGGACATCAATACCCGTGACCTGTTTGTGATGTGCGTCTTTCTGCTGTTTGTCTTTTGGGTAGGCATTGCCCCGTCCGGCTTCTTTAATTTGATGGATACCAGCGTGGCGACTTTGCTGGCGGATATGAATGTGCCGGAACTGGCACAGCGGGTAGCGACGTTTGCGTTGTTAGGACAGTAAAACACCATGCCAGGCAAGAGGGTCTGGCTCACCAACGCCGCACAGCCTCTTGCCTGGCGCTACCTGGGGGGACACGGCCGTCCCCCCACCCCTCATCACTCCCTCATGGTATAATCCCGCCATGAGCGTCCACAACCCCCACGACCGTTTCTTTCCGCGAGAGCTTCAGCCGCCCGGAAATTGTGCGCAACTATCTGGAAGAGTATCTGCCCGCCGACCTGCTGGCGCTGCTCGACCTGGATACCCTCATCTTGCAAGATGGTTCATTCATTGACGAGACGTTGCGTGAGCAGCAGTCAGATTTGCTCTACCAGACCCGGCTGCGAGGGGACGGCCGTGCCCTCTCCCTCTACTTCCTCTTTGAACACAAGAGCCAGCCGGAACTGCTGATTGCCCTGCAACTGCTGGGCTATCTGCTGGCTATCTGGCAAGAGCAGGTGAAACAGAAACAGCCCTTAGCGCCCATCATCCCCCTGGTAGTCTATCACGGTGAGAAAGTGTGGCATGTGCCCACCGACTTTTTCAGCCTGTTGGGGGCGCCGGAAGGGTTACGGCCGTATCTGCTGGACTTCCACTACCAACTCAGCGACTTTTCCCACCTGTCGGCCGAAGAGATCAAGGGCGAAATCTGGCTGCGGGTTTGCCTGAGCGTCTTGCGCGCCATTTTCCACCCTGGGTTACGCCATGAGTTACGGCCGCTCATTGAACTGGCCTTTGAGTTGCATGAGAAAGAGACGGGCGTTGAATACATCCGCACAATTATGTATTATCTGACCAGGGCTACCGGGCGGGTGAGCCGTGCAGAATTGGAACAGGCATTGTTGGCGCAGGGTGCGCCAGGAGAGAAACTGATGGCAACGATTGCCGACGAATACATCCAGATAGGAATGGAAAAGGGGCTTAAACGGGGGCTGGAACAAGGGCTGGAACAAGGGCTGGAACGGAGTATTCTCCGTATCTTGCAGCGACGTTTCGGCGTCCTGCCGTCAGGCCTGCCGGGCCGGCTGGCAGAGCTACCAGCGATGGTACTCGAAGAGTTATTGGACGAAGCGATTATCGCCCCTTCTTTTGATGCTTTTGTTGCCCGATTGACGGCCGTTGAAAACCCATCTTCATAATACTCCCCCTTCCAGCATGATCTTTCCCAGTAAGCGTACCCGCCTCCCAAATCGTGATGAATCGGTTTATTTTGTGCATGTGAGCGATACCCATTTTGGGCCGACGGTGGAGTACGGCCGTGACCATCACCTCTCCTACCCCTGCGCCGTCAAACTGGTGGAGGTCATCAATTCCCTGCCAATGCGCCCGGACTTTGTGGTGCATACCGGGGATGTGACCACCAACCCGGACGAGGCGGCCTACGCCCTGGCGCAAGACGTGTTTGCCGGCCTGCAAGTGCCCTGTTATTTTGTGACCGGCAACCATGATTTGGCGCGGCTGATCCGGCAGTATCTGCCGATGGGGCCGCTGACGTGGCTGGTGGATGACCCGAATGTGCTGTGTTATCGCTTTGAGGTGAAGGGGTATCGTTTTTTGGTGCTGGACGGCCGTGCCCCCGACCATCTCGATCCTCATGGCCTGCTCTCTGAGGCTCAGCTAGACATTGTACGGCAGGAAGCTACAGCGGATGGGCCGCCGTTGACGGTGTTTGTCCATTTTCCGGTCTGGCCGCTGAATTCCCCCTGGATGGACGCCAACATGCTCATTTTGAACGGGGACAGGCTGCACGAAGCCTTGCTACCCGCCCGGAAGCGGCTGCGCGGCGTCTTTCATGGGCACGTCCACCAATCCATGCAAACCACACGAGACGGCATTGTGTACACGGCCGTGCCCTCCACCTACTCCCAATTCACCGCCTGGCCCACCGACCTGACCGCCGGACACGACCCCGATTACCCGCCTGCTTTCAACATCGTCCAGTTATTGCCAGAACAGACGATTGTAAGGCAGCATGTGTTTGTACGGCCGTAGGGCCAGTAAACGGTAATCGGTTATCGGTTATCGGTAATCGGTGGGGGATGCTATAATGCTGTTCATCTTAACTGGCACGAGGTGGACAGATGGTAAACTTCTCATTGAACGCATTACTGCAACAGCTGCGGGACGAATTGCAAAGTTTGTATGGCGCCCGGCTAGTAAAGGTGGTGTTGTATGGCTCTCAGGCTCGCCGGCAGGCATCGCCTGATTCGGATATAGACGTGCTGGTTATTTTGGCAGGTGCAGTTTACCCGATTGAGGAAATTCACCGCGTTAGCGAAATTGTGGCTGCGTTATCGCTTAAATTTGACCGGGTAATCTCTTGTGTGTTTGTTTCCGAAATGGAATATCGGTTGGAGCAAAGCCATTTTATGAAAAACGTCCAACGCGAGGGTGTGGTCATATGAATCTGACCACCAAAGATTTGATTAAAATGGCCCAAGAAAGTTTGGCTGCGGCAAGACTACTTCTTGAAGAAGGGTTTGTGGACATTGCCGCCGGGCGTGCTTATTTCACAATGTTCTACGCGGCTCAGGCTTTTTTACTGGCCGATGACCAGTCATTTTCAAAACACAGCGCAGTGATTGCCGCTTTCGGCCGTGATTTTGTCAAGACAGGGAAGATTGATCCCAAATTTCATCGTTACCTGATTGATGCTCAGGAAGTCCGCTTGATTGCTGATTATCGTGGGCAAAGGTTAAGTGCCGATGAAGCCCAGTTGCAGATAGATCGTGCTGAAGAATTCCTCAATTTAGCAAGCCAGCTTTCCAGGATAGAGTAACCATATGACTTCAAAAGTTTACGGTGTATGCCCCCATGATTGCCCGGATGCCTGTGGTTTTGTGACGGAAGTGGTGAATGGGCAGGCGGTGAAATTTTATGCCGACTCTGAACATCCGGTGACGCAGGGGTGGTTGTGTGCGAAGGTACGGCCGTACCTCCACCACGTCTATCATCCCGACCGGTTGCAACACCCGCTGCGGCGCGTGGGGCCAAAGGGCAGTGGTCAGTGGCAGCGCATCTCCTGGGATGAAGCCATCGCCGAAATTGGCGAGCGCTGGCGGGCCATCATCGCCGGATATGGCGCGGAAGCCATTTTGCCCTATAGCTATAGCGGCACATTGGGCGCGGTGCAGATGGGCGTCAGCAGCGGCCGTTTTTGGAACCGGTTGGGCGCCAGCCAGTTGGAACGCTCCATTTGCGGCGCAGCAGCGGAGATGGCCGTAGAAATGACGCTGGGCAAACGGCGCAGCCCGCGCTACGACGAGGTGCAGCACAGCCAGGTCGTCATCGTCTGGGGGCACAACCCGGTCAGCACCGCCCCCCACTTCATGCCCCATCTGGCCGCTGCCCGCAAAAATGGCACAAAACTGGTGGTCATTGATCCCCGCCGCACCCGCACGGCCAAACAGGCCGACTGGCACATCGCCCCACAGCCGGGCAGCGATGGCGCGTTGGCGTTGGGGCTGGCGCACATCATCGTCCGCGAAGGCTGGCA
>CAADGU010000339.1 GCA_900696625.1 uncultured Chloroflexota bacterium | reverse complement strand
GGCGAATGGTTTTTGTTCATGCAGGCGGTCGGGTTTTACTGGTGGCCGATGATGGGCATTGCTTCGTTTTGGAGCCAGTTTCAAGATGGCCTGTCGGCGGCGGAGCGGGTGTTTGCCCTGATAGACCTGGAACCCAATGTGCAGCAGACGGGGGATGAAGCGATGGCGGGGATTGACGGCCGTATCCAGTTCCAACACCTCACCTTCAGCTACAGCGACAAAGAGGTGGTGCTGCCTGACTTTTCGCTAGAGATTGTGCCCGGCGAGACGGTGGCCCTGGTGGGGCACACGGGCGCGGGCAAGAGCAGCATTGCCAAGCTGGTGGCGCGGTATTATGAATTTCAGGGTGGGCAATTGTGGGTAGACGGCCGTGACATTCGCTCCTTCAACCTGTCCCAATACCGGCGGCACATTGGCGGTGTGCCCCAGGAGCCGTTCCTGTTTGCCGGGACGGTGCGCGAGAATATAAGGTACGGCCGTCCCGAAGCCAGCGACGCCGAGGTCATCACCGCCGCCAACCGCATCAGCGACGGTGAATGGTTAAATGGGTTGGTGCGGGGGCTGGACACGGATGTGGGCGAGCGAGGCAGCAATCTTTCCATGGGGCAGCGGCAGTTGGTGGCGCTGGCGCGGGTGCTGCTGAAAGACCCGGCCATTTTTATCCTGGACGAAGCCACCGCCAGCGTAGACCCGTTCACAGAAACGCAAATTCAAGAAGGGCTGGATGTGGTCATGGCCGAGCGCACGGCGATTGTGATTGCCCACCGCCTCTCGACCATTAAACATGCCGACCGGATTGTGGTGATGGAGAACGGCCGTATCATCGAAGAAGGCACCCACGACCAACTGATGGCCCAAAGCGGCCATTACGCCGACCTGTACAACACCTATTTCCGCCACCAATCGCTTGCTTATATCAACGAAGAGTTCCTGGAAATCACTGCCTAAACAAAAAGAGCTGCCACGCGGCAGCTCTTTTTGTTCGGACACACAAGGCTAAATGTTTAAGAGAAAGCGGGTTTGGCCGGGCGGGGCGTGGGGCGGGGTGAAGTTTTATCGTTTTTCAACATCTCAATCAGGCGCAAGACGGCCCACCGTTTAACTTCGTTGTCTTTGGCCTGGCGCACGGGCTGCCCATTTACTACCACCCACATCTGATTTCTAATTTCTTGCAGTTGCATGGTTTCCCTCGCTTTTTGGTCACTACAATTTCCAATACAAGCTACAATGAAGATTAGGTAGAGGGGCTTACGGCATTGCTTAACGATACGGCCGTGACTCCTTTATTCACGCCTCATTTACTCCCCAGGCTCGTAGTAACAGCTTCAGCCAGTACACCCGCTAAAGCGGTTACTACGAACAAAAATCCAATAGTTGGGAAAGCATGGAAATGCGATGAACCTGGGCGGGAATATCTTGCACCGTGCCCACATTGGCGCGATCCAGCCAGATACCTCCCCCATACAATCCCTGTTCCACCGCGCCAATAGCATCCACATTCAAATTATCACCCACATACAGGCATTGAGCAGCGGGTGTACGCAGCCGGTTTGCCGCCCGTTGAAATATGGTCTTGCTGGGCTTGTGAACGCCCACTTCCTCGCTGATGGTGATGTGTGCGGTGGGGATATACGCCCCCACCAGATTTTCCATCACCGGGCGCACGGTGGTTGAGTGATTAGACAAAATCCCCAGTACCAGGTCTGTCTGGCACAGCTTTTGCAGGGTGAATACCACATCATCATACAAGGTAGTGGGCAAATGCCCATAGGCGATATAAATGCGGTATGCCAGTTCGCGGCTGGTATCGGGATGCCCCAGGCGGATGAGCATCTGCCGGTAAAAGTTCATAATCTCCCGTCTGGTTTGGGGTTTGACGGTCCCGTCTATGCGGCCCAGGGCAATATCCGCCAGCAAGGATTCTCTGGCGGCGCGGAAATCGCCTACCGGGTAATGAATGCCTACATGCTGGAACAGCACGGCCGTGCGCTCAATATGCGACATCTCCGGTTGCAATGTGTAAGCCAACGTGAAGTCCCAATCGAACAGGACGGCCGTTATCCCATCTACCGGCATTTTCATAGAGCAACCATTCCTTTTTGCATTTGCTTTGCCAATACCATCGGAAGCATTGTATGAGAACGGCCTGCTTTATTCAGTAAAAAAGACGATGATTTTACCGGCTAAACAAAAAACCCGAAGGGAACATTTACGCTCCCTTCGGGTTATTATGGATGGAGATTGAGAGATTGGGAGACTAAATCTCCCAATCTCTCAATCTCTTAATCTCAATAATTTCTGCGCCAACAGTTGGTTCACCAAAGCGGGGTTAGCCTTGCCTTTGCTTTGGCCCATCACCTGGCCCACAAACCAGCCGCGCAGCTTTTCTTCACCATTGGCGTAGCGCGTCACCATCTCCGGGTTGTTCGCCAATACCTGCTCAATGATAGCTTCAATAGCTGCTTCGTCAGAAATTTGCGCCAGCCCTCTGGCCTGGACAATGGCCTGGGCCGATTGACCGCTGGTGAACATTTCTGCCAGCACTTCTTTGGCAGTGTTGTTGTTGATCGCGCCTTTGTCCACCAGGGCAATCAGTTCCACCAGCCCGGCGGGTCTCACCTGGATTTGCTCAATGTTTTGTTTGTGTTCGTTCATCAGCCGGAACAGTTCGTTGAGCAGCCATTTGCTGACGGATTTGGGATCGCCGCCGGCGGCTACGGCCATGTCCAACCATTCCGCCACCGCCCGTTCCTCCGTTAATACCCGCGCCTCATACGCCGTCAGCCCAAACTCGTTGACATAACGTTCCATTTTAGCATCCGGCAGTTCTGGCAAAGCGGCTCGTGCCTCGGCAATCCATGCCTCCGAAATAAACAGCGGTGGCAAATCCGGCTCTGGGAAGTAACGGTAATCTTCCGCTTCCTCTTTGCTGCGCTGGCTGAAAGTGCGCTTTTTGTCCTCATTCCAACCGCGCGTCTCCTGCACCACGCGCCCACCCGCTGCCACCACCAGAATTTGGCGCTCAATTTCGTGGGCAGAGCCATCGGCCAATGCCTTAAAGCTGTTCAGATTTTTCAGTTCGGTACGGGTGCCAAACTCCTGGCTACCGGACGGCCGTACACTGATATTCGGCTCCACGCGCAGCACCCCCTTCTCCATGTCGCCGCTGTTCACGCCCAGGTAGCGCAAAATCTGGCGGATTTTCATGGCGTAAGCCCGCGCCTCTTCACCGCTGTGAATATCCGGCTCAGAGACAATTTCCAGCAAGGGTACGCCCGCCCGGTTGTAATCCACCAGCGATGTGCCATCATCCTGGTGGGTCAGTTTGCCGGTGTCCTCTTCCATGTGGACACGGCGAATGCCGATGCGCTTGTGTGTGCCATCGTCCAGTTCCACATCCAGCCAACCGTTCACGCCAATCGGCTCTTCATACTGGCTGATCTGGTAGCCCTTGGGCAGGTCGGGATAAAAATAATTTTTGCGGGCAAAGATGTTGTGCTGGTTGATGGTGCAATTGAGAGCTAAGGCCACCCGCAAGGCGTACTCGACAGCCTGCCGGTTAATCACGGGTAATGTGCCGGGCATACCGAGGCAGAGGGGGTGTACGGCCGTGTTTGGTTCCGCCGCCACACTGTCCACCACCGGCGCGGCGCAAAACATCTTCGACGCCGTCATCAACTCCGCATGAATCTCCAACCCAATAATCG
>CAADGU010000338.1 GCA_900696625.1 uncultured Chloroflexota bacterium | reverse complement strand
GGGGGAAGTGGTCACAGTGATTGAGGTCCTTAGCCCGGCCAACAAAGTGGGCGACGGCCGTGACCAATACCTGCAAAAACAAGCTGAATTATTGGACACCAAGGCCAATCTGGTAGAAATAGACCTGCTGGGTTATGGGTATCCTACCGTCCTGGCCCGCAACACCACCATTACCGAACCGGCCGATTGGCGTTACCTGATCACTATCAGCCGCGCCAACCGGCGCAAACAACTGGAGTTTTACGCCGTGCCCCTGCGGGAACGACTGCCCCGCTGCCGCATCCCCCTGCGGCCGCCTGACCCGGATGTGGTGCTGGATTTACCGGCCGTTTTCACCCGCTGCTACGACGTGGGCGGCTATGACCTGCTGATTGATTACCACCAGCCACCCGATGTTCCCCTGAGCCAGGCAGAACTGGACTGGCTGCAAAAGACATTAACGAATCAGACCCTAAGGGTTTCGCAAAACCCTTAGGGTCTTCATCACACGATGACGGCCGTTCTCGAAATCCACTTATTTGGCAGTCCAGATTTCCGCCTGGGGGGGGCGCCTGTCAGCGGTTTTGTCTCCACCAAAGCGCCGGCCTTGCTGGCTTACCTGGCCGTCACCGGCCGGCCGCACAGCCGTGATGCCCTGGCCGCCCTGCTCTGGGGGGAAATGGCCGACGCCGACGCCAAAAACAACCTGCGCCAGACCCTCTCCAACCTGCGTAAACTGCTGGAACCGTATTTGCTCATCAGCCGCGATGCGGTGCAGTTTGACACGGCCGTGCCCCACACCCTGGACGTTACCCAATTTGAAAATCACCTGCACCGCGCCCGCGACGCTGCCCCGCCTGCCCGCATGGCCACCTTGCAGCAGGCCGCCGCCCTCTACCAGGGTGACTTCCTGGCCGGGTTTTACGTGCGCGATGCCCCCGAATTTGAAGAATGGCTGCTGGCACAGCGCGCCCGCTACCGCGAACTGGCCCTGCACGCCCTGCACACCGTCACCGGGCATCACCTGGAACGGGGCGAATACGGCCGCGCTATAGACAGCGCCACCCGTTCAATAGCCCTGGATGCCTGGCGCGAAGAAGCGTACCGTCAACTCATGATAGCTTTGGCGCGCAGTGGGCAACGCAGTGCGGCGCTGGCTCAATACGAGACCTGCCGCCGTCTGCTAGACCAGGAATTGGGGGTACGGCCGTCGCTGGAGACAACGGCTCTTTACGAACGCATTCGGGAAGCCAAACGCCGTGTACATCTGCCGCCTGCCACCACTCCCCTTGTGGGGCGCGTGGCCGAACTGGACAAGATCACCCGTTTGCTGGCCGACCCCACCTGCCATCTGATCACCTTGATTGGCCCCGGCGGCAGCGGCAAAACGCGGCTGGCTCTGGAAGCGGCCGCCCGTGCTGTCCCTACGTTTTTGCACGGCGCCTGTTTTGTCTCTTTAGCGGCCGCCACCTCGCCGGAAATTATCCCCGGCGCCGTCGCCGAGAGCCTGGCTGTGGCCCTGAGCGGGCAGGCCGACCCGCACGATCAACTGATTGCTTACCTGAACGATAAAGAGCTGCTGCTGGTGCTGGACAATCTGGAACATTTGCCCACCGCCGCGGAGTGGATCGGCTGCCTGATCCAGACCTGCCCCGACCTGCAATTGCTTGTCACCTCCCGTGAACGGCTCAATCTTCATGGAGAACGGCTGCTGGAATTGAATGGCCTGGAAATACCCTCAGGCAAACAAGATGAAAGAGTTACCGATTACAGCGCGGCCCAACTTTTCCTCAACCATGCCCGTGAGGCCAGCCCGGATTTTGTCCTGAATGCCAAGAATGAAACGGCCGTTATCCGCATCTGCCAATTGGTCAAGGGGCTGCCCTTAGCCATCGAACTGGCGGCCGCCTGGGTGCGCCATCTGACCTGCCAGGAGATCGCCCATGAAATTGAGCAAAACCTGAGTTTTCTGGCCACCACCCAGAAAAATGTACCAGCGCGGCATCGCAGTTTGCAGGCGGCCTTTGAACATTCATGGGCGCTGCTGGACGATGAGGAACGCGCGGCTTTTGCCCGGCTTTCGCTGTTCCGGGGCGGGTGTACCCGGCAGGCGGCCATAGCTGTGACCCAGGTTCCACTGTCCGTCCTGGCCGCTTTGAGTGATAAATCGCTCTTGCACCGTGACCCAGACGGCCGTTACACCATGCACGAACTGCTGCGCCAATATGCCGCCCACAAACTGGGCGCCGATCCGCCACACCTGGCCGAAACACAACTACGTCATTGCCGCACCATGATCCACTTTCTGGCCGAACGGGAAGACGCCCTGAACGAAGCCCGGCAGAACGAAGCCCGGCAGGAGATCGCTGCCGAGATGGACAACATTCGCGCGGCCTGGGAGTGGGCCGTAACTGCCCAACAACCCTATCACCTGGAACCGGCTTTGGAAAGCCTGCGCGTTTTCCTGGAATATACGGGCCGGTATACCGAGGCCATCCAGCTATTTGGCGCGGCCGCTGCGGCCGCAGCGCCAACCAGCCCTGGCAACCATCGGGTGTTAGGGGGCCGGCTGCTGGCGCGGCAGGCCTGGTTCTACCATCGCCTGGACCAGTTTGAGCTGGCGCGGCCGCTGATCGCTCAGTGCCAATCCATTTTTCAAGATGCGCAGCCCGCCCTGCCCGCAGAGGCAGCACTCTGTTACCAATGCCTGGGCAATATGGCTCGCGCCGAAGGTGATTTTGCCCAGGCCATCAGCCATTACCAACAAAGTCTGGCGCAGCATCGCCTGGCCGGCATCCCCCATCATATTGCCGCTTCCATAAACGGCCTGGCCACAGCTTATGCCGAACAGGGAGAATTTGCATTGGCTTACCAACTGCATAAAGAGGGGCTGGCGCTGCGGCGGCAGATGGGCGACCAGAAAGGGATCGCCACATCCCTGGTCAATCTGGGTTTCATTGCCCTGGGCCAGGCCAGGTATGCGACCGCCAAACCATTGGAGCAAGAAGCTCTGGAAATTTTTCGCGCCATTGGCTACCCCATGGGGGAAGCCGTCGCCCTGAACAACCTGGGGGTGGCCTGTTATATGTTGGTGGAATATGACCAGGCCCGCCAGTTCCTTGAGGAATGCCTGGCCATCTGCCGCGAGTTGGGCCATCGCCACATTGCCGCCCATGCGCTGGGGAGTTTGGGCGGTGTGGCCGGGGCTTTGGGGGATTTTTCTCTGGCATGGCAATATACCCAAGAAGGGCTGCAAATTGCGCGGGAAATCGGCTCCATATCGGCCACCTTATTTGACCTGCTGAGTACGGCCGTACTCCTCTCTCGCCAGGGAGAACCAGAACAGGCCGCCGAGATTGCCGCCCTGGTTTACCATCATGCCGCCACCAACCGGGAAACAAAAAACCGCGCTGCTCAGTTATTGCGCGAACTGGCCGCACAGTTGCCGGCAACCGTCTTCACCGAAACACAAACACGGGGACAGGCACGCCAGTTAGCAGAGGTAACGGCCGAAATTTTGATACGGCCGTAGGATGGAAGGATGAAAGGAGTAATGACACTTTCATCTTCGATTATTTTCAGGAAAGGAATTCCATTATCACCTGTAACACGACCTCTGGCGCTTCCATGTTGGCCATGTGGCCCACGCCAGGCACGACGACCCGGCGCGCCTGGGGGACCTGCTCGCCGATAAGATCGGTAATTTGCCGGAAATCGGACAAATCCTGTTCGCCCACAATCGCCAGCACCGGCATGGTCAACTCGCTTAAGCGGGACGCGGACGGCCGTGCCAATCCCATCTCCGGGTTATCATTCACAAAATGCCAGCCGGAGTAATCGCCAATCATTTGTTCCAGGCAGGCGGCTACCTCTGGCTCATGAATGAAGATGATGGCACGGCCGTGACCGGCCATCTCATAATAAAGTTTCGTTCCGTTTACAACCGCCGTACTCATACGTAGCTCCTTTTTAACCTGTTATCTCTTTTAACACCACCACATTCT
>CAADGU010000337.1 GCA_900696625.1 uncultured Chloroflexota bacterium | reverse complement strand
GTTTCCAGCGCCGGCAGATTGCCATGAATATCAGAAATAACGGCTACTTTCATATCAGGTTTTAGTCTAGCCCGATATGGCCGGATTGTCAGCCAACTGCCCGTAATCCGTAAATCGTAAACCGAAGCCCGAAGCCCGATTACCGATTACCGGTCACGGATTACCGGTCACGGATTACGGATTACCGATCCCGTTTCCCCTGCTTGGGACGCGATTTGGGTTTGCGGGTGTGTTTGGTGGCTTTCATCTTTTCATGGTGATGTTCGCGCTGCTCTTCTTTGCGCTCTTGACGATGGGCATGTTTAATGCGTCGTTTGTCTTTCTTGGGAATACCGGGCTTTGCGGTACTGTTTTCCTCAGCCATTGTGTGCCTCCTGACACGGCCGTGTCCTTCCTATTCCTGCGCCCCATTAGACCATACGTGACATAAAGCCACAAGTGAAAAATGGTGTGAGGAGGAGGTGATGATTGTCATAAAGAAATACGGCCGTTGCACAATTTCCAACCGGCGCGTCATTTATTACACTGATGGTGGTAATCGGTAATCGGTAATCGGTAAACAGATTTCAGATCACGCATCACGCATCACGCATCACGGATTACGGACTTCGGATTACGGGCAAATGGAGGTTGTGATGAGTAGACGCCAAACCCATCAACCGCAGGTGGTCGTGCGCGTCAGCCGCGCCGAGTATGAGCAGTTCTTACGCGACAAAACATACATCCCCGACTGCCTGCATCTTAACGGCGCCGGCCTGCCTGACTGTCCGGGCGACTGTGTTATCGGCCTGGTCTGTGTCATGTTTCTTTACACGGACCCCGAACAGGGCGTTGAAGCGGAATGGTTTGCCTGCGCCCCACCAGAGGTTGTGGCTCAATTGACCGGGCGCGCCGAACTGTTTGACGAACCCACCAACGACCGGAAACTGAAATTTCTGGGCTACGCTTATTGAAGTAGTTGCTGGTGGCTGGTGGCTGGTTGTTTGTACCAGCCACCAGTCACGTTATTTGATTAGCGCATGACTGCGGGTAAATAAGCCTGGGGCGTCAATGATTGCATCGTTTGCCACCATTCCAGCAGGTCTAAGAGCGCCTGAGGTGGATTGGTGGGCGCCGTGTGCCCGGCCTGGTCTAAATCGCTAAGGCCATGACAAGACGTGCAAACCCGCACTTCACCGGGGGCAAAGGTGAGCCAGTAACGTTCACGCACCACACTTTCGCCCTCAGGGTCGGTTAGCTGCCAGGTGAGGGCGCGCCCGGCGGGCACAAAGGCGGCCATGGAGCCATCCGAACCAAGCGTGACGCTGCCGGTGGGGCCGGTGCTTGGTGGGTTATAACCACTGCCGCCGGGCTGCGCCAACAGGCGACGGCCGTCACGCGGCGTATCCCCACCCCACGTGTAACCCCGAATCTGCAACCCCTGGAAGAATTGCAAATAGCGCACATCATAAATCTGCCCTGGCGCGCCAATGGTTTGCGCGCCGCCGGGCACGCGCAGGTTAAACGGCTGCTGCCGGTCCAGGTCATCACGTGTGGTTACATCCCGGCTGACCACCAGCGCCAGGTCACGCGCTTCCATAAAGGCCTGCAATTCGGCCAGCGAAACGCCGGCCTGATCAAACATCTGTTGTTCCGGCGCGGGCAGGGTAAAGGTGGGCGGGGTGGGGCGGGGGCGCGGCCGTACCTCCACCGGATTCAGTTCCCAGAGGACGCCGTTGAACGTGACCATGTTGTCCGGGTCCCAGAAGCTGATCTCTTTGCTGATGCCGCTGGTCAACGGCGTACTGGCTGTCCATTGGCCGCCGCCGGTCGGGGCGAGCAGTTTCAGGCGGAACTCGTAGCTGGAATTGACGCCGCTGCCCGTTTCATAACCGCTGTCATCGGTGTGGATGGCTAATAGTGTGCCGTCGGAAAGGGGCAGGGGTTCGCGGTAACGGCCGTCACCATGATCCACATCCGTCGCATATGCCACCACCACCTGGTCAGCGTTCAGCCCCGCCGTCGCCAGCCGGATGATATTCCCGGCTGCATGGGTATAAAACTCCGGCGCATCCACCCCCCAAAATGTGCCCGGATTGAGCGCATCCTCTTTGATCTGGAACATATTCAATATCTCATTCGGATTGGTGCGGGGATATTGGCCGTAATACTCCACAATGTTGGGGTCACCGCTGATGGCATTGGGGATGTAATCATGGAGTTCGTGCCGCCCCAGGTGCAGCAAAATTTCGCCATCGGTGCCGTCCTGGTTGATTGTCCAGGGGAAGAAGTGGTTGATGGTGTGGCCGACAATGTTCGTGCCCGGCACAGCTTCGCGTGGTTCCGGGAAGGCCTCGGCGCGGCTGTTGAGTATGGTGGCGTTGGCCGATTCATCACTGTAATTGAACGAGCCATAGGGTGGGTTGGCCGGATTGTCCCGGTCGGCGTCCGCCTGTTGGTCTTGTTGCAGGTGATCCCATTGGGTGAAGAGGACACGGCCGTGACTATCTATTGTCGGCGTAAAATCCCCGGACGGGGCATGGTTCAGCAACCGTAAATCTCCCGTCGTGGGGTCCAGGCTCCACAACCCCGTATTGGTTGGCGCGGATTCATACTCATCCAACTGCGGGTACAGGTGCATCTGCCCATTGCGTGGCCGGTCAGACGTAAAAATGATGCGGTCATCCGTGCCATAAATGGGGCTGATATTGTTGAAATTCGCTGGCTGGTTCGGCACTTTGGCAATAACGGGTGTATCGTTCTGCCCCAACCCGGTGATTTCGTACAACTGCCAATAATAGGTTTCCCATTGGTACTGATTTTCCGGCGCGCCAATGACCATACTGAAAATCGCCTTGTTGCCGTCCCAATGCACCGATGGGTCACGCACGGCAATGGCGTTGTCATCCTGAAAACCGGTGACGCCGTACCCGGCCGCTTGCGTCAAATTCTTGAGCGTACCGTCCGGGTAACGAATCCATAGGTCGCCGCCACGCCCCACCGACTGCATTGTCGCCTTGTGATTGCCAAAGGTGGAGCCAATGGTGGTGAAGTCACCGGCAATAGGCAGTTGGGTGACAAAGAGGATGGGATACGCGGTGATGGGCTGGCCCACGGCGCGGCTGGTGCGGGGCGCGCGGGCGACCAACACGCTGATTAAAATCAAAATAAGTAAGATAATACCGAAACGAACAATCAATCTGAACGTACTTCGTGGGGACATATTCTGCTCCTTACTATTTGTTTGTAGTAGGCGATTTATCGCTCTCAACGCCGCTAAAGCGGCTACTACGAACCAATTGAACGTTCTGCTTATAGCGGATGGAACGGCCACCTGTCAACCGGCTTGCCAGAGGACAGTGGTACTATTGGCGGCATTTGCCCCTGTGTCTGTCCGGTGAGCGCGTTGTAACGTGTTATACTTCTGCCCGTTATGAGTCATAGCCATCATCATCACGACAACCCCTTTTTTAACCGGCAGCGCATCGGAGACCCGGCTTATTTTTACGGCCGTGCCCAATCCGTCGAAAACCTCTACAGCGCCATCGCCACCCGCCAGAGCCGTTCCATCGTCGGCGAACGCAAAATGGGCAAAAGCTCCCTGCTCACCTTCATCTCCTGCCCCGGCACATTGCGCCAGCACGGTTTTGACCCGGCCCACTTTATCTTCATTTACATGGATTTAGAGGGCATGTCCAACATTGGTTATGATGAATTCTGGCCGGAACTGCTCGATCAAATGGCCTTAGCTTTGCCCGAAAGCCAGACCGAACTGCGAGAGCAGGCCGAAAGCCTCTCCTTGCAGGCGGATGCCCGCTTTATGCAGGTGCGCCGCCTGCTGCGTCGAGTGGAACGGGCCGGGCTGCGTGTGGTTCTGATGCTGGACGAGTTTGAAAGCCTGGCGACCAACGCCGCTTTTGACGCCAGTTTTTATGGCGAACTGCGCAGCCTGGCGGGTGAATTGGGCGTCACCTATATCACCACTTCCAAACAAGGTTTGTATGACCTGACCTACCAGTATGCCGACACTCTCTCCTCTCCCTTTTTCAACATCTTTTCCGAGGAACGGCTGAATCTGCTGCCGCGTGAGGAGGCAGTGGAACTGCTAACGGGGCTGTCTGGCAAGGGTCACGGCCGTACCTTTACCCAGAAAGAGATTGATTTTTGCCTCGATCACGCCGGTCGCCACCCCTTTTTTTTGCAGGTAATTGCTTCCTATCTCTTTGCCGCCCGTGCTGAACCTATTCCTGACGCCGAAGTAGAGGCGCTGGTACTGCGCCGGTTCCTGGCGGAGACGGAAGACCATTACCGTTACCTGTGGCGGCAGTTGGATGAAGTGGAGCAGGCCAGCCTGCGCCACCTGCATACGGCCGACGCCGATACCCGCCGCGCCCTACAAGAAAGGGCGCTGGTTGAATTGACAGATGAAGGCAGACTACGGCCGTTCAGCCGTTCCTTTTCCGAATTTGTGCAGCGGGCAGAAGTGGAACGACGGCCGTCGTCCAACCCGCGTACCACCACCAGCACGACTGACCTGACCGGGGCTACGTTGGGCAGCTACCGCGTTCTGTCTACGCTGGGGCGGGGTGGTATGGCCGTCGTTTACAAAGGGTACCAGCCTTCACTGGATCGCTATGTTGCCATCAAAGTCATGTCCCGTTCATTGGGTGGAGCCGAGTCGTTTGTGGAACGTTTCCAGCGTGAAGCGGCCGGTGTGGCCCAACTGCGCCACCAAAACATTGTGCAGATGGTGGATTTTGGTGTGCAGGATGACATCTCCTACATGGTGATGGAGTACATCCAGGGGGAATCGCTGAAGGATTGGCTGCGCCAGTTGCGCGAATTGAACCACCGGCTGCCACTGGCAGACGCGGTGAAAGTGGTGCGGGACATTGCCACCGCCCTCGATTATGCCCACGCGCACGGCATCGTCCACCGGGACGTGAAACCGGCCAACATTATGCTGCGGCAGGAAGAGCGGCTGGCGCAGTTGACAGGCAATGCGGAGTACACGGCCGTGCTCACCGACTTTGGCGTGGCCCGCATGTTGGAAGGGGCGCAGCTCACCGGCACCGGGGCCACCATTGGCACACCGGATTATATGTCGCC
>CAADGU010000336.1 GCA_900696625.1 uncultured Chloroflexota bacterium | reverse complement strand
CGGGCGTCACATCCACATTGGTCGGGTTGACCAGAATACCCAACTGCCCATCCATGCTCAGCAGTTGGGTGACGCCGCTTTGCCCGGCGCGCACCGTGCGTGACCATTGCGGTTTGTCGGCTACGGCCGTGCCTGCTGCCGCCTGCCAGCGCAAGAAAAACGGCCCCAACCGCACCACCTGCCCCGGTTCCAATGGCTCTGGGATGTTGGGCAGAAGCTGGCTGGTTTTCACAAATGTACCATTGCTGCTGCCGGTGTCCAGAATTTGCCAACCGCCAGTGGTGCGCTCCAGGCGGGCGTGTTGGCGGGAAACACCGGCGGCATCCAGCACAATATCGTTCCCCTGGCTGCGGCCAATGGTCAACTTGGATTTGTCCAGGCTGATGGTCAAATCCGCCTCGCCCTGGCGCTGGATAATCAGGTAATCCGTGCCTGCCGGGACCGCCAGGCCGGAGCTAACCGAGGGGGCAATGCCCTGGCTCATCTCCGGCATCAACTGCGTCACCAGACTAACCACTGTGGCCGTCGTCCCCCCTGAGGGCGCTGGTTTAGAGTCCACCGCCTGTGCTTCCAAAACGGTCATGTCTGACCGGGCCTGCTCCCGCAGCGCCCGCGCCATTTCTTCGCCAGTCTGAAAACGTTCTTCCGGCTGTTTGGCGATGGCTTTGAGGATGAGTGCTTCCAGCGCCGCCGGTAAACCGGGGCGAATGGCATGAGGCAGCGGCGGCAGTTCGCGGATGTGCTTTTCGGCGGCTTCGGCCGGGGTGCGAATTTCAAAAGGCAAACGGCCGGTCGCCAGTTGGTAGAGCAAAATGCCCAGGGAGTAGATGTCGGAACGGCCGTCTATATTCCGCCCCCGACATTGTTCCGGCGACATATACGGCATCGTCCCCAAGAACGTGCCCGTCTGCGTTTCCACACCCCCTTCCAGCAGCTTGGCCAGACCAAAATCCGTGACGACGGCCCGCACCGGCGATTCACCCTCCCGGTCAGGCTGATCGAGGGTTTCCAGCAGCACGTTATCCGGCTTAATGTCGCGGTGTACCACTCCCTGGCGATGGGCATACCCTAATGCATCTGCCACCTGTGCCAGCAAAGACAACGATTCGGACAACTGGAGTACCTGGCGTGTTTCCTGCAAGCGGCGCACGTAAGTGCCCAATGTGGCTCCCGGCACATAAGCCATGGCCATATACAACAAGCCCTGCCGATTGCCAAAATGGTAAATCTGGACAATGGAAGGATGCTTCAGGCGGGCGGCAGCCTGCGCTTCCTGCAAAAATCGCTGCTGGAATTCCGGCTGCCGCGCCAGACTTTGTCTCATGATCTTCAAGGCCACCAGCCGGTTCAAATGCACATCCCGCGCCCGGTAGACAGCCCCCATCCCGCCCTCACCCAGGAGGGCTTCCATGCGGTACTGATCAATTTGCTGCCCGGTCAAATCATTCATCAATTCGCTTTCTCATCAAAGGCGGCGTTGGTAAGGTATCATTGAATCGTGGTAGGAATCTGCCCGGAGATGGTGGTTTGCAATAAGTTTTGCGCCTGCCTGACCTCACCGTATTCAGCCGATAACAGGGTCGAGCCATCCGATTGACTTTGAACGCTCACGGCCGTGTCCCCGTCCTTAAACCAACCCACCACAAACTGGACAGAGGACTCGTTCGTTACCCGGCCCCCTGGCTGTAACTGCCCATAGGGATCGTGAGGCGTCAGGGGCAGGGGCAACGTGATGGTTTCGGCGAAGGCTTCACCAGCAGGCACGGCCGTTAAAAACGGCACAATCGGGGATTCCACATCCAGATCATCCGGCACAGGCAAACATGCCTTCACCAATTGTACATTTTCCCCGTCTCTGTTGGCATAAATCAGATTATGGTCAAGGGATAATCCATTGGCCGTCCATTGAAACAGGCGGTTCACCAGATAGATCGTCTCATCCAGGCCGTTTGTGACCTGATACGTCACCACCAGCGTGTTAGCCTGTATCTGCGTTTCTGCTCGCAGAGTCACGGCCGTATCCATTGTTGCTTCCGGCGTCATATCCTCTACCGTCATTGTCTGCTCCATCTCCACCGTCGGAGTTGCATTCTCCACAGGTGTATCAGTCAATTCTTCTGTGGCCGCCACCGTACAGGCCGCCAATAAACAACCAACTATTCCCAGGTATGCCCACCACACCGCCAGGGAAAAAACGTGCTTCATCATCAATAAACCGGGCGCCGCGGCAGCCCGAACGCCTCCCGGAACCGGTTTTCCGTCATCCGGGCATCAGCGTATTCACCCAGGCCGGTGGCTTGCAGCTCCCGCCGTCTCACCCCGGCTGCATCCGTGCCCAACGCCCGCGTGCCATAAACACCGGTCCAGGCATGCACCATTTCATGTGCCAGGCCGATAGCCGGTGGCCGGTGATGCCAGTCCAGCGTCCCGCTCTTAATGAACAAGGTGTTGGGGTTATAGGTGACAGTGACATTAGCGCCTGGCCCAGCTTCCGGTGGGCTGACCGGTCTTTCATAGGAATCGGCATCTGGATTGTAGGAGGTGGCATTGCCGCCGCCCCCAACCTGAATCGTAACGGTGTGCGCTGCATCTTGAATTTCCTGCACCAACTCCTGGCCCACGCCAGAGGTCATCAACCAACCCAAATCCAGCATAACACCGGCCTTAAAGTCATCTGTGCCGGTAACAATGAGATTAGAGGTGTTATTGCTCACCTCGGTCAGCCGATCCATGAGCGCATCATAATCTGACTGACGGATGGGCCATGATTCGGCGCTGCGTACGCTCAGCGGCAGCGGCCCCATAAACTCATCCGGGTATACATCAAAATTACCAAACTCGGTGCTGATACCAATTGGCTCCACGGCCGGTTCCGTGCCGCCACCGCCTGGTTCCGGTTCCGGCGGCGCTTCACCCGGCACCCGCAGCACGGGCAGCGTCAAAATGACACCTACCAGGATCAGATTGCCACCGCGAGCCGCTTTGTCTGGGTTCGCCCGGTAAATATCACGCCAGTAACGGCCGTGCCCATACGTCTGTTCGGCAATCCGCCATAAACTGTCTCCCGCTACCACTTCATGCATCCCCCCACCCCGGTCAACCAGTGTCTCACCATTTTTTTGTACCAACTCCGACCCGGCAGTCGTCTGCATCTGCCCAATCACTTTCGCCAGATGATGATTACCACTCGCCTCGCCGATATGACGCGCCACCTCCTGACGCTGAATGGGTGATAGTTGGGCATGGCTCAATAGTTGGCTTTGCGCTTGAATGGACACACGAGCAGACACACTATCGCCAACCTCATGCTCCGCCGATGGTTCCAGTGGCTCAACTAGCGCCGTATGTTGGCTTTTTTTCATCGCCTTTTTGTTAACTGCCCGGCGCTTTACCGACTTTTTTCTTTTACCAGTCATCTAGCACCTCACAAACAATCCACAAATCAGGTCAGGTAAGACCTTCGCGCCCCTTCGTGTCTTTCACGAAGTCCTTCGCGCCATTCGGGGATCATCACACAAACTCCACCACATGCGTTCCGGAGGCAATGATGCCATGCGCCACCACCTCCACCGACTCCACCGGTTCACCCTGCGGCCCACTGCCCGGCTCGGTAATGTACAGTTCTACCGAACGGATGAACTGCACATTCGGCGTACCCTGCAAACTCTGGTACACGTCCGAGAGGAACAATTCACGGCCAAACGGCCAGCCGTCGCCGCGTGGCCCACCGGTCAACGGATTCAAAAAGCGGTAGAGACGGGCCAGGATTTCTTGCTCAACGGCCGTTTGCACCGCATCAGGATTCGCCCGCAGCCGTACCCGCGCCGCCACCCACCGGTAGGCCGGGGCGCGCACAAAGAGGCGGGTCGTCAGCAGCCGCCGCTCATCCAAAAACGCCGTCAGTCGGCCCACGTCGGCGTCATCCAACTGCAACTCCTCCGGCGTCAGAAACCCTTCCGGCCGGCGCACACGGGGAATGACCAACACATACACCTGCCCCGGCGCTACCCGCCCCCCTTCCGACGGTTCCGGCTGCAAACAGCGCACCCGGCCAATGGTCACACCCGGCGTCTGCAGCGCCAGGTCTTCATAATCGGCAGCCGTCACCGCCCGATCCCGGTGCCGCATAATCTTCGGCGCGCGCACCATGGCGTCTTCCAACGTCTCCTCGTCCAGGCCGCCCCAGGCGGGCTGCCGGTTACTCACCCGATCCACATAAGGAATGGCCGTTTTCAGCGTGTTAATAATGCTCGCTTCCACGTTACCTTCTTCGCCGCCGCCGTAGCGATACTGCTTAAAAACCAGGTTCGCGCCACGCGGCGGAATCGCGCCATACCGTTTAATCGCCCCATCTGGCTGGCGAATGGCCGGGCCAAAGCGCAGTTCCCCGGTCACGCTGTCCAGCGTGTAATGGCGGCTGTCGGCGTGGGAATCGGCAAAATCCTTCACCTCCGTCCACACCTGCGCCCCTTCCCCGCTGACGTGTACCAGCAACGCCTCGCCATCTCGCCGCGCTAAAATGGGCGTCACCTGCAAAAAGAAACGCTGCCCTGGCGAGCCATCACTTTGCCCCAACAATTCATCCCGAATTGCCTGGGCGTGGGTGCTTAGGATCACACCGCCATGTGTAGAAGTGGTCAGTTTGCGCAGCAGGGGAGAACTGGTGTACGGCCGCATCCCCTCTTCCCGTTCCACCCGGCTAATCTCCTTTACCCGAACGCGCACCCAAAACAGCTTCTTGCCGTTGACGGTGGCCTGTCCCATGGCGGGGGTGTGGATTTGAATACGGCCGTTGCTGTTCAACGCCCTGGTTCCATCCAATTCCGAAAAACAAGGCGACCAGGGCCGGTCAGGATTCGGGCTGGAAGCCTCCCACACATACGGCGGCAAATCCGGGTTTGGCCCCCGCCCCCCGGCATTATCCCACTCCGTCTCCAGCCGCAAAATGTGATGGCTGAGATCATTCTCAAACCCCAGGTACAGCGCGTCCCCCACCTGTGGCGTCTCTGAAAAGGCGCGGAACTGCTGCTGCGCCGCCAGCCCCGCCGCCAGCGCACTCAACCGGGGCGAGGAGCGGAAATCACTCTTGTCCTGCCCCATCGTCTCCGAAAACACCTGGCTAAATTGCGGCGCGGTAATGGTAAAATCGGCGTCTGTGGTAAACACAATGGAACGTTCTGTTTCCGTCTGCGTGCTGGCTACCTCCGTGCCCGCCGGGATAACCACATCCGCCTCCACCGGCGCAGACAGCCAGAACGTCACCGGCGCTTTGGCCGGAACCGGCGCATGAAGGGTCACACCCAGCATCTCCAGAAATTTCACGTAATGCCGCTCCGGCACACGGTTCAGCCTGTACAGCGTCGTCTCCGTCAGCCAGGCAAATAGCTCAATCAGTGTCACGCCAGGGTCACTGACGTTGTGGTCCGTCCATTCGCTGGTATAGTGCGGAATCCGCTTCTTCGCCTCATCCACCAGGTCTTGAAACAATCGGTCGTCTAGTTTGGGTGCTGCCAGGGGCATGGGTACCTCAATTATGAATTAGGAATTATGAATTATGAAGCAGTTTCATGATTCATAATTCCTAATTCCTAATTCACTCCTCGGGTATCAAATAAAACGGATGCACCAGGCTCCGTTTGTCATGGGTCGCTTTGATTTCGTATTCAATGCGCACGGTCAGGCAGTTATCCGCGTCCGGGTCAGGAAAGGCGTCAACAGCGAGGACATTGATGCGCGGTTCCCAACGACCAAGCGCCTCCTCCACGTAGCGGCGCGCCTGGCTGGCGGTGTGGCTGTTGTTGGGCGCGAACAATAGCTCGTGCAGGCGGCAGCCAAACGCCGGACGCATCACTCGCTGGCCCGGCGCCGTCTCCAGGATAATCTGGATGGCCTGGCTGATTTCTGCATCTCCCTGCGCCAGCGCCAGCCCACCCTGCCGGTCAATCTGCGGCGGAAATGCCCATCCTTTGCCGATAATGTCTTGTTTCATACGATTAACAGGTAATTGGGTAATTAAGTAATTGGGTAATTACTCAATTACCCAATTACTTAATTACTCCATTACGGCACATTTGTCGTTATTTGCCCAGGGGAAACGACGGTAATCACGCCGCCCCAGGCGCACATCAAGGTACAGGTGTTGTTCAACGCCGGTTTATTGCCAATCAACACCGTCGGTGAGCCGGGCGTCCACGGTGCAGTCGTCACCGGGATACAGGGCTGCGGCGTCAGCACACCCAACGCGGCCGAAGTGGCCGCCGCTACCTGCGGATTGCTCAAGGTAATACACATGCCAAACGGCAGCACGTTTTTCATGGGCGCGTTGTCCATGATAGTGGCGCCCGGCATATTACTGGCATTCGTCCGGCCTTCGGGCGTAATGATCAGGCTGCTGGGCATCGTACCAAAAGCACACTTGATTTGTGCATTGTTTGTAACTAACTGAGCCATAAAACCCTTCCGTTTGTAGTGGGCGATTTATCGCCTGTAAACGCCACTAAAGTGGCTACTACAAACCTTAATTCAAATTCACCACCGCGCCTTTGACGCTGGCGGGGCCGGTAGCCTGCACGTCTATAGTGCCGTTGGCTTGCAATTTCATATTGCCGGTCGCCTTGAGGTCCATATTGGCGCCGGCTTCCAGGGTCATGTTGGTGCTGGATTTCACCAGGACTTCGTTACTGCCTTCGATGGTCAGTTTGTTGCTGCCATCATCCACGTTGATAGTGATGCCGTTTTTGCTCTTAATCTCCAGTTTACTGCCAGCGTCATCCAGGGTAATGGTATGGCCGCCGGCCGTTTTGATTTCCACTTTATTGTCGCTGTCGTCGTGCATGGTAATGGCGTGGCCGGTGCGAGAGTGCCAGGTGCGGACGAGCGGCCGTTCCCCAGTCCCGGCATTGGCTGCCGTCGGTGGAATCTCGTGTTTGCCATTCCACAAGCCGCCGATAATGGTCGGCCGTGAAAAATCCCCATGCTCAAAGGCCACCACCACTTCATCACCCACATCCGGCACGGCGTAAAAACCGGCCTTGGGGCCGCCGCCCGGCCCGGCCAACCGCGCCCAGTCGCTTTCGGCGTCATCAGCCATCCAGGGAAACTTCACCTTCACCCGGCCCCACTTATTCGGGTCTTCGGTATTGGTGACAATGCCAATGACAATACCAGGCCAGCGGGGCAACGGCCGTGAACCATTCGTCGCTTCCAATAGTGTGCCCGTCCGCGCACCGTAGACCACAAACTGGCAGCGCAGCCCTTCCGGGCTGTAGATGTGCGTCGCCCGTGTTACCAGATACTTGCCGCTAAAACGACTGCCCAAATTCTCCAGGGTGATCCACTGCCCCGCCTTCAAATCCGGCCGGCGAAATGCCACTCCTTCCGCCTGCACAAAGGCCCCACTCAATTCATTTAGCCGCGCTTCCGCCATCGTATTCGCTTCCGACTGATTGAGTACCGGCTGGTCTACGACCACCATTTTGCCCGCCCCAAATGCGCCAGCCCAGGCTGCCCCGTTCTTCGACTCGCCAATCTCCGGGTACAGCTTACCCCGGCTTGCCTGGCCCACAATCGCTTTCTGCTCCTTTGGGTCCCACCCCTTCACAATCACCTCATCCACCTGCTCCGCCAGCGTCATACGTGGATAAAAGTTCAACAAATCCTCACCCCACTTCAACGTCACATTGCCACCGCCCGATGGTGGTTTGCGAAAGTAGAGTTTGCCTTCCTCCACAAAACATTCGTAGCCAATGCGCCAGGCTCGCTGCATGAGAAATTCCAGGTCAGACTGGTTGTGCTGGTAGATATGGTCATATACCGTACTGGTCGTTTCCACCTGTGCCTGTAACCCGGCTCCTTGCGCCAGTTCTGAGGCCAGGTCGCTGTCTTTTTTATTGAGAAATGCCCTGCTCTTCTTTTGCCGGTACAGGCGGTGCGATTTGTCATAGCCCCGTACCCATAACTCGGCCACCATGCCTTCACCAAAAGCCGGCTCCAAAGCTGTAATCTCGCCCGTCATCAACGTCTTCAACTGTTCCCGCGCATCACCTACCTCAATTTTCACCTCTTTCGTCAGGTCAAACGGCCCCCCGCCCAGCAGTTCCAAATTGGGGTCAAGCAGGCGAATGGTGAACATATGCGGTAAATACACATGTTGGTCCACCGCCAGTTCTGCCACTTGCGCCAACACATTGGCCTGCACCGGGCTACCGCCAACAGAGATTTTTATCTGCGAGGAAAGGGGTTTTTGGTCGGGCATAAATGGTAATTGGGTAATTGGGTAATTAAGTAATTGAGTAATCTTGGTAATTACTCAATTACTCAATTACCTGATTACCTCCTATGTGACATCCTTCGGAATAATGATCCACTGACCGGGACGCAGCGCCAGCGGGTTGTCCAGGCCATTGTATTCGGCAATTTGCCGCCATCTGGTAGCATCGCCATACACATGGGCGGCGATGTTATCCAGCCGGTCGCCACGAATCACCTGCCAGGTACGCAGCACCGGCCCACCGCCAGAGGTGGGGTTCTGCGCCTGGTTTTTGTAATCTTCAATGTCGTTATATTGAGTAAAGGTAATGTCTACTTTGGCGCGAACGGGCGTGCCGTCTTTTTTGAACAGGGTGAATTTCTGCGTCATGTTGGTGATGACGGCCGCAAATTGAAAAGACCCCCATTTGAAAGCCACGCGCGGCGGCTCCTTTTTGTCGCTGTTGGCTGCCGCTTCGGTAGGCTGCATAAATTTCCACAACTGCCGCGTTTGCTGGCTCACGTCTGCACCCGTTTCGTAGGTATCAAAAACCAGCGCCAGTTTGAGCGTCTGCGGCCCCGCCTTTTTGAAGTTGACCGAGGGGCTGTCGCTCTGATTTTTGGCCTCTTCGGAATAGTTGTTGGTTTTGGAAACGGTGTATTCAAACGGGTTGAACATGCACGGCACTTCGAAGCCGATTTTTTCGCCGTTTTCGTCCGCTTTGTAAATGACAGCGGGTACTAAGTTGCCTCGTGTGTTTGCCATCTTGTTTGATGGTAATTGAGTAATTGGGTAATTGGGTAATTACTTAATTACCCAATTACCTAATTACCGAATTACCTGATCATTCACCATTTGTGCATCAGCCGGCCCCGCTCACGTTCCCGATCAATGGTTAATTGATTGCGAATGTGCGCGTAGACCTGGCGGGCCAATTCATTTATGTCAACCTCTTCGCCCTCTTTTTTTTCCTCTGTTTCCTCGCCGCCCTCACCGGGTACGGCGGCAGGGCTGCTGGCCTCACCCCCTTCCTCAAGCTGAATATAGTCGGAAAGGTCAGGAGCAGGCGTGGTAATAGCGGGCGCGTCTAGGACAGGGGCTACAGTCTGCACTGAGGCCGGGGAAACGGCCGTCGTCCCTTCCCCATCTCGTTTGGCCATGACCATCTGATGGCCTGGCGTCGCCTGCGGTTCGGTCACGGCCGTTGCCGGCAGCGGCTGCCCAATGAGTGTCCACAAATCGGGCGGTAACGCGCCAATTTCGGTTGGAACCAGCCCCACCTCGCTCTCAGGTTGGCGCTGGATGGTGGGGGGCACGGCCACTTCGCCAGGCTCAGTGCGGGCTTTGCCCCCCATCTCGGCCATCAGCGCCGGCGTATCGGCGCCGGATACCGCCAGACGCGACGGCCGTGGCCGGCGTGGGCGCAGCAGCGGCACCGACGAATCGGTAGGCATCCCCGGCGGCACGGCAGCCAATCGCTCTTCCACCCAAAAATCCTGCGGCGTGGGTGGGCGCACCGGCGGCTCGGTGGGCGTGGGGAATGGGCTGGCGGGTGAGCCAGGAGGTGTGGCGGTGGGCGCTTCCGCACGCTGCACCGTTTGCACCGGCCAAACCGCCTGCAACGGTGAATCGGCTGCCAGCGTTTCTCCCGCTACAGGCTCGACCCCGCCGCTGCCGGGCAGAGCGGTATCTGCTGAGGCTGCCGGCACTGTGTCGTCGGCCGCCTCGGCCCGTAAGATGGCCGGCGCGGCGGGTGAAACTATGGTTGTTTCCGTTGGCGGCGCGGCTGGGGGTTGTGTGATCGGCGGTGAGCCTGGCGCCACGGCCGTGTCCCCACCCCCAGCCACCCGACCACGCGCCACCGCCACCATGGGCGCTTCACGCGACGGCGCTGCCGGTTGGCGGCTGACTGTGCCTGGCGCTGGTTTGGCCGCCGGTTTAGGGCGGGCAAATGAGGGCAGCGATGGTTCACGGCTGGCTGCCGTTAGCGGCGGGCTTTCTGTTCCCGCTGCCTCAGCCACTTCTGCCGCTGCTTCCTGTTCTTTATGCCGCCGCATAATTGTCTCCAGGCGCCGCCAGTTGCGGGCATCTTCGGTCTGCGGGGCATCTCCCGTCTGCGGGACATTTCCCGTCTGCGGGACATTTCCCGTCTGCGGGACATTTCCCGTCTGCGGGACATTTCCCGTCTGCGGGACATTTCCCGTCTGCGGGACATTTCCCGTCTGCGGGACATTTCCCGTCTGCGAGACATTTCCCGTCTGCGGGACATCTTCCGGTTGGCGTTGCACGGGGGTGGGCGACGTAACAGGTGGCTGAACCACCGATGGTTGCGCCGGTAAGGACGCGGGCGCTGTAAGAGCAGCGGGCGCTGTAAGAGCAGCGGGCGCTGTAAGAGCAGCGGGCGCTGTAAGAGCAGCGGGCGCTGCCGGTGTGGGCGCTGTAAGAGCAGCGGGGGCTGCCGGAAATGCAGGCGCAGTGGGAGCAGCAAACGCAGCAGGAACAGCGGCCATTGGCGCCGCCGGTATGACCGGCGCGGGGCCAACCGCAGCCGACGACGGCGTGGCCGCCGGAGGCGGTGTGCTTGTTATTGGCGGCGATGAAACGGGGACAATGGGTGACACAGGCGCTCCTGGCGGCATTTCTGGTTGGCGTTGTACCGGGGGCGCCGCTGTGGGTGGCACGGCCGTTACCGATCCTGACATACTGACCGGGGACGACACGGCCGTTTCCGGCTGCGGTTCTACCGGGACCGGTGCGGTCGGCGCTGCACCCGACGAAGTGGGGGCAACCGGCGTCTCCGACTGTTGTTGTACCGGCGTTGGAGAAACGGCCGCTGGTATGGCGGTCATTTCCGGCTGAGGTGGCAGGGCAGGGGAAGATGCGGCAGACGGCACGGCCGTTGCCGCTAAATCCGATTCGCCTTCGGCCAGTTGCCGTTGTACCGGGGCAGGCGCGGGCATCGCGGTTGGTTGGGGTGCAGCCATGGGGGCTGCGGGCACGGCCGTGTCCGCCATCTCTGCCCTGGTCATTGGGCTGGCTGACGGTGGTGTGGCAGCCGGCTGTGGCCGCGAAACTAACCGACCCAATCGCTGCCCAATACGGCCCAAGAGAGAGGGCGGCGCGGGCGGTGTTGTGGTGGGCGGCATCACGGCCGGTGGCGTAATAGCAGCTTCGGAAACAGACGGTTCTGATACCGTAACGGCCGTTGCCATCCCAGGTGCGGCATCTGAGGGCATAAGCTGCACGGGGGTTGGCTCCGGCTCCTCAACGTGTCGCTGCACAGACGGCACAGGCGCGGCAACTGCGGCGGTAGGGATTGTATCCGGCAAAGTGGGCATGGGGGTTACGGCCGTTGGCTCTGTGGCCGGTTGCGCAGGCGACTCAACAGGCGCGGAAATTGTCGGGCCAGTCGGGGAAGATTCTGGCTGGCGTTGAATTATTGGTGTGGTGGGTGCGGGTACGGCCGTGGCCTCACTGACGGCCGTCGCCGCTTCCGCCCTGGCTGCCCAAAGTTCAGGCGTCCACAAAAAACCAGGCACCACCGGGCCACTGGCAGGTGTGGCCGTGCCGCCTCCAGCTTCTTCCTGGCGAAAAATAACCGACATGCCCGCATACCGCCGCGCCCGGTTCGCCAGAGGATTTGCCCGTACCAATCTGTTCTCAGCCATTGTAGTTATAGAGATTGAGAGATTAGGAGATTAGGAGATTACCCAATCTCTCAATCTCCCAATCTCATTCCCATTTTCACCCCGCCGCCACCGTCACTTCATCACAGGCCAGTTCCAGCGATTGAATGGCGACGCTGTTATCACTGGATTTCAACTGCGGGCCGGTCCATTTCAGTGGATACGCGCCCACCAATGTCCAGCTCATCACTTTCTTTTTCATCGAATCCATCAGGGACACCGTCACCTGTTTGCGTTCAAAGGTTTCACCCATCTGCTTCAGGCACCAGTCATACAGTTCACCGCTGCCCACGCCGTTTTTGAGCGTCATTTTGGCCGCTTTACGCCGGCCGGGCAGCATATGGGTGAAGGTGTTCAGCCCCCCTTCCTTGACCTCTTCCATCTCCCACTCAATCATGGGTAACGTACATTCGGTGAAGGCGGCCTGGGGCGTACCGCCGATTTCCACCACAAAGCGGAAGGCGGGCACGGCCGTTTTGCGCAGGGCGTCGGTCGCTATTCTATCGTTGGCCATATCGTTGTCTCTCTCGTTCCACCGCCAGGTCACGCCGCCACAACGCCAGCACCGCCTCGGCCACCTGCCGCACCTGCTCCGGCGTCAGCTTGCCTTTTGTGTCTTGCTGTGTGGTTGATTGTGTCTCGGCCATAATTTTGTAACTGGGTAATTGGGTAATGAGGCGATTGAGAGATTGAAGATCACCTGCTCACCTTGTCACCCACTCATCCCAGGGGCGCGACCTGCACCTGAAACGCCGTATGGCAGGCGGGGCAGACGGCGCCAATGGCGACGTGTTCGCTGCTGTTGAGCCGCAAGTACAGTTCTTGCAGGTAGGCCAGGTCAGCGGCAAACAGATGGGCGATCAGGTCGGGGGTCACGGCCGTGAGCGTCCCTATCTGCGTCACCACCCGGCTCAATAACAGAATCGGCAGATACGATTCATTCGCCCGCACATGGGGGTCGTTCATCGCCTCCACCTCATCCATCGCCAGCGCCAGACGCATACGGCCGTATTGGTGTACCATACCCGCCGCATCCACATAACCCCTGGGGAGAAAAAATTCCACTTCGGTCTGCATACCTGGTAATTGGGTAATTGGGTAATTGGGCAATTACGAAATTACCCAATTACCCAATTACACTCTACTGCACACGCACAATATATTCATGCGCAATCGTCAATTCTTCTACGCCAATCTCGTTGCTGTCCGCTTTCGGCTGCGGGCCGCTCACCTTCACCGGCCATGCATTTTCAAAATTCCAGCGCGCCACCGGCGCTAACTGCTGGTTATACATCACCACCGACCCATTGTGGCGGGCCGCGTCCACATTGCCATCTTCCACCTGCTTACGCCAGTTCCAGATGTCCATGCTGCTGGTAATGCCCCGCTTCAAGGTGATATTTTCCCACTTCAACCGGCCAGGCAATTTCATCACCACTTCCTGACCGCTTTCCGTGATCACCTTATGCTCCACAATTTCCTGTTCTGAGCCTAAACCGGAACATTCGGTGAAGTAACCGGTGACAACACCCTGAATTTCAACGCCGAAATGAAAACCAACAAGGGGGTCTTCACGATCTGCCATTGCATTTCTCCTTATCAGGAGGAATTAAGAATTAGGAATTATGAATTATGAAAGCTGACGGGTCAGCCGTTCATAATTCATAATTCATCCTTCATAATTCCCGCTACGCTTCCGCATCCGCGCCGGCCCACTGGCTCAGACGCAAGATAACGAATTCGGCCGGTTTCACCGGCGCCATGCCAACTTCAATGATCAGCTGCCCCAGGTCACGGATTTCGTGCGGGTTGAGTTCCTCGTCGCACTTCACGTAGAACGCCTGCTCCGGGGTAGCCCCAAACAGCGCCCCACTGCGCCAGACCACACGCAAGAAAGCGACAATATCCCGCCGTACTCGCGCCCACAGGTTGCTGTCGTTGGGTTCAAACACCACCCACTGCAAACCCACATCCAACGATTGCCCCACCTGGCTAAACAGGCGGCGCACATTGATGTAACGCCACGAGCCATCGCTGCTGAGGGTGCGCGCCCCCCAGACCCGGATGCCCCGACCGGGGAAGGTACGAATGCAGTTCACGCCAATGGGATTGAGCGTGTCCTGTTCGCCTTTGGTCAGGTCAATTTCCAGGTTGGTAGCGCCGAGGATCACCTCGTTGGCCGGGGCCTTGTGGACGCCGCGTTCGGCGTCGGTGCGATTGTAGATGCCTACGACGTGGCCGCTGGGGGGCACAAACTTGCTGTTCTGCGGGCTGTCACTCAGGTCGGCAATTTCGATCCAGGGGTAGTACATGGCAGCATAGGAGGTATCGAAGTTGACGTAGTAGCGCCAGTCGCGGGCGTCTTGGGCGCTGAGGCCGGGCGGCGTATCCAGCAAGGCAAAACGGTACTGCATGTTTTCGCAGTGGGCGATCATCGCCGTTTGCACTTGCTTGACGCGCTTTTTGGCGTCTTCAGAGCCATCGTACCCATAGAACACATCCGGGCAGACCAGCAGGCTGATGTTGCTGAACGCTTCCAGGCCATTGATGCCGGTGCGTTCAGACACATCGCCAATGAACTCTTTGGCGGTGAGGGGGCCGAAGCTGGGTTCTGGTTCTGCCGGCGCATCGCCACCTTCGGCCGGGGCCTCATCCGCTTTGCCGGCCGGTTTGCGCGGGGCGGGTTTGGCTTTGGGCTTGGGCATTTCGGTGATGGCCCGCAGGCTGGTGACGTAACAGGGGCCACCGCCGTTGTTAAAGTAGCCGTAAACCGCATCGGGCATATACGCGCCTTCGACGAATCCGCCAAAGAGGTTGGTATACTGCGTCCAGTTGGTGACAAGCATGGCGCGCCCCAAAACGGAGTCGCGCACTTCTTCGCCCTTGTCGTTGATGGACTTGATGCTGGCTTCGGCTGTAATGCCCAAAAAGGCGGTGATGGATGTCCCTGCCGCCTCGATGGGCTTGGTGCCTTTGTCTACCTGTTCAACATAGACACCAGGAGTTGCGTATGCTACAGCCATATTTCATTCTCCTTGTGAACGTGGGGCCGGTTGGGTTAACCGGGCCGCCATAATACGTGAAACGTGATGCGTGATGCGTAAACAGTAATCCGTATTCCGTAAACCGAAGTCCGATTACGGCTTACGGATCACGGTTTACGGGTCACGGGCCAGGTGGGGCACGATTTTGGATGAGGTTGTGGGGTTTCATATGGATTATTTCTCCTGCCTCTGTTCGTAGTAGACGATTTATCGCCGTCAGATGGCGATAAATCGCCTACTACAAACGGGGCTATAGTTCAATGTCATAGTTGCCTTTGGTGTTGGGAACGGTGATTTTGAGTTCTTTGGGTTTGCCGGTTTCGGGAGTGGCGACGAGGGTGTAATCACCATCCAGTAGACCGCCCAGGCGGTAACGGCCGTCACTATCCGTCCTATCCACCAATCCCCGCTCGCGTATCTCCACACGAATGCCCGGCTGCGGCTGTCCCTTTTGCAGCACGTAGCCGCCAATGTAGACCGCTTCGGCGGCCATGCTCGTGCCCGGTTCCAACGCGCTCTGGCGCGGGTCGGGGGACAGCCCGGTGCGCATGGTGAAGGTGCGTACCGGCGGCCCGGTAACTTCTTGCCAGGGATCCATCGCCACCGTAACCAGATAGGAGATGCTGGGGCGCATCTCATTGTCCAGGGCGCTCCATACCTCGGCCGGGTTGGTCAGCTTGTCATGGCTGGCCACGCGCCCCTGAATTTCAAACGCCTGCCCCTGCATATCACCGACCAGGAAGGTTTCTGTCAAAACCGGGTTGCGGAACAGAGCCATGAGGACGCGGGAAAGCAGCCGATGTTCGTCGTCCGGTTCGGCCGCCCAGGCGGTGATCATATAGAAACAATCCACGCGAAAGGGGGTGCGTTTTAGATGCGCCAGATCAAGATGCGGCCCACCGTTTTGTTTGATTTGCTCCCATTGGTGCTGGCGCAAGACGACGTTTTCGCGCACATCATAGAGGAAGAAATTGATGGTCGGTTTAGCCAGCTTGGCGCTCCATTCGCGCTTGGGCTGGTCAAACTTCACGTCAATCTCCCCATTTTTAATGGGAATCTCGGCGACAAGTAGTTTTTTGATGGATTCGTCCAGATCGGCGAGCATAGTGAAAGACCTTTGTAATTGGGTAATTGGGTAATTGGGCAATTGGGCAATTACCTAATTACCTAATTATCTCATTACGCAGCCAACTCCTCTTCTTCCAATTCCTGCGCCTGGGCCAGTTCTTCTTCCTCTTCTTGCAGTTGCAACTCGTCTTCTTCCTCCTGGGCTTGAATCGGTTCTTCCTCTTCTTGAGCCTGAATCGGCTCTTCTTCCTCTACTTCCTGCATTTGCAGTTCGTCTTCTTCGGCTTCACGCTGGATGTCGTCGGGTTGAGCCATGACGGTTTCGGCGACGTGGTCGGCTTCGGCTTCATACTGGTCATTGGGGTCGTTGACGGCCATTTTGCCCTGTACCGAAGGGGTGGATGCGCCCTGCTGTACGACGTGGGTGAGTTCGTGGGCGATAAGGGTTTGCCCATCACTGCTGGCGGGGTTGTATTCGCCGGCGCGGAAGAAGATGTCGTTGCCGGTGGTGAAGGCTTTGGCGCCCAGTTGGTGGGAAAGCTGGTTGGCCTGGCTATCGGTATGGATTTTGACGCCGCTGAAATCCTGGCCCATGGTGGCCCCGGCTTTGGCGGCCATGCCGTCGTCCAGGCCGTGGCCGCTGCCGCGCTGCTGGTTGATGGCACTGGCGGTGTCGTCATCCAATTCGGTAGGGCCGCTGCCACTGCGTTGGGCCAGAAATCGCTGCACGGCCGTATTACCCACCGTTTGCTGCATATGCTGCACGGCCGTCGCATCCAGCCGCCCCGCCAATGGATCTGTGGGAACGGGGGTGTTCTCCTTTTGGGGCACGGCCGTTTCCACCGTTGATTTTGGCTTCACCTTTCCCTTATCTTCAAAAGCATGTTCAGATGGCATAAATTCCTCCAAAGAGGAGATTGGGAGATTAAGAGATTAAGAGATTGACCGCACTACAATCTCCCAATCTCCCAATCTCCTAATCTCCATTCCTAAACAACCGATCATCAATT
>CAADGU010000335.1 GCA_900696625.1 uncultured Chloroflexota bacterium | reverse complement strand
GGCAACGATTATGATGTTACCGTCAATGACGAAGGGCCGGATGGCAATATCGAAACGCAGTGCGCCAACGCCCCGGCCATCTTCGGCGACCGCGTCGGCGGCGACCCGCCCAACACCAGCCTGCTGGCTGTCTATGACGGCATGGACATCACCGGCGATTGGACGATCACTGTCTCTGACCATGCCGGTGGGGACGTGGGTACGCTGGTGGAGTGGTGTGTGGTACCCACCCTGGAGGCCAGCGGCGGCGGCGTAGACCTCTCGCCTGACCAGGCTGGTTCTGGCGCGCCGGGTAGTGTGGTGACGTACACCCTGAGCATCACCAACACCGGCAGTGCCAGCGACACCTTTGACCTGGCGGTGGATGCGCAGTGGACTACCTTGCTCTCCGCCAGCAGCATCAGCCTGGATGCCGGTGACGTGGGCACGTTCACGGCCGTCGTGAGTGTGCCGGCCAATGCGGCTGCCGGGGATCAGGGCCTATCGCTGGTGACAGCTACTTCGCAGAGCGACAGCAGTGTCAGCGATGATGCCTTCCTGACGACGACGGCGACGGAACTGCGGGATGTGGCCCTCAGCGCCGACCCGGATGCGCTGTCCGGCGAACCGGGGGCGGTGGTGACGTACACGGTACACATCACCAACACAGGCAATGCCGCCGACAGCTTTACGCTGAGCATGAGCGGGAACGTCTGGGTGACGCATGTGGAACCGATGACGGTGACGCTGGCTGCCGGTGAGGGCACGGCCGTCCAGGTGACAGTTCACATTGCCAGTGATGCGGCCAATGGGGATGACGATACGGTGACGATTACGGCCGTGTCCGACAACGACCCCACCGCCACCGCCAGCGTAGACCTGACCACGACGGCAAGCACAGCAGGCTACATCATCTACCTGCCTATCATCTTGAAACCATAAAACCACGATTGGAGATTGGAGAAAGCCTCAACGCTAATCTCCAATCTCCAATCTCCAATCTCTAATCCCTTTGAAACTATGCCCCCCCCACTCCCCCTTTCTCTACAAGATATTGTCGCCTTCCCACAGCCGGGCATGAACGTGCCCGGTGCAGTGCAGTTCAGTCCCAACGGCCGTTGGCTGACCTACCTGCACAGTGAATCCGGCGACCTGACACGGCAGTTATTCGGCCGTGACCTGCAAACCGGCCATGTGCAGCCTATCGTTCGTCCGCCCGATGGCGGCGCCACCGACGATAACATCTCCCTGGAAGAAACGCTGCGCCGGGAACGGATGCGCCAGCGCGAATTTGGCGTCACTCAGTACGCCTGGTCGGCCAAAAACGAGCGGCTGCTCATCCCCCTGCGCGGCAGCATTTACGTGCAAGACAGTATAGATGGCGACCTGCGCCTGCTGGTGAGCGGCGACAGCGCCCCCTGCCTGGACGCCCGCTTTTCTCCCGACGGTGAATGGGTGGCCTATGCGCAAGACGCCGAACTGTATGTTGTGCCCGCCACCGGCGGCACGCCGCAGCAAGTGACCAGCGGCGCGCGCGGCGCCGGCAAGACCAACGGGCTGGCCGAATACATCGCCCAGGAAGAGTTGGATCGCCGCCAGGGATACTGGTGGTCGCCAGACAGCCAATGGCTGGCCTTCGCCGAAGTGGACGAAACACATATCCCCATTTACCGCATCGTGCATCAGGGTAAAGACGCGGTGGGTGAGGGGGCGCAGGAAGACCACCGCTACCCCTTTGCCGGGACGCCCAACGCCAGGGTGCGCCTGGGGGTGGTTGCCCGCAGCGGCGGTGACCCGGTCTGGATGGATTTAGGCAATGCGGATGACTTTTATCTGGCGCGGGTGAAGTGGCTCCCGGCTGATCCGGGATCAGACGGCCGTCTCACTGCCCAACGCCTCAACCGCACCCAAGACCAGCTAGACCTGCTCAGTTTTGACCCGCAAACGGGGACGGCCACACACCTGCTGCGCGAAACTAGCGCTGTGTGGATCAATTTGCACAAGCTGTTTTATCCGCTGAAAGACGGCCGTTTCCTGTGGGGATCGGAGCGCACCGGTTTCCAACACCTCTACCTGTATGCCGGGGATGGCGCGCTCATTCACCAGCTAACGGCCGGCGACTGGCCGGTGGAAAGCATTGCCGGAGTGGATGAAAAAGCCGGTCTGGTCTACTTTACGGCCGCTTATCCCACGCCGCTAGACACGCAGCTGCTGGTCATCTCGTTGGATGGTGAGGAGACACGGTCGTTGACCCCCGAACCAGGTACGCATGGGGTAGAGGTGGATGTGGGGCACGGCCGTTTCAGCGATACCCACCACAGCCTTACCCAACCCCCTACCCTCACCCTGCACTCTCTGGCGAATGGCGCTGTGCTGCAAACCATTCACCAACCAACTGACGCCCGCCTGGAAAATTTGCCGCTGCCACCGCCAGAAATCGTCACGCTGCAAAATCGCCGTGGCGCCACCCTTTACGGCGCACTTTACCGCCCACCGGCCCACTTTGGCGACGGCCCATTCCCGACGCTTGTGGCGGTGTATGGTGGTCCCCACGCCCAAACCGTGGTCAACCGCTGGCTGATGACAGTGGACATGCGCGCCCAATATCTGGCGCAGCAAGGTTTCCTGGTATTCAAGCTGGATAACCAGGGCAGCGCCCGGCGTGGCCTGGCCTTTGAAAGCGCCATCAAACACAATATGGGTGACGTGGAGGTGCAAGACCAGGTAGACGGCGTGCGCTGGCTGGCCGCGCAAGGATTGGCCGACCCGGTCCGCGTGGGCATTTACGGGTGGAGCTATGGCGGCTACATGACCGTCATGTGCCTCACCCGCGCCGCCGATACCTTCCACGTGGGCGTAGCCGGCGCACCCGTCAGCCAGTGGGATGGATATGACACCGGCTACACGGAGCGGTACATGGGCACGCCCCAAAACAACCCGGACGGCTACACCAGCGGCGCGGTCACGACCCATGTGGACAAACTGCAAGGGAAACTGCTGCTCATTCATGGGATGATTGATGAAAATGTACATTTTCGCCATACGGCGCGGCTGATCAATGCGCTGAATCGGGCGCAACGGCCGTATGACCTGCTCATCTTCCCCGACGAACGCCACATGCCCCGCAAACCGGCCGACCGTCTCTATTTAGAAAAACGCCTTTGTGACTACTTTCAAACCCACCTGGCAAGACCCTAAGGGTTTCAAAAACCCTTAGAGTCTTAAGGAACAAACCAAAATGGACTTTACCCTTTCCCCTGAACACAAAATGATTGAACAGGCCGTTTATGATTTTGCGCGCGGCGAAATCATGCCCATCATCAAAGAACACGACCGCAACCACACCTTCCCCCACGAACTGATCCCCAAAATGGCACAGCTTGGTTTCATGGGCATTTGCCTGCCGCCGCGTTACGGCGGCGCGGGCATGGACTACATTTCGCTGGGCATCGTCTCCGAAGGGCTGGAATTTGCCGATTCCTCCGTGCGCGAAACCATCGCCGTTCACCTGGGATTACATGCCCTGCCTATTTACCAATGGGGCACAGAAGAACAGAAACAAACCTTTTTACCGCCCCTGGCTACCGGTGAAAAACTGGCCTGTTTTGGCCTGACCGAACCCGGCGCCGGTTCTGACGTGGCCGGCATGGGCAGCCGCGCCCGCAAAGACGGCAGTGACTATCTGCTTTCCGGCGAAAAAATGTGGATCACCCTGGCCGACATCGCTGACCGGTTCCTGGTCTTTGCCAAAACAGACACCGGTAAAGGCGTCAATGACATCACGGCCTTTGTTTTGGAACGCGGCTGGAAAGGGCTGACCACCGGCACGATTGAAGGCAAAATGGGCGTCCACGCCAGCAACACCGGCTGGATTAACATGGACGAAGTGCGCGTGCCCGCCAGCCATCGCCTGGGTGAAGAAGGGGAAGGGTTCAAAATTGCCATGAGCGCCCTGGACAATGCCCGCTATGGCGTGGCTGCGGGCGCAGTGGGCATTATCAAAGCCTGCCTGGAAGAGTCCATTCGCTACGCCAAAGAGCGCCACACCTTTGGCAAACCGATTGCCGAATACCAGTTGATCCAGCAAATGCTGGCGAACATGCAACAAAGCATTGACATCGGCCAACTATTGGTGTGGAAAGCGGGCTGGCTGAAAAACCAGGGCATTCGCAACACCCGCGAAACGAGCATGGCTAAGTGGTACTGCACCGAAGCAGCCAACCGGGCGGCCAATGACGCCGTGCAAATTCACGGCGCGTATGGTTATTCCGACGAGTACAATGTAGAGCGCCATCTACGAAACACCAAGAGCGCCGTCATTTATGAAGGCACCTCCCAAATTCATACCCTGATGCAGGCTGCTTACGCCCTGGGGGAACGGCAGGATCGCCCTATGCGCTGCGAACTGCCACCTTATGAAGCGGACCTGGAATAACTACCCCAGACATCCGATTTTTTGAAAAAATCGGATGTCTGCTTACGATAACAAGCCACCTGCCCCCCATCCCCAGTCCTATCTACTCCCTAATTGCACCATTTTGGTTGATCCAGACATACAAGATTTGTAATAAGCTAAGTTACGATTACTGTGTCTTAGAGCCATCACAGTGATAAGAGTGTTTATCCACCTCTAGGCAGGTTATGGTTGTCAGACTTGCAAAACAGATCAGGCACTTATGAAAAACTGGCGCAAATTAATTCCCCTCAATTGGAAGGTCATCCTCGTGAGTTTGGTGGTCAACTCGATCACGTTGGCAATCATCATCCTCTTGACCCCTGGCATTCACCTGGTGAATTACCGCTTTGGTATGCTGCTTTTGCTGGCTGCGGGTTTGGGGCTGCTCAATACCTTCGTGAAGCCGTTTTTACAATTACTTACCATCCGTTTGCTCTTTGTGACTTACGGCATTGTGTTGATTTTTGTGAACGCGGCCATTTTGTGGTTGATGTCCATTTTCTTCAAGGGTCTGGTGATAGACAGTTTGCTGGCGGCTCTGGTTGGCGGCATCTTCATTGGCTTGTTAGGCAGCTTCCTTGATTACCTTTTTGGCGTAATCCCACCACTTGGTTATGTCCAGGCGCTGCGGGAAGAGGAGGCGCAACATGAAACGGCGTAGTCGTCTGGACGAATTTCGTGAAAGTTTGCGTTTGCAACAAAGCTATAACACGATTATGCGTTATGGTCTGGATTTTGCCCTGGATCGGGGGTTGATTGGCCTAACACGCCGCTTTTTCCTGGAGTGGCTGTATGGCATCGATCAATCCCCGGATGTACTCACAGTTCCGGTCAAAACCAGGCTGCTGCTGCAAGAGTTGGGGCCGATTTACGTGAAGGTGGGGCAGCTGATTTCCAGCCAGTCGCAGGCGCTGCCGTCAGATTGGGCGGTGGAGTTGAGCAAGTTACAGAGTAGTGTACGGCCGTTTCCCTATGAACAGGTGCGCGAGATCATCATCGCCGAATTGGGCGCACCGCCTGAAGAAGTCTATGCCACGTTTAATCCCATCCCCTTAGCTGCCGCTTCACTGGGCCAGGTACACCGGGCCACCCTGCATACCGGTGAGGAAGTGGTGGTCAAAGTGCAACGGCCGAACGTTATCAAACAGGTGCGCGCCGATGTGGGCATTATGAGCTGGCTGGCGCGTCTGGTGCAGCGGCGGCTGCAATGGGCGCAAGATATGGGGCTGGTGGGTGTGGTGGACGAGTTTGGGCAGCAAGTGCTGGCCGAATTGGATTATCGCATTGAAGCCTACAACATTATCCGCCTCAACCAAAACCTGGAGGGGATTCCAGCGGCCCGGCTGCCGGTCATTTATAACGAACAGTGTACCGGTCGGGTACTCACGATGGAATTCATTGACGGCGTCAAGTTGACAAACCTGGCTGCCATTGACGAAGCTGGTTTTGACAAAGAAGAACTGGCAAAAAACGCCCTGCGCGCCACCCTCAAGCAAATCCTCATTGATGGCTTTTTCCATGGCGACCTGCACCCCGGCAATGTCTTTGTGAACCGGCGTGATGGGGACATTGTGTTTTTAGACGTGGGCATGGTGGGTGAACTGACCGTGCGGCAGCGGGCCAACATGATCAATATGCTGCTCGTCATGCAACAACAGGATGTGCGCGGGCTGGCGCAAGCGGCGCGATCCCTCAGCGTCCCCTTCCGCGAGGTGAATGAAAGCGCCTTTTTGCGTGACTTTGAGCGGCGGGTGGGGCGGCTGATGCAGCAGCAAACGGCGCCGATGTCTGAAACGTTGAATGAGGTGATGTCTGTTTTGCGCGAAAATGGCTTGCAGCTAGACCCCAGCCTGACGCTGGCGATTAAGTCTATGATGCAAATGGAAGTTGCCGGCCGTTTGCTCTTCCCGCAAGGTGGTTTTGTGGAAGTGGGCATGGGCATCACGCTGGAACTGGTGCGCAAAGAAATCACCGCCGAAAACATCACCAATGTGGTCAAACAAGAAGCGACCTACACCCTGCGCGAAGTAGCCCAACGCCTGCCCAGCCTGCAAGAAGCCACACTGAAATGGCTGGATCAATATCAAAAAGGGCGGCTGGAAATTTACCACGACACATCTGGACTTAATGACCAGGTGGATCGGCTGGGGCGGCTGGTGCGTTACGTCGTCCTGGGCATTTTGCTGGGCGGGTTGATTGTGGGGTCAGCTATTGCCACGGGCATTGCCGCGGCCTTTGAATTTGAGCAATCGGCCACATTTACCACCATTGCCTTTACCGGCTATGTAGCGGCCTCGATATTGGCCGGGCTTCTGATACTTTTTATCCTCTGGCAATTGTGGCACGGCCGTGACAAACCATAAGGGTGTGATGCGTGATGCGCGACCGGCCTCACCTTTGCCACGCTGATCGTAACTATTCAGCCCCACAAGACCTGACAGGTTTTTTGAGGTTAATTGATGAGGTTGTTCTCTGGTAAAACCTGTCAGGTCTGTACAGCTACACTTGTTTTACATAATCGCAGGTGTGGTTTATACTACGCCGCATGGCGAAGCGGTCAAAAGATGGCGAAGTTATCCCCCTGGGCATCGTTTTTATTGTCGTCGGGCTGGTAGTGGTCTGCACGGCCGTCACCCTTCTCCTCCTCCTCACTTACAATCCACCCCAGACCATCGCCCGCATTCCGACGGCCGTTTTGCCCACCGCCCCACCGCAAACCGGCGATGCTGAAATCGCCTTGTTACCCGAAACCCCGCTAGAAGCAGAGGAAGCGCTAACCGCGCCCAACGAAAGCACACTGGCCTTTGTCCGGGGGCAGCCTGAGCGCATTGTCATTCCCGCCCTCGACCTGGATGCACCCGTCGGCAGCGTTGGTCTGATACAGGTACAAAACGGGGGGCAGACCTATTACCAGTGGCAGGTACCGCCAGAGTTCCGCGCCGGCTGGCACAATACCAGCGCGCCCCTGGGCACAGCCGGCAACACCGTTCTCAACGGGCACCACAACATTCATGGCGAAGTGTTTCGTGATCTGGATGAATTGGAAGAAGGGGCGGAGATCATTGTGTATGGGCAGGAACGGCCGTATACCTACACCGTCGCCACCGTGGAGATTCTGCCTGAGCGTGACCAACCACTCACCGTCCGCGTGCAAAACGCCAGTTGGATAAACCCCACAAACGACGCACGGCTGACGTTAGTCACCTGCTGGCCCTACGAAGATAACTCTCACCGGCTGGTTGTCGTCGCTTACCCGGTGGGAAAAAACGACCATAGGTCAGGCAATGCAACTGTAAGCGAAGATAAGAATTGAGATGATAGGCTAAAAATCTCTAATCTCCAATCTCAACAACACATTTATTTCAAGGAGGCTCTCGATGAAATTCTGGCAACAAAAAACCATTGTATTCACCTTGATCACCGTCATAGGGCTGCTGCTGGCAGTGGCTACCGTGGCGGCGCAAGGCACGGAAACCCAGGGCAAACTGGCCGGCGCGGTATACACAGATGTCAATGGGGATGGCGTTTGTGTGGGCACGGGCGTCGCCGGGGAGAATCCGGTGCCTGGCGTGGAGATCGTCTTTGTGAGCAGCGATAAGGCCACCGTTATTTCGCTGACAACGGGCAGCGATGGCACGTATGGGCTGGCAGCCGCCGGGCAAAGCATCTGGGAAGTGACCGCCCGCCCCGACGCCAGCAAATGGATTGTCACTTCCCGGAATCCGCTCTATGTGCCTGTCTTGCCAGATACCGGCCTGGTGCAGACAGACGTGAATTTCTGCATCAGCCAGGGTGGCACGAATGCCGTCATTGTTTTACCCCAATCTGGCGCAGCCGCCGCGAATGATCATCTACAAACGGGGGTGGTGGTCACGGCCGTGCTTGGCGTCCTCATTCTCCTGGCGGGTGCAGCTTTAGAATGGCGCCGTCGTTCAAAAGAAATTGAGTAATTGAGTAATTGGGTAATTACTCAATTACCCAATTACTCAATTACAACTCTATCACCGCTTTAATCACCTCCGCCTCGCGGTGGAAGGTGAAGCCCAACTTCTCACACACATGCAGCATGCCCCGGTTTTCGGCCAGGATATAGGCTTCGACGCGAGTAATGCCTTCGGCACGGCCGTAACGCAGCAACCGCCGCAGTAATTCCGTGCCCAGCCCATGCCCCTGGTACATATCGCTGATCAGCAAGGCAAACTCGCCGGTTTCAGCATTCCGTGCCCTGGTCAGGCGGCCAATGCCCAATATCTGTTTGGCGCCGGTCGCCTCATCCATTTTTTCGGCCACCAGCACCACCTCTCGGTCATAATCCACATGGCAAATCCGCACCAGCCGGTCATGCTCCACCCGCTGGTCATATTGGAAGGCGCGGAAATAACGCATATACACGCTCTTTTCGGACAGCGTTTTGTGGAATTCCACCACCTGGGGCTCATCTTCGGCCCGGATGGGGCGAATGTGCAAATGGTCGCCCTGGGTGGTGGTGTAAGGTTGGGCGTATTCAATGGGGTACGGCCGTATCGCCAGCCGGGGCAGTTCGTCTTCCGTCACCTCCGGCCCATACAGCACCACCCGCGCATCCAGCGCAATCAGATGCTCGTCCGAAGCAAACAGCGGGTTAATATCAATTTCCTTAATCCAGCGCTGCTCCACCACCAGATCACCAAAATGGGCCAGCAACAACTCTAACTCCGGTAGGTCAACCGGCGCACGGCCACGTACCCCTTTCAGCGCCTCATAAATCTTCGTCCGCTCCATCATGCGCCGCGCCAGCGTCGTCGTCAGCGGCGGCAGTCCTAGCGCCCGGTCTTTGAACACCTCCACCAGCGTACCACCGGAGCCAAACAGCAGCACCGGCCCAAACTGCGGGTCTGGGCTGCTGCCAACGATCAACTCATACCCATTTTTCAAATTCAACATGGGCTGCACCGTCACACCCAAAAAATCAGCGGCGCTGTATCTGGAGGTGACAGCCTCTTTCATAGAGCGGTAAGCATGGCGCACCTCATCGGCCGTTACCAGGTCTAGCCGCACACCGCCCACATCCGTCTTGTGCGTAATCGTCTCCGAATTAAGTTTAATCACCACCGGATAACCAATGGCTTCAGCCACCGCCACCGCTTCCTCTTCATTGCTCGCCAGCCGTGTCTCGACGGTGGGAATATCATAAGCGGCCAACACCTGCTTGGACTCATATTCGGTGAGGATAGTCCGCCCTGTCTGGCGCACCCGCTCCATCATTTGCCACACTTCTTCGTGGCGGGCCGTGCTTTCTGGCGTCTGTGTCGGGGTATGGGGCGTCTCGTACAAGCTTTGCAACCGCCGCTGGAAACGCCACATGTAAAAGAAGGTGCGCGCCGCCGTGTCGGGAAAGTCAAAGGTGGGGATGTTGCCCTGGTTCAAAATATCTTGCCCGGCGTGAACGTCTGCCCCACCCATCCAGCTTGCCAGAATCGGTTTGCCAAATTTGTAGCCGGCGGGACGGCCGTACTGCTTGTGCAGCAGTTGCGCCGTTTGTGTCGGGGAAGTCATCGCCTGGGGCGTCAGAATCACCAGCATCCCATCGCTGTTGGGGTCATTGGCCGCAATCTGAATCGCCTGGGTGTACCGTTCGGCGTCGGCGTCCCCCAAAATATCCACCGGGTTATTGTGGCTCCAATGGGCCGGTAAAATCTCATCCAGCGCCGTCATTGTTTCCGGGGCCAGCGGCGTCAATTCACCACCGCTGCCAATAAGCGCGTCTGTCGCTAACACGCCAGGGCCACCGGCATTGGTGACAATGGTCAGGCGCGGACCACGCGGCAGCGGTTGTTTCGCCAGCACCTCGGCCATGTTAAACAGGTCATCAATCCGATCCACCCGCAACACACCGGAACGACGGAATGCCGCCGCCAATACCTCGTCGCTGCCCGTCAGCGAACCGGTGTGCGAGGCCGCCGCCTGCGCTGCTGCTTCGGTGCGCCCCGGTTTGATGACGATGATGGGTTTCACCAGCGCCACTTCCCGCGCCGCCGACAGGAACGAGCGGGCATTACCGATGGTTTCCATGTAGATGACGATGCTCTTGGTGCGGGAGTCATCCCCCAGGTAATAAATCAGGTCGCCCCAATCCACATCTAGCATAGAACCAATGGAAACGAAGGCGCTAAAGCCAACGTTCTCGCGCAGGCTCCAGTCTAAAATAGCCGTGCAAAGCGCCCCGCTCTGGCTGATAAACCCGACGGTGCCGGGCCGGGCCATGGTGCTGGCAAAGGTGGCATTCAGGCCACTGACGGTATTCATCACCCCCAGGCAGTTGGGACCAATGATGCGCATATTGCCGCGCCGCGCTTCGGTCAGAATTTGCTGTTCCAACGCCACCCCTTCCGGCCCGCTCTCCTTAAACCCGGCAGAAATGACGATAGCGCCGGGCACACCGGCGTCCACGCACTCTTTGATAATGCCGGGCACGGTTTTGGCCGGGGTAACGACCACAGCCAGGTCTATGGGTTCGGGCACGGCCGTGATGTTCGGATACGCTTTAATACCCAAGACACTGTTACGGGTGGGTGTCACCGGGAAAATGGTGCCGCCAAAGGAACTGCTCATCAAGTTCCACAAAATGGTGCGGCCCACGCTGCCTTCCCGCTCCGTAGCGCCGATGACGGCCACACTTTTGGGGGCAAAAATCATGTCTAAAGGGTTCCGGGCATACCGCAGTACATTATGCGCCCCGGCTCGTTTTTGGTCAGTCATGGGGATTCTCCAATGGAGATTGGAGATTGGAGATCGTCCAATCTCTAATCTCTAATCACTTCAACGATTTCAACACTTTGGCATACTGTTTTTCAGTAATGCGTTCGTGGGTTTGTAAAATGTCCAGCAGTTGGGAGATGGCCATGGCGGCGTGAACGGTGTAGCCATGTTCTTGCATGATCTCTTTGCCGCCCTGTTCGCGATCAATTAACACCACCGCCTCATTCACCTGCAAACCGGCGGCTTTGAGGGCGATCATCGCCTCCATAATGCTGTCGCCGGAGGTGATCACATCATCAATGACCACGGCCGTCTGCCCCACCTCCCACACACCTTCAATATCCTTGCCCGTGCCGTAACTTTTGGAAGTTTTGCGCGGGTAAATGAGGGGGATGTTCATGTCCAGGCAAAGCGCAGTGCCAAAGGGCAGCCCGGCCAGTGGCGGCGCCGCCAACAGGTCAAAGGTTAGCTTTTCCAACACCTGCCGGTAAGCGGCCGTGGCCTGCCGCAGCGCCTCCGGGTAAGAAACCAGGACGCGCAAGTCTAAATAAATGCGCGAGGTGCGGCCGCTGTGCAGCACAAACTTACCAAGCTGTACGGCGCCGACATCAAACAAAGTCAGAGCGAATTTTTCCAGAGGGGAATTTTCTTGTGTGGTCATTGAATGTAATTGGGTAATTGGGCAATTGGGTAATTGAGCACAAATTACTCAATTACCCAATTGCCCAATTACTCCTCTACCGCCGTTTTAATATCTCGTGAGACAAACGAATTATATGCCGTCAGGAGGCGCTGGCAAATGGGGCCGGGACGGCCGTCGCCCACCACCTGCCCGCTAATCTGCACTACCGGCACGATGGCCCGCGATGACCCGCTAACCGCTGCTTCCTGTAAATGGGGGATTTCGTCAAGGTGTACGGCCGTTAAATCCACCGGTATGCCCAATTCTGCCGCCAATTCCAGCACGATGCGGCGGGTGATGCCGGCCAGCACGCCGCTGCCCGCCGTGCGCAGCACCCCCTCCTGCACGCCATAAAAATTGGTGCCCGTGCCTTCCAACAAATGACCGGCTTCGTCTACCAGAATATACTCGTACACGTCGCCACCAACCGGATACACCCGGCGCGCCTGGGCAAAGTCGGCGGTTTTAGCCAACGGCCGTGTCCGGTGCAAATCGTGCGTCACCTCTACCACCACCCCGTTCGCATACAACGCCGGGTCAGGCGGCGCAAACGGCAGCAGAGCGATCAACTCCCGACTGGTTGTACCCAGGTGCGTCGGTGGCGCGGCCAGCACATCAAAGCGCACCCGTGCCTCTGAAAACGGAAAGGCCATACATACCTGATGCAGCGCCCGCCGCAGCCGTTTTTCATCCAGCACATATTCCCAGCCCAGCAGCCGCATGGATTGTACCGTGCGGTCAATGTGGCCTTGCAGGTGCAGGAATTTATGGTGGGCAAAGGTACGCAGCGCGGAATAAACCCCTAACGCCAGCCCATCATACAGGCCATCAAATGTGGACACGCCATTGGGAATGGGCAACGGCCGTACCCCTTTCTCTTCTATCGCAAACCATTGTATTGTCATGCGGGGATTGTATCGCAAATGAAGCGGTAAGCAGGCGCAAACCTGAGCGGGAATCCGACCAGACTTTTTCCCGAAAACTTGGGAAAAAGTCTCTTGGCTGCCCAGGCCACACACTCTACTATGATGCAGATGTTTTGTAACTACCAGACCTCCGTGGATTTGACCGCAAAAACGCGGCTAACGCAGAGGTTTTGGCTCTTTGGAAATTCAGGGGGTTGACAGGCCCCTTCGACAAGCTCAGGGCAGGCTGTGATGCGTGACGTGTGATGCGTGACCAGAGAAACCACATGCATCACTCGTCACATGTCACGCCGGACCCCACGAAATCCTGTTGAGCCACAAATTTTTGAGGAAGAAACAGATGAAACAATTAACCGGTTTGTTTTTATTGATGTGGATTGTGGTGGGTGGGATACGGCCGTTGCACGCCGCCGATGCTGTGGTGGGCACAGGGACGGCCGCAAGCTGCACCGAAGCGGCCTTCAACACGGCCCTTTCCAGTGTGCAAAGCAGCGGCGGCGGTGCCATCACCTTTAACTGTGGCGGTGAAGCCACCATTCCCTTCACGTTTGAGAAGAGTATTTCAACGGCCGTGACCATAGACGGCGCGAATCAAATCACACTCAACGGCGGCAACAGCACGCGCCTGTTTTTAGTATTTGGCGGTACGCTCCATCTACGAAACATTACCCTGAGCAATGGCTTCAGCAATACAAACGACGGAGGGGCCATCAACAACAACGGCATTTTAACCCTGGACAACACGACCATTCGTGACAGCAGCGTGAGCAGCAGCTACAGCGGTGGGGCCATTGTGAATTATGGGCCGTTGACCATCACCAACAGCCTGTTTGAGAACAACGTGGGTGGCAATGGCGGCGCGCTTTACCTGCGTTTTGAAGCTGGCGACGCAACCATTACCAACAGCACCTTTCGCCATAACCGGACGACCAATGTCACCAACGGCTGGGGCGGCGCGATTTTATTGTGGGGCGCGGATGTGACCGTCAGCCAGTCAACATTTTTTGAAAATGAGGCGCGGCGCGGTGGAGCCATTCATAACCCCTTTGATTACGCCGTCGTTACGCTGGAACCGGGTAATACCTTCTACAACAATCGGGCTTCTGATACGGGTGGGGCGCTGTTTGTGGCCGGGCAGACGACGATAGAGGACAACACCTTCGATTTGAACGCGGCGGTTAATGCGGGCGGCGCGATTTTGTCCACCGTTACCACCAACCTCACCGTCACGCAATCCCGTTTCCACACCAACAGCAGTCTGAGCGGCGGCGCCATCAACTTTTCAGGTATCCGCCTGATCGTGCATGACAACCTGTTTGATGGCAACGCCGCCAACAGCGAGGGGGGCGCTATTTACCTATCGGGCGGCGACCTGGATGTGGAGCGCACCCAGTTTGTAGAGAACAAAGCGGTTGTGAACGGCGGCGCCATCGGCTGCTTTAACGCTTTTATGTCGGTGATTCTCTCCGGGCTGGCTTATAACGAAGCCATTGCCGGAGATGGCGGGGCTGTGTATAGCACCTGTTCTTTGAACATGAGCAACCTGACCTTGAGCGACAACGAGGCTAATGGCGCGAACAGTGTTGGCGGGGCCATTCACCAGGATGGGAATGCCGCCGCTTTCATTCAATATGCGACCATTGTGGACAATACGGCCGTTACCGGCGGCGGTCTCTCCAATGGCAGCAATGGCAGCACGATCACCATCAACAAATCTATTGTCGCCCACAACAGCGGCGGCAACTGCAGCAGCGGCATTGGCTCCACCGGCTATAACCTGAGTGATAACGGGAGCTGCCCCAGCTTTACCCAAACAGGCGACATGCAAAACGCCACCCTGCCCCTGGCCCCCTTTGCTAACAATGGCGGCAGCACCGGCTCCCGGCTGCCGTTGGCGGGCAATCAGGCGGTTGACATCATTCCACCCGCGTCGTGCGATTTTGCCACAGACCAGCGCGGCGGCACACGCCCCATCGGCAGCGGCTGCGATAGTGGCGCGGTTGAAGTGGGCGGTTTTGTGTGGCAGGTGTACTTACCGTTTGCCAAACGGTAGGCGGCATATCTGGTTTGCGGGCATGGCGGCCCTACCGGATAATTCTCGGCAATGGTTGAACAGCGTCAAACTTGGTGGCATCAAGCCGATATGTCGGGACTGCGTGTGCTGGTGATCGCCGCGATTGCTGCCTGCCTGCTCTTTGGCGTATGGGCGCTGTGGCAGTTTCCCCATTATGCCCAACAAATGCCGCCGCGCATTTTACCCAACGGAAGCTGGACAACGCCCGCGGCGCTGGCAGCGTTATCCAGCCTGGGGTGGACGGTGGAGACCTATTTGTGGTGGCGGCTGGGGTTTATTTTGCTCACGGCCGTTTTCTACATTGGCCTGGGTCTGTTTGTTCTCAGGCGATGCCGGCGTGACACCTTTGGCCTGTTGTTTGCTTTGAGTCTGGTGCTGTTTGGCGTCGGGTCAAACGATCTGCCCTTTGTGCTGGAGCAGTGGGGCTATTGGGGAGATCGGCTGGCATATGGGCTGGCAGCGCTGGCGTATGGATTGTTGATATTTCTGGTGTTTGTGTTTCCTGACGGCCGTTTTGTGCCGCGGCAGATGCGTTGGGTAGGAGCAGTCACCGGCTTATTTATCGTCTACATCGGTTTTTTGCAGCCGCAGCCAACACGACCACCGGCCCCCTACTTATCGATCATCAGCTCTTTTTTGTTTCTGTTGGGCGTGCTCAGCCAGATTTACCGCTATCGTGTGGTGGGAACGGCCGTGCAGCGCCAACAGATGAAATGGGTGTTATGGGCCATCGTGCTGAATCTGGTCTTTAAGCTGCTGCTCAACCTCATCTACATCAGCCCGACAGTCAACGCTATCAACAGCCAGGGCATGTGGTACTCCCTGCTGCGCACCGCCTCCTTAACCCTGGTCACCGCTACCATCCCGGTGGCGGTGACATTTGCCATCTTGCGTTACCGGCTGTGGGAAATTGACCTCATCATCCGTAAAACCGTCGTCTATGGGATCATGATCGTCTGTGTCATCAGTTTATATGTGCTGGTTGTGGGGTATTTGGGGTTCTTGTTCCAGATAGAAGGGGAGAACCTCGTTTTTTCCCTGGTAGCCGCCAGTCTGGTGGCTGTGCTGTTTACGCCGCTCAAAAACTATGTGGAGCAGCAGATTAACCGCCTGTTTTACGGGCAGCGTGACAAACCTTATCAACTGCTGACCCGCCTCAGCCAGCAGCTAGAATCGGCGCTAAACCCGGCAGCGGCGCTAACGGTGACGGCAGAAACGGTGGCCCAGGCGCTCAAACTGCCTTATGTGGCGATTGTATTACAACAAGGTGATGAGATGCAGGCAACGGCCGTGTACGGTGTGCCCCAAAATGAAATCAGTCGCTATCCTCTAACGTATGCCGGGCAGCTGATGGGGGAACTGCAAACAGCCTCTCGTTCTCCTAAAGAACCATTGACTCCCACCGACCAACGCCTGTTGGCCGATTTAGCCCACCAACTGGGGGCCGCCGCCCATGCCGTCTTGCTGACCACCAATCTGGAACAGGCCCGCCTGCGGCTGGTGACAGAACGCGGCGAAGCCCGGCGACAGTTGGGCAGCGATTTACATGATCGTGTGGGACATCAACTGGTGAGTCTGACACGCCAACTGGAACATGCCATGACCCTCATGCACGACGATCAGGCACAGGCACAATCGCAGCTCGCCGCCATCAACCAGCAATTGGCGGCACTTACCAAACAAGTACGTGGCCTGGCGCACCAATTATACCCGCCAGAGTTGGAACTGTTGGGGCTGGTGGGGGCGCTGCGTGAACGCGCCGAAACTCAGATCAACTTGCACGTTCATCTGGATGCTCCCGAAAATTTGCCACGTTTACCGGCGGAAATTGAAACGGCCGTTTACTACATCACCCTCGAAGCCCTGACCAACATTGAAAAACACGCCCAGGCCCAGACCTGTCATGTTCGCCTGAATTTGTCGGCGGCATCCCATCCTTCTATTTTAGAATTGGATATTCAGGATAACGGGCGCGGTTTGGCGGAACCATCAACCGGCGGCCTGGGGCTGATTTCCATGCAGGCGCGGGCGGCGGAAGTGGGTGGCATTTGTGTGATTGGGGCACATGCGGGCGGCGGCACGGCCGTGACCGCGCGCATACCCTGTCCCATCCAGGTAAGGTAAATAATGGACATGGACACCATTCGCATTCTCATCGCCGACGATCAGGCCATTACCCGCAGCGGTCTGAAAATGCTCTTAACGGCCGTGGGAAATCTTGAAATTGTCGGCGAAGCCCGTCACGGCGAAGAGGCCGTGGCACTGGCAACAGCTTTACAGCCTGATGTCATCTTGATGGATTTGCGGATGCCCGGTTTGAACGGCATCGAAGCCACCCGTCTCATTCACCGCACCAGCCCGCACATCGGCATTTTAATCCTCACCGTTTTTGAGGATGACACCTCCGTCTTCCCCGCCATCCGTGCCGGGGCACGTGGTTATCTGCTCAAAGACACGGAACAGGATGAGCTGCTGCGCGCCATTCACACGGTTGCCAATGGCGGCGCTATTTTCAGCCCCGGCATCGCCCAGAAAGTGCTGGGGTACCTGACGATGCCACCGCCGCCGGCAATGGCCCATGTGTCGGTTACCATTTTTGACGAGCTTACCCCGCGCGAGCGTGAAATCCTGGAGTTGATCGCCCAGGGCAAAACAAACACCGAGATCGCTACCATCCTGAACCTGAGTCCCAAAACGGTGAGCAACTACATCTCCAATGTATTACTCAAGGTTCAAACCACCGACCGGGCCAAATTAATGTTGATGGCGATTGAAGCGGGAATGGGCCAAAAGGGTGAGATGTCGTAATTGTTTGGGGATAAGTTTGCAGTTTTCAGAGGTAATGGGGTGGGTGAGCAGCACTCCTACATCTTTCTGATTGTCAACTTCTCTTACCTGCCATATGATCTGCCAACGAAAAGCTGTCGGGTGATTTTCCAAATCGCCCAACAATCGAAAAGGAACAGGAGCAAATGAAAAAGGTGCAACCTGCCCCACAACACACCGAAGATGAACGGCTGTTGGCCGGGCCAAATCTGGAGCCAATGCCCTACTACAAAACAGATACCTGGCGCATATTCCGGGTGATGGGGGAGATGGTGGAAGGGATTGACTTGCTGGCGGAATTGGGCACGGCCGTAACCATCTTCGGTTCGGCGCGGGTACAACCGGGGGAGGCGCAATATGAAACGGCCGTGGCGGTAGCCCGCCTGTTGGGAGAAGCCGGTTTCAACATCATGACCGGCGGTGGCCCCGGCCTCATGGAAGCCGCCAACAAAGGGGCGCGGGAGGCCGGCGTCGTCTCCGTTGGCCTGAACATCGAACTCCCCTTCGAGCAAGATTTGAACCCCTACGTAGACGTGGGCAAAGAATTCCGCTACTTTTTCACCCGCAAAGTCATGCTGCTCAAATATGCCCGGGGCCTCGTTATCTTCCCCGGTGGGTTTGGCACACTAGACGAAATGTTTGAAACGCTCACCCTCATCCAGACCGGCAAAATCAACAACTTCCCGGTTGTCCTCTTTGACTCCGCCTTCTGGGGCGGGCTGATAGAGTGGCTGCGCCATACCATGCTCGCTCAGGGCAAAATTAACCCCACTGACCTGGAACTTTTCCGCATCACCGACTCTCCCGAAGAAGCCTGCGCCATCATTCGTGATGGCGTGATGCGTGATGCGTGATCGGAGCATTCTCACGCATCACGCATCACGCATCACGTTGCTTCCTGAAAAATCAAGGAACATCTATGGAAACCATCCTCATTTCCCTAAGCCCCTATATCATCGGCAGCGCCCTTGTGCCTGTGCAAATCATCCTCGCCATTTTGCTCCTGCAAAGCCCCCGGCAAGGCCTGGCAAAAGGCATAGCCTATGTAACAGGAATGACGATGATCCGACTCTTGCAAGGTCTGGTTTTTGGGCAGGTGTTTGCCTCCTCTGGCGCAGCAGAGGTTGATGGCAGCAGCGGCCAAAGCCTGGTAGTCACCACATTGATCACGGTACTGGGCATCCTCTTATTAATTGCCGCCTATAAGAAATGGAGCCGTGAAGAAGACCCGGATGACCCGCCCCCAAAGTGGTTGGCCGCAGCCGGCAATTTGACCCCCTTAAAAGCATTGGCTCTTGGTTTTTTTCTGCCGCTGATCATGCCTAAACTGTGGGTTTTCACCCTCAGCGCGCTGGCTGTCATTGTTAATGCCGAATTGGAGCAGCCAACCAATGCCCTCGTTTATTTGCTCTTCATTTTGCTGGCTCAATCCTTGCTGTTGCTGCCCATCTTTATTCGCCTATTAATGCCCAAACGATCACAACTCGTACTGGATGGGGTTTCAAGCTGGCTAACCAGGAATAACCGCGTCATTGTTATTGTTGTCTCGCTGGTTTTTGGCCTCTTGTTCCTTTACTCTGGCTTGAAAGGATTTCTGGTATGAATTTGCCGGTGGAATATTGATGGTTGCCTCACGGCCGTACCTTATGCTACATTTCCGCCATCAATTACCCAATTACCCAATTACTTAATTACCCAAGGGCCTATGATCCCCGAAAAAATCAACCGTTACGAAATTAAACGAGAACTTGGCCGGGGCGGTATGGCTTCGGTCTATGAAGCGTATGACCCCCAATTCCAGCGCCCCGTCGCCGTGAAACTGCTGCCGCGTGAATTTTTGCATGACCCCGAATTCCGCGCCCGTTTCACCCGTGAAGCCCGCACCATCGCCGCTTTGGAGCATCCGGCTATTGTGCCCGTCTATGACTTTGGCGAAGAAGATGGGCAGCCCTTCCTGGTGATGCGCCTGATGACCGGCGGTTCGCTTAATGACCGGCTGGCAAACGGCCCCATTCCCATTGACGAGGCTGCCGAAATCTTGAAGCGGATTGGCTCGGCCTTAGACCGGGCGCACAGCCAGGGCATCATCCACCGTGATTTGAAGCCGGGTAATATCCTGTTTGACCATTATGGCGACGCCTTCCTGGCCGATTTTGGCATCGCCCGCATCACCACTGCCGGTTCGCAGCTGACCGCCAGCGGCAGCCTGGTGGGCACCCCCACTTACATGAGTCCCGAACAGGTGTATGGCAACAAGGAGTTAGACGGCCGTTCCGACATTTATGCCCTGGGTGTCATCCTCTACCAAATGCTCACCGGCGAAATCCCCTTCGACGCCGACACCCCGGCGCGCATGATGATGGCCCATGTGATGAACCCGGTGCCGCACCTGGTGGATAAACGCCCTGACCTGGCCCCCTGTGACCTGGTGATCAGCAAAGCCATGGCTAAAGAGCGCGATGATCGTTTCTCTACCGCTTCTGACATGACCAGCGAACTGACGGCCATCACCCAAAAGATGAAACAGCCGGATTTGACGGCCGTTCCTCCCCCGCCGCCGCCTACCCTGCCCACTACCCCACCAGAAGCAGCACCAACAGAAACCTTAACGACTACGGCCGTGCCCGAACCCACCCCATCACCCGAACCAACACCGCTGCCGCCGCCCCGCCCCACGCCCCAGGCGGCTGCCGCCTACGCCGAGCCGGCCTTCAGCGAAGAATTGGCCGCCACCGGCGGCAGCGCCAAAACACCAACCTGGCTGCTGGTATTGTTGGGCGTGTTGGCGCTGTTTTGTCTGGGGGGTACAGTCATTGGTGGGTATGCAGTATTCAACGCCTTCACCGGTGGCGAGGAGACCACCACACCGACGGTCGTTGCCATACAGGACAACGACAATAACGGCACATCCGTGTTTGGATCATTGGATGAAGCTACCGATACCCCTATTCCCTCCCCAACATCTGCACCCACGGACACGGCCGTGCCCGAAGCAACGCCAATACCCACCAATACGGCCGTGCCCGCCCTGGATGACGCCCTGGCGACCCGCCAAAGTCTGGAAGCCACCCGCGCTGCCGCCGCCGGCGGCCAGACCAACGACGACAACAACAGCGGCAGCGCCAGCGCCCTGGCCACCCGCCAAAGTTTAGAAGCTACCCGCGCCGCACTCATCGCCAGCCAGCCCGTCAACCTCTTTGGTGAACTGAGCAACCAGAACGCCCTGCTGCGCCCCACCAGCGGCGAACTACCCCATGACCCCGGCGATAACACCATTGAAATGTATTATCCCGGCATCAGCGCCGCCGATTTTGTCCTGAATGTCCACTTTCTCAACCCCTACCCCACCCAGGCTGGCAGTTGGGACTTCGGCGTCACCTTCCGCCAGGTAGAGCCGGACGAAGAATTGCGCCTGGTGGTGCGCTCAGACGGCCTTTGGAATCTTAACAACCGCAGCCTGGACGGCGATGAATTTATCCAGGAAGGCAACGTCTCTGGCATCCTGGATGTGCAGCCGAACCAGGCCAACCAGTTGACCCTGATCGTCCTCGGCGATGCCGGCGTCTTTTTCCTCAATGAAGAGTTTATCGCCACCCTGGATTTATCGGCGCGGCAAGATGAGGGCGAAATTGCATTGGGCACCGGCTTTTACACCAGCAACGAACGGCAAGGCGCGACGACCGAATATGAGGATTTTGCCATCTGGTCGCTGGAACCAGAGTTTGGACCGGCCAATGGTGAATTAGATCATGCGCTGGATGATTTGATCAAGCTGGAGGATTCCGGCGTCAGGCTGCGCAATCTCATCGCCACCGCCACCTTCATGAACCCATTTGCCGCCGCCGTTAATGATTTCGACTTCGGCTTCTCCTTCCGCGATGATAACGACGGCACCAAATACTGGCTGGTCATCGCTTCCGAAGGGGAATGGGAGTTAGTTGGTCGCTACGGCGACGCCGACAGCGACACAACCCTGCAAAGCGGGCGGATCCGCAATTTGAATTTGGGCGCGAATGAGAGCAACGATCTGGCCTTGATAGTGTGGGGAGAAACCGGTTTCTTTTTTGTCAATGGCGAGTTCATCGAGCAGCTAGACCTGTTTGACATTACTCACGCCGGGGACGTGGAAATTTTCACCGCCTTCTACTTTGACCACGAAATTGAAGGCGAAAGCACCGATTACGAGGAATTTACCATCTGGCCGCTGCCGTAGGACAATTTTGAAAATTGTCCTACGATCCTAACACGGCCGTCCATCCCATCCACATGCAGCCAATCAGCCCCCGCCGCCACTGCCTCCCGCGCATGAGCCTCCAACCGGGCAAAGTCGGCTGCCAAAATGGAGGGGCTATCTTATTGTTTTGGGTTCTCAACAAAGTTTCTCTGCAACATTACCAGATACGTCCCGGCTGACATTCTATTGTTAACCCTCGGTCCAAATCAAGCGCAGGTGTTTGCTCCAGCCGCAAGATCATCACGCCGGTTTGATCTGGTGTGGGAATCAAACCATGCTCATCCCGACCGGCCAGAGGGCCGCGCCAGACTTCCCAACCCAACCGGCTATAAAATGCCGTTCGCTCCGTCTCTAAACAGGCAATGACATACTCATCACCAATTTCGCTTGCCAGCCGACGCAGGAGGGCGCTCCCATAACCGTACCCTTGAGAGGCCGGTAGCGTAGCCACAGCATCTACATAGGCTGTTTTCAAGATCGGATGACCTTCCGGTTGCAGCCAACGGGTTGTCACCAGAGCATGACCCATCAACAGATCATCTCGATAAGCAAGGAAATGCAAGCCGCCCGAAGGGACATAAGAAAACAGGTGTTGGAAATCTTCTTGCTGATGCGCGGCGATACAAAGCTGGATAATCGCTGTTCGGGTAGTCGGATTTAAGTCTTCCGTCCGGGCAGAAGTTATGATGAACGACTCGGTACTCATTTCTCAACGTATCAATGATAACGCCGCATGGGACGCTGCTTCAGCCGTCAGCCCCAACTTTTCATAAATGGTTTTGTACGGGGCCGAGGCGCCAAAGCGATTCAGGCCGATGGCTTTGCCGTTGTCGCCGATATGCCGTTCCCAGCCCAGGGTGACGCCCGCTTCAATGGAAACCCGCGCCTTGATGTGCGGCGGCAGCACTGTGTTTCGGTAAACATCGGGCTGGGCGGCAAACAGTTCCCAGGAGGGCATGGACACCACCTGCGCGCTCACCCTTTGTTCGGCCAGCAGCTTTTCCGCTTCCAGGGCAATCGCCACTTCCGACCCCGTCGCCAGGAGTAATACCTGCGGCTGGCGGGTGGGCCGCTTGATCACATACGCTCCTTGCGCCACGCTGCCGGTGATTTGTGACTGCACATGGTTGAGCGTGGGCACAGGCTGGCGTGTCAGGATGAGGGCGGTGGGACCGCTCTTGTTTTCCAGGGCGATTTGCCAGGCTTCGGCCGCTTCCACGGCGTCACACGGCCGTATCACCGTCAGCCCCGGTATCGCCCGCAAACTCATCAACTGCTCAATGGGTTGGTGGGTGGGGCCGTCTTCGCCCAGGCCAATGCTGTCATGCGTAAACACGTAAATGACCGGCAGCCCCATCAGCGCCGCCAGCCGGACAGAGCCACGCATGTAGTCAGAGAAAACGAGGAAGGTGCCGCCATACGGCCGTACCCCGCCATGCAGCGCCATACCATTCATCATCCCGCCCATCCCATGTTCGCGGATGCCATAATGAATATACCGCCCCGAAAAATCATCCCGCGACAGAGGCGTTTCCCCCTTGAGCGCGGTGTTGTTCGAGCCGGTCAGGTCGGCCGAACCACCCAGCAAATAAGGCACATGCGGCGCAATCGCATTTAGCACCATGCCGGAGGAAGCGCGCGTGGCCAGCGCCTTGCCCACTTCAAAGGTAGGCATGATCTCGCCCCAATTGGTGGGCAGATCGCCGTTAATCGCCTGTTGAAACGTCGCCGCCAGTTCCGGGTGCGCCTTCTGGTAGCGTCCCCACAGTTCTTCCCAGGCCACCTGCGCGATGCCATTACCGGCCAAAAACGCGGGGACTTCATCCGGCACATAAAACAATGGCTCCAACGGCCAGCCCAATGCCTCTTTGGTCAGGCGGATTTCTTCTTCGCCCAGCGGTTCGCCGTGCGCTTTGGCCGTGTCTTGCCGGTTAGGGCTGCCATAGCCAATGTGGGTGCGGCAGGCGATGATAGCGGGTTGGTCTGTCGCCTGCGCCTCTTGAATGGCAGCAATGACAGCCAGCGGATCATGCCCATCTATAAGAGTAGTATGCCAGCCATAGGCTGCATAACGCGCCAGCACATCTTCGCTAAAGGTCAGGTTGGTACGGCCGTCAATGGTAATACCGTTATCGTCATACAGCACAATCAGCTTGCTCAGCCCCAAATGCCCCGCCAGCGAAGATGCCTCGGCCGATATGCCTTCCATCAGGTCGCCATCGCTGGCAATGACATAGGTGTAATGGTCAACCAGATCAAAACCGGGCTGGTTAAAACGCGCCGCCAGCCATTTCTCTGCCAGCGCCATGCCAATGGCATTGGTAATGCCCTGCCCCAACGGGCCGGTGGTCGTCTCCACACCCGGCGTGTGCCCGTATTCCGGGTGGCCCGGCGTGGCACTGCCCCACTGCCGGAACTGCATCAATTCCGCCATCGGTAGATCATAGCCACTCAGGTGCAGCAGGCTGTACAGCAGCATCGAGCCATGTCCGGCCGACAGGACAAAACGATCGCGGTCAAACCATTTCGGGTCCTGGGGATTGTGTTTGAGAAATTGCGTCCACAGCACTACGGCCACATCGGCCATGCCCATCGGCATCCCCGGATGGCCGATATTGGCTTTTTGCACCGCGTCCATCGTCAGCCCACGAATGGTGTTGGCCGCCAGACGGTGTTTTTCCAGGTTGTAAGTTGTCATGTTGTTTCCTCGTGATGCGTGGTGGGTGATGCGTGACCGGGTCTCTCACAAGTCACGCATTACTCACCACGGTTCTGATCATTTCGGCGCCATGCGGATCGCGCCGTCGAGCCGGATAACTTCGCCGTTGAGCATTTCGTTTTCAATGATGTGTTGCGCCAGGGCGGCATATTCGTCTGGGTGGCCCAGGCGAGACGGGAAGGGAACCTGTTCGGCCAACGATTGGCGGGCCTTTTCCGGCAGCCCGGCCATCATCGGCGTTTCAAAAATGCCGGGGGCAATGGTCATCACCCGGATGCCGAAGCGGGCCAGCTCGCGGGCGATGGGCAGCGTCAGGGCCACCACCCCCCCTTTGCTGGCGGCATAGGCCACCTGCCCAATTTGCCCATCATACGCAGCCACGGAAGCGGTATTGATGATGACGCCACGTTCGCCCACAGCGTTTGGTTCCCCTTTGCTCATCACCGCTGCCGCCAACCGGATGACGTTAAATGTGCCCATCAGGTTGACTTGAATGACCTTGTTAAAGGCATCAAAATCGTGGGGATTGCCTTCGCGGTCGAGCAGTTTGGCGGCAATAGCAATACCGGCGCAGTTGATGACACCATGGAGGGCGCCAAAGGTGGACACGGCCGTTGTCACGGCCGTGTCCACATCTGCCGCACTGGTTACATCCACCCGCGCAAAGCGAACGGTCCCGCCCAACTCTGCCACCAGTTCCGCCCCCGCCGCCTCATTCAAATCGGCGATAATGACGTTTCCGCCGGCCTGCGCCAGCCGCCGCGCACAGGCCGCGCCCAGGCCAGAACTCCCCCCCGTTACCAAAAATGTATGCTTTTGAATCTGCATTGTTTTTACCTCTTTCCGTCCAGACCTGACAGGTTTCCAAAAACCTGTCAGGTCTCTTTCCAAAAGATGGCCGGATTTTAACACAAATACGGCAAGTTTAACGCGCTGATGTTTACGCCTGCGGTGTGTGGTAAAATCAGGCCACGACAAATGACCAGAGAGTAAGGACAAAGTTATGTGCGGCCGATTTGCGCTCATTTCATCAACCGAAGAAGTAGCCGATGCCTTAGGGGTTGATCCGGCGATCATTGCCGACATTCCCCCGGCTGTGCCCCGCTACAACATCGCCCCCACCCAACCGGTGCTGGCGGCCTATCTGGATGATACCGGGCAGCGCCGCCTGACGTTTTTTCAGTGGGGACTGGTGCCGTCCTGGTCAAAAGATGTGACCATTGGTTCCCGGTTGATCAATGCCCGGTCGGAAACGGTGACGGAAAAACCTTCGTTCCGCAACGCCTTCAAACGCCGCCGCTGCCTGATTCCGGCCGATGGTTTTTATGAATGGCAAAAGCAAAACGGCGGCAAACAGCCGATGTATATTCAGGGAACTGACGGCCGTCCGCTGGCGCTGGCGGGGCTGTGGGAAGTGTGGCAAGAGCCGGAGGGCACACGGCTGCAAACTTGCACCATCCTCACCACCACGCCGAATGAATTGATGGCCCCCATTCATGACCGGATGCCGGTTATCTTGGAACCGGAAGATTTTGGCATGTGGCTGGAACCGGGCGCGCACCCGGATGAGGCGCTGCATCTGCTACGGCCGTACCCCGCCGCCAAAATGAAAGCGTATCCGGTAAGCACGGCCGTGAATAATCCCCGTAATGACACGCCAGAGTGTATTCAGCCAATCCAGACCTGACCGGCGAAGGGATGACAAGGTGATCAATCACCTCCTTACTCCCTCACCCCCTCACCTGCTCATCTTCATGCACCCCGCTCTCTTCCTCGACCGTGACGGCGTTATCATTGAAAACCGGGCCAGGTATGTGCGGCGCTGGGAGGATGTGGAGTTTTTCCCCCAGGCGTTGGCGGCGCTGGCGCAGATACGGCACACGCCGTATAAGGTGATTGTGGTCACCAACCAGTCGGCGGTGGGGCGGGGATTGATAACGATGGAAACGGCCGTCGCCCTGAACGACCGGATTATGGATGTAGTGCGGCAGCATAACGGCCGTGTAGACGCCAGCTACATTTGCCCGGACGCCCCCGGCCAGGAAACGGGCTGCCGCAAACCCCTGCCCGGTATGCTGCAACAGGCCGCCCAGGAACACCAGATTGATTTAAGCCAATCTATCATGATCGGTGACGCCCTGACCGACGTACAGGCCGGGCGCGCCGCCGGTGTGCGCATCTCTGCCCTGTTACACACCGGGCGCGGCCAGGCACAAGCCGCCAAACCAGAAGCGCAGGCGTTGGCGCCTTTCCCCATTTATGCCGATCTGCAAACGGCCGTAACAGAACTGATCCTGCATCCATATCTTTTGCCCTGATTGCGTATAACAGATAGAAATTGCGTATAACAGATGGAATGTTGCGGTATCGGGTAGGAACCGATATCTCACAAGCAGGTAGAGAGAAACAATATGTCCCCATTGAGACCTATTCCCAAACTAATCTTGTGCTGCGGGATTTTGCTGCTTGTATTGTGTGGTTGTGGCGGAAATGCGGGTGAGGGAACGGCCGTGTCCGCCACCGGCGCTCCCAGCGCCGCCACCGCCAACGCCCTTGCCACCCGCATCATGGCCGCCGCCGCCGATGTAAACACCGCCGCCAACCCCAACTTTGCCCAACAACTAGCAGAAGCCAAAAGCCGTTGGGCCGCCCACAATATAGACGATTACACCGTCACCATTCGCTACAATCAGCCTGGCTGGAACACCCAATTTATTGACATCACCGTGCAAGACGGCGTGGTCATTGACCACAAACAGGATTGTTTCCCACCGCGTGACTGCACATTGCAAAAGATAGACCCCGCCGAGTTCACCATAGACGAACTCCTGGTCGTGGCCGAATACGTTGGCAACCTGAACATACCCGACCATCCGGCTGAAATCACTTTTAGCCAGACATATGGCTACCCTACCTCCATCTCCTACGAAGATGGCTTCTGGAGCCTGGCACAATTTCAACCCACCAGTCCCTAAACCTGACAGGTCTCAGAAGCCCTGTCAGGTTTACAAGAGGTACACTTGGCCCGTCTCATCGCCCGCAAAATCATCATCATGCTCGTCATCCTGGGGCTGCTCAACTACGTTGCCTACCATTACGCCCTCATGCACCCACGCCTTTTTTTCTCTCCGGGCGGCCGGCCCGTCGAACGAGAAATCGAAAGTCATTATCTGGAATATCTGCAAGCGCTACTGGGCGGTGATCTAGGCATGGTGGGCACAACGGCCGTCAATGACATCATCCGTGACCCCATCAAAAACAGCCTGATTCTGTTAGCCACCGCCATGCTGACCACCGTCATGCTGGGTCTGCTCTTTGGTTTCATCTCCATCTCCCGCCGCACCCGGCGCATACACCCGCTGGCGCTTACCTTTCTGGCGGCCGGTTCTTCCATGCCCGGCTTCGTCTTTGGTGCCGTCATCCTTTCCTTCATCGTTTACCGTCTGTTCTATTCCAGCAACAAGACGCCATTGCTGCCCATTAGCGGCTATGGGCTGGACGAGCATCTCATCCTGCCCGTATTGGTGCTGGCCATCCAGCCCACCTTCCATCTGGCCAAAGTCACCGCCGGGCTGCTGGAAAACGAACTGCAAAAGGATTACATCCAGGTAGCGCGCAGCAAGGGGCTGAGCTGGCCGCAGCTCATCTGGTCTCATGCCCTGCCCAATATGCTCTCGCCCGTCCTCATCACCATTGGCGAAGCGATGCGCCTGATGGTAGGCGCATTGGTCATTGTGGAGGCGATTTTTCTGTGGCCGGGTATCGGCCGTGTCTTTTTGCTTACCATTGGTCTGCGGCTGGATGCGCGGGGACCGGGTGCGTTTTTTGGCGCTCAAGACCTGATCGCCATCATCACCGTCGTCCTGGGAAGCTGGCTGCTCCTTACCGACCTCTTTACCAGCGTTCTGGCCTACCGGTTAGACCCCCGCCTCAGCCACGCCGCTGAAGATGCAGAGGTGACGCTGGCCTGAAGATGAGATTGGGAGATTGGGAGATTAAGAGATTACCCAATCTCCTAATCTCCCAATCTCCATCTCTCTCATTCTGTAATTGATATGTCAAAAGTTTCCTCTCGCAATTACCCCCTCTGGATTGGCATGGTTCTTACCGGCTTTTTTGTCTTAATCGCCATCATTGGCTCACGCCTGGCGCCACAAGATCCGCTGGAAGTATTTAATGAATTGATCCGAGTTGGCGACACCGTTTATGCCCCATCCCGGCTGCCGGTGCCGCCGCTAACGTTGGATCAATTTTTATTGGGCACGGATAACGCCGGGCGCGATTTATACAGCCGCCTCTTGTGGGCCATCCGCCCCACGCTGCTGCTCTGTTTTATTATTGCCTCGCTGCGGATTGTGTTGGGCACCGTGTTGGGGTTGACAAGTGGCTGGTTTGGTGGGCCGGTGACGCGGGTGATTGATCTGTTGACGGATGTGAGCCTGGCGGTGCCGATATTGCTGTTTGCCCTGGCGTTGATTTCGTTTATTGGCAACCGGGAATTGAGTACGTTTATGCTGGCGTTGGTGGCTACGGGGTGGGCCAACACGGCCGTGTTCGTTAAAAACAGCACCCTGGTCATCAAACAATCGCCGTATATTGAAGGGGCGCGGGCGGTGGGGGTACGGCCGTTTGGCATTTTGCGCGGTTATGTGCTGCCCCAACTGTGGCCCGCCCTGCCCGCCCTCATCGCCTTTGAATTGGCGGCTGCCCTGTTGGTCATCGCCGAACTCGGCTTCCTGGGCATGTTCATCGGCGACGCCTTTATACGCATGGCCGAAGACCCCGCCAGCGGTGGCGTCATTCCCGTGGGGCTGACGTCTGGTTTCCCGGAACTGGGGCAAATGCTTTCGGACTTTTGGAGCAAAATGCTGCTGACGCCCTGGGAAGTGGCCTTTATCGGCGTCATCATCTTCCTGAACATCTTTGCCTTTAACATGCTGGGCGAAGGCTTACGGCGGCAAATGGACGTTACCCGCCCCCGCCGGCGCTGGCGGCGGCGTTATAGTAACTGAGTAATTGGGTAATGGGAGCAACCAATTACCCAATTACCCAATTACTCAATTACCCAGATACACATGTCATATTTACTCGAAGTGGAAAACCTCACCACCCGCTTCTACACTCAGGATGGCGTTGTCCATGCGGTGAACGGCATTTCCTATACCCTGGCAAAGGGGGAATCACTGGCGCTGGTGGGGGAAAGCGGCTGCGGTAAATCGGTCAGCGCCCTGTCGTTGATTGGGTTAGTGCCATCGCCGCCGGGGAAAGTGGAAAACGGCCGTATCCTCTTCAACGAACAAGATTTATTGCAGCTACCCGAACGCCAACTACGCCGTATTCGCGGCCGTGACATTGCCATGATCTTTCAAGACCCCATGACCTCGCTCAACCCGGTGCTGACGGTGGGGCGGCAGGTAATGGAAAGCCTGCGGCTGCATCTTTCCCTTGGCCGGGCCGAAGCGCGGCAGCGAGCGGCCGAATTGTTGGCGATGGTAGGCATCCCGGACGCCGAACGACGGCTGGATGATTACCCGCACCAGTTTTCCGGCGGGCAGCGGCAGCGGCTGAACATTGCCATGGCCCTGGCCTGCCGCCCGGCGCTGCTGATCGCCGACGAACCAACGACGGCGCTGGATGTAACCATTCAGGCGCAAATTGTGACGCTGATTAAAGAACTCAAAGCGGAATTGGGCATGTCCGTCATCTGGATTACGCATGATTTGGGCGTGGTGGCCAGCCTGGTAAACCGGGTGGCGGTGATGTATGCCGGGCATATTGTGGAGATGGCCCCGGCGCTGGAACTGTATGAACAAACCAGCCACCCGTATACGTTGGGGCTGCTGGAATCGCTGCCGAAGGTGAACCAACAGGAACGGCAGCGGCTGCGAGCCATTGAAGGTGCGCCGCCCGATTTGCTGGCCGAAGTGAAAGGCTGCCCGTTTGCCGACCGCTGCGCATTTGTGGAAGAACAGTGCCGGGTGAAACGGCCGTTGCTAGAACTGATTGACCGCGACCACCACGTCGCCTGCTGGCGTTGGCCCGAAGTGCGCCAGGCCGGCCTGGAGACCATCAATGAGTGAGCCATTGCTAAAAGTGCGCGGCTTGAAGAAGTATTTCCCCATCCGGCGCGGCTGGCGGCGGCAGACGGTGGGGCTGGTGCAGGCCGTGGACGGCGTGGATTTTGATATTTTGCCGGGGGAGACGTTGGGGCTGGTGGGTGAAAGCGGCTGCGGTAAATCTACTACCGGGCGGCTGCTGCTGCGGCTGTTACGGCCGTCGGCGGGCGAAATATGGCTGGACGGCCGTAATCTGGCAACCCTGTCCGACTCTGAAATGCAACCCTTTCGCCGGCAAATGCAGATTATCTTTCAAGACCCGTATGCTTCGCTGAACCCACGCATGACGGTGGGCGAGATTATCGAGGAGCCGCTGCGGGTGCATGGGCTGGGTAATGGGGCGCAGCGGCGGCAGCGGGTGAAGGAATTGATGAATATGGTGGGGCTGAATATAGCCGTGGCCAACCGCTACCCGCACGAATTTTCCGGCGGGCAGCGGCAGCGGGTGGGTATTGCCCGCGCGTTAGCGCCTAACCCGCGCTTCATTGTGGCCGATGAACCCATTTCGGCGCTGGATGTTTCTATTCAGGCGCAGGTAGTCAATTTGCTGGATGATTTGAAACAAGAATTGGGGCTGACGTATCTGTTTATTGCCCACGACCTGGCCATGGTGCGTTACCTGAGTGACCGGGTGGCGGTGATGTATCTGGGCCAGATTGTGGAATTGGCCGAGCGGGATACGTTGTTTACACGGCCGTTGCATCCCTACACCCAGGCGCTTCTGTCTGCCATTCCCCTGCCTGACCCGCGCGCCGAAGCGAAGCGCCAGCCAATTATTTTGCAAGGCGAAACGCCAAATCCGGCGCATCCACCCACCGGCTGCCGCTTTCACCCCCGCTGCCCCATTGCCACGGACATTTGTCAGGTGGAGGCGCCGGTGTTGCGGGATTTGGGCACGGCCGTAGCCCCTCACCCCGTTGCCTGCCACCATGCGGCAGTTAGTTAAGGTTTTGGCGCGTGTCAGTCGTTGTTTATAGACACACCCATAGATCGGAGAAGCACCTATGTCACCTGAAGTTGTTGGAGAAGAATACGTTCGTCTGGCGCTGGCCATTGACCAGCATATACCCGGCTATATCGAGGCTTACTTTGGGCCGGCCGAATGGCAGGAACAGGCGCAAACAGATGGGCCGCGCCCGCTGCCGGAATTGGCGCAGCAAGCATCCAGATTGGCCGCCGCGATTGCGGACGCCGCTGTGTGGGATGACCAGCGGCGGGAATTTCTGACCCGTCAGGTTGTGGCTATGCAAACCAGCCTGCGCCTGCTGCAAGGGGAAACCCTGGCGCTGGCGGATGAGGTGGAATTGCTTTATGACGTGCGGCCCACCTGGGTTGAGGAGTCGCTTTTTGAGGAGACGTACCGGTTGCTCGATGAGCTGCTGCCGCCAGGCGGTACATTGCGGGAGCGGGTGGCGCGGCGCAAACAGGGGCTTGCACTTTCCCCGGCGCAGTTACAGCAGTTGATCCCGTTTATCCACCGGCAGCTGCGCCAACTCAGCCGCGCCCGTTTTCCACTGCCGGAGGAGGAATCGGTTGAGTTTGTGTTTGTGCAAGACCAGCCCTGGATGGCTTATAACTGGTATCAGGGGCATGGCCGGTCACAGATTGAAATCAATACGGATGTGCCGCTTTATATTACTGACCTGGTTAATCTGGTGGCGCATGAGGCGTATCCGGGGCATCACACGGAATTTTCGATTAAGGATAGCCGGCTGGCGCAGCAAGACGGCCGTGTGGAGCATTGTCTGGCGCTGGTGAATGCGCCGTCGTGTGTGGTTTCTGAGGGCATTGCCACTTGTGCCCTGGCGAGTGTGCTGTCGGATGAGGAGTGGGCGGCCTGGCACGCGGCGGAAATCTTCCCGATGGTGGGGCTGGCGCATCTGGATGCGCAGCGTGAGCGGATGATCGAACTGGCCCTGGAGCAGTTGAATGGGGTCTATGGTAATGCGGCTTTTCTGCTGCATGAGCAGGGGGCGGCGGCGGCACGTGTGCGGGCGTATTTGCAGGAGTATGGTTTGCTGACGGAGCAGGAGGCTGACCATATGATTGGATTTATGAGCGCCCCGCTGGACCGCGCCTATATTTTTACTTATTATTGGGGCCAGAAGCTGTTGGAAGGGCTGTTTGCCGTGAAGGGGGAACGGCCGTATTGGTATGCCCGGCTGCTGACGGAAGCAGTGACGCCGACGTTGATCCGGCAGTGGACGCAGGCGTGAGCGACTGTTAGGGGGATGAATTCCACCATTATCCTCATTGGCCCGCTGGGCGCGGGCAAAAGCACCGTCGGCCGTTTGTTAGCTGAAAAATTAGCCGTGCCTTTTTGTTCGGTTGATGCGGTGCGCGGACAGTATTACCAAAAGGTTGGGTATGATGAAACGGTAGCGGCGCAGATTGTTACATCCGGGCAGGGGATTTGGGGGGTGCTGCGGTACAGCCAGCCGTTTGAGGCGCGCATGGTGGAAATGGTTGTGGCCGAACATGACGGGGTCATTGATTTTGGGGCCAGTAATTCGGTTTATGATGATGAAGCGGCCCTGGCGCGGGTGGAACGGGCGCTGGCCCCTTATCCGCAGGTGATACTTCTGCTGCCGTCGCCAGATGCGGCGGAGTCGGCGGCGATATTGAAAGAGCGGTTGGTACGGATGTTGACGGCGGCGGGGCGGGAGTTCAGCGATGAATTGTTTGAATTGAATGATTATTTTGTGCGGCATCCGGCGAATGGCCGATTGGCGAAACGGATCATTTACACCAAAGACAAAACGCCGGAGCAGATTTGTGATGAGCTTGCGCAATTAGTGGCGTAATCTGTACCTGGCCTTGCTTTTGGTTATAATCCCCCCATGTTTGTCCAGCTCATCCAACAATATCACAATAAAGTTGAACGCATTATCTGCTATGGTGCTAACCACCGAGAAATGCCCACGGATTGACAAATGGCAAATTCCCCGAAACCCTATAAAGTCCAGTTTACGGACATGGCGCTCAAGAATTTGAAGCGGTATCCACAAAATGACCAGCGACGGATATTGGCGCATATTGAGCAGTTGGCGGAAGACCCGCTGGCGATGCCTCATGTCAAACGGCTGGTGGATTTTGATGTGGCTTATCGTTTGCGGGTGGGGGATTACCGCGTGTTGTTTGACCGGGATGATATAATTTTGATTATTGATGTGATTGATATTTTACCGCGTGGACGATCTTATCGGAGGTAATGGAGATGTTTGATCAGGTGCAATTGATTAAAGAAAATGATGAAGCGAAGTTCGCCGTTATCCCCATTGAAGAATATCTCTTTCTGAAAGAGATGCTTTCTGACGAAGAGAAGCTGGCCGATTATCTCGATTATTTGCATATGCAGCGGGTGAAGAAGGACACGGCCGTCCGCCTTTCCATTGACGACGTAAAACAGGCATTAGCCTTAGCCGAATAATCCCCCTCATGTCTGTCCAGCTCATCCAACAATATCACAATAAAGTTGAACGCATTATCCGCTATGGTGGCAGCCGGAAGGAAACGGCCGTGTGGACTATCAACCCATGTGCGGGTTGCTATACGGACACTTTCCGTATAACAAATAGTTAGGCGGTGCCGGAATAACTGATATGAATAAAATCGATGTCGATTTTGATTTTCGGAAAGACAGCGAATGCGGTGACCCCGATGTGGATAGCCAAAAATTGTATGAAGCCCATAAATTGTTATGGAATAAAGCGTTGCCGTGCGGAAAAACCCTTGATTTGGAAATCATAGCGTCGAACGGCAAGTACGGAAGATTACTTATTAAAAACAACCTATATGCCAATTTCTCTAGCGACAGAATGTGTCCGCATTATGATGGAAAATACAATGGGAAATTTGATGGTTGGCTACCTCAACCTGATATAGAGGAGCTAAAACATAAAGTTCGCACAATTGGCGGGCATATAATTTTCCCCGCTCACAAAAAAAATGGTTTTACGATAAATCAAGCCAGAGGTGTAAACAGAATGATTTGCGACAGGTTTGATCTAACCCTAGAGTGCATTCGACGTTTTTATGTGCAGGAGCATAGCCCTCTTTATGACGCACTTACAAGATATAAAGATTTTTTTGATTTGTTTATTGATTTCAGTGGCTATGTTGACTTCTTTATGTTGCAGGATTTTGTAGATGGAAAAGAACAAATAAAATTTTCTTTGCCATTTGATAATTTTTACCGTACCCCACTGCCGCAAACAGTTGATGAATATAATCAATACAGAACTCATACAGTAGAGCTGATGAACAGTAGAAACAAGAGAATTTTTGACAGTCTTTATACCTAACAAAGTGTTCAACCGGACAAATTTACGCTCCACAGGCGTATGGTTTGTTGCGCTTACTTTACCACACGCTTGTTCCGCTCAACTTTGCCGGTTAATATGGCGTTAGGAACAACCACTAATAAAGTTACATGGTCTGATTTGAAGATAAAATGGAAGAATCATTGCCAACATTTTGGAGCTTCAATAGATTTCGAGATGCTTCTTTGATTAAAACAGAAGATATAGTGTGGCAAGGGCCATTTTCTTGGCCTGGATTTGACCGAATAAATAACCTCACACCAATTCCTGACATTGCTGGGGTTTATTTGTTTACATTCGAGTATAAGGATGGTTATATTCTACGGGGGGCAGGCCACACAAATTCAATGAAAAGGCGTTTTTCTCAACACAAACGAGAATACATGGCTGGAAGGTATACTGTGCTGGATGTCAAATCTGCCAACAGAGGGGAACGAAAGGAAATATGGCACGGGTGGGGCTATGCAAAAACGCACCAAGATGAATTTTTACATCACAAGGATTACATTTTACAGTCAGTAGAAAAAGAACTAGCTTCATACAACTTGTTCATAACCGAAGTTGCGGATAGACGGAAGCGAGCAAGGATAGAATTTGCAATAATGCAAAGTGCTTACCTCTCGAAAGAGGCTTGGAGTGACTTGGTAGACGGTCAAGTGGCTTTAAGAGGGAGAGCGAATTATGAAATTCCTACTGAAGCAAGAAACATATGCCTTTACAAGATTTATGGAATTCCTGAAATGTTTGAGATTTAGCTTTAACAGGTCAGCAAAGGCGTTGGTCAGGCGTCTCGCCTAACACGCCTTCCAGTTGACGCTGGCGCGATACCTCGGACAGCTATCATTTTGGTGATTGGCAAAGGCGTTGGAAACCCGCGCCAGGGCGGCTGATGGTGGCGTTAGCTTTTTGGTATTGAAGGTTCACGGCCGTACCCCCTCTCTCCCCTCACCCCATCATTCCTGAACAATTCAACACCTACCGCCAAACCATGTCCATCATCGCCCAAATGCCCCCCGAATCGTAAACCCGTAGGGGCGGGACAGGCGGGCAATACCTTTGCTTTTCACCAATACCCCATCCCCGCCTGTCTCGCCCCCACCCTTTTCACCAACACCCCATCCCCGCCTGTCTCGCCCCCACCCTTTTCACCAACACCGCATCCCCGCCTGTCTCGCCCCCACCCTTTTCCCCAACACCCCATCCCCGCCTATCTCGCCCCCACCCACCCCGCGCCAGGGGGGATTGCCGTGCAGGTGGTCACGGCCGTACCACCGGGCATCAAATCATCGTGATTTCGGTCACGGCCGTACCGCCGGGCGTCCAATCATCGTGATTTCGGTCACGGCCGTACCGCCGGGCATCAAATCATCGTGATTTCGGTCACGGCCGTACCGTCGGGCATCAAATCATCGTGATTTCGGTCACGGCCGTACCGTCGGGCATCCAATCATCGTGATTTCGGTCACGGCCGTACCGCCGGGCATATAATCACATAGGAAAAATAGATAGTAGCCAACGGCCGTGCTTCCCATTACAATGTTCCCCATCAGTC
>CAADGU010000334.1 GCA_900696625.1 uncultured Chloroflexota bacterium | reverse complement strand
TGCTCGATTTGTCCGAAGAGCCAATCCAGGAGAACGTGGAGATTTGTAAACGTTACCTGGAGCGCATGAGCAAAATGGGCATGACGCTGGAGATTGAACTGGGCGTGACCGGCGGTGAAGAGGATGGCGTGGACAATACCGGCGTGGACAGTTCTCGCCTGTATACGCAGCCGGAAGAAGTAGCTTACGCTTACGAAGAGTTGATGAAAGTCAGCCCCAATTTCACCATTGCCGCTGCTTTTGGCAATGTACATGGCGTCTACAAACCGGGCAATGTGCAGCTGCGGCCGATTATTCTGCACAATTCGCAGGTGTATGTGCAGGAGAAGTTTGGCACGGCCGTGAAGCCGATTAACTTTGTCTTCCACGGTGGTTCTGGTAGCAGTCAGGAGGAAATCCGCGAAGCCATTTCCTATGGGGCGATCAAGATGAACATTGATACCGACCTGCAATGGGCGTTTTGGGATGGCATACGCGGGTATGAAGCCAAATACCATGACTATTTGCAAGGGCAAATTGGCAGCCCCGATGGCCCGGATGCGCCCAACAAAAAGTATTATGACCCACGCCGTTGGCTGCGGGCGGCGGAAGAGGCGTTTGTGGCCCGCCTGAAGCAGGCGTTTGTGGATTTAAATGATGTAGATCGGATTTAAAGTCGTAGGCTCTACAGGATTTCATGGGGTTCGGTGTGACATGTGACGAGTGATGCGTGTGGTCTCTCTGGTCACGCATCATTCGTCACGCATCACGTTTCACGTTGAACCCCACGAAACCCTGAAGACCCTCCATGAAATCGGATGTCTGATCTGGAGATAACCATGACCCCAACCCCGATTCCCGACCAAATGACGGCCGTCGTCCTGGATTCATACGACGGCGCCGACGCGCTGCGTGTGGTGCAGCGCCCCGTACCCCGCCCCGGTCCCAAGCAAGTGCTGGTGAAAGTAGCCGCTGCGTCCATCAACCCGTCTGATCTGATGTTTATATTGGGCCAATATGGCTTCAAAAAGCCAACTCCCACAGTGCCCGGCTTTGAAGGCTCTGGCACGGTGATAGCCGTGGGCAGTAGTACCGGGTTGATGGGGCGCTACCTGGCGGGGAAGCGGGTGGCTTGCGTCACCCAACAAGATGGTCTCTGGGCTGAATATGCCACCACGACGGTCAATTATGCCCTGCCCCTGGACGGCGCGGTGAGTTTGGAACAGGGGGCAATGGCAGTGGTTAATCCGCTGACGGCCGTTGCCCTGATTGACCTGGCTAAAAAAGCCGGTCAGCAAACAGTCATCAACACCGCTGCTGCCAGCGCCCTGGGATTGATGCTGCACCGGTTGGGGCGGCAGGAAGGGGTAGAAGTGGCAGGCATCGTGCGCCGCGCGGAACAGGTTGCTTACTTGAAACAGCAAGGTGTGGCCCACGTCTTAAACAGCAGCGACCCTGATTTCCCCCGGCAACTGCATGATTTGTGCCATCAACAAAACATCCGTCTGGCGTTTGATGCCATCGCCGGCGAATCGCCCTACCTGCTGCTGGACGCGATGCCCCAGCACAGCCGGGTAACGGTATATGGCGGGCTGTCACAGCAGCCGGTACAGGTGAATGTGGCGTCGCTGATTTTTGAGGATAAACGGGTGGATGGTTTCTGGCTGCCGCCCTGGGTAGGGCAGAAAAATCTGCTGCAAAATTTCCTGATATGGCGGCGCGCGCAAAAGCTGATGCTCTCGGCGTTGAAAACGGAGATACGCAGCCGTTACCCGCTGTCACAGGTGCAGCAGGCTATACGCGACTACGAAAGTCAGATGACCGGCGGCAAGGTGCTGCTGGTACCGGAGATGTAGGGAGGAGGTTACGGCCGTTACAGGCGTGCTGGCGGGCGGCTGATAGGGATTGTTTTGTCGTCAGAACGGCCGTTTTCGGCCACAATAGCGCCTATGTCTACCTACGTTCAAGCCCTGCAAACTCTGCTGGCACAGCACGCCAACCCGGCCGAAGCTGTGCCCATGTCCCGATACATGCGTGATCAATTCCCCTTTTTGGGCATCAAAACCCCGGCGCGCCGGGCGCTGCTCAAAGAGTTTATTGCCGCTCATGGCCTGCCGCAGCCCGGCGATCTGGAAGCGGTCTTGCACGAATTGTGGGCGCTGCCGGAACGCGAATACCAATACAGCGCCTTTGCCTTTTTAGACCGGCTGATTAAAAAGCAGCCGCCCGAATTTGTGTCGGTGCTGGAATATCTCATTGTGACCAAATCGTGGTGGGATACGGTAGATAGCGTGGCGGGAGGCAGCGTGGCCATTCATTTCCAACGCTACCCACAGGTTCGTGAAACGGCCGTTGCCGCCTGGCGCAGCAGCGACAATTTCTGGCTGCGCCGCACCACCCTGCTCTTCCAACTCTCCTACAAAACCCAAACCGACACCGATTTGTTGTTCAGCCTGATCCTGGAAAACCTGGACTCGGATGAGTTTTTTATCCAGAAAGCAATAGGCTGGGCGCTGCGTGAATACTCCAAAACGAACGCCGAGGCGGTGGTGGCATTCATTGCCGCCACCCCTCTGGCTCCGCTCAGCGCCCGCGAGGGGCTGAAATGGTTGCAGAACCAGGGACGCCTCTAAGACGGTTTTGCCCCATCACCTGCATGTGCAGATGGGGAGGGGAAACGGCCGTTTGCCGTCCATTAGCATGATTGAATAACATCACGAACCGGACTATACTTACAATATTCAGCAGGAATCGGACAAAATGCGGACTGAGTGACGGAGGTGCAGCATGACTGTAATCATCAGTATGCCCCACGAAATGGAACGCAAACTTCAGCGTAAAGCACAAATGGAACGTGTGCCTCTGGAGCAGTTGATCGTTGAACTTTTGCGTGACGCTTTGGAAACAGAAACAGCATTTCCATCGCCCGAAGAAGTGGTTGCCAGAATCCAGGCTGCCCCGGTCAACCCTGGTAGTTTACGTCTGGCTAGCGGTTCTTTAGCCGAGGCATTACGCCGTGCCCCAGAAGACCCTGATTTTGATCTGACAACCTGGAACCAGTCCTGGACTGTTGTAGAAGCGGAGATGCAGGCCATCACCCGCGCCAACGCTGCCGCCGAAGGGCACGCCTGACATGGCAAATTACCTGCTGGATACCAACCACGCCTCCCCATTGATCACCATCAGCCACCCTCTGCGTGAGCGTATTCTACAAAGACTTGATGATGGAGATAACTTTGCCATCTGTGTACCGGGCATCACTGAAACATTATTTGGCATTGCCCTGCTGCCTCGTGCCAAACAAAACCTGGCCGAGTGGGAACGGCTTAAGCCTTTGCTGACCTGTTACATACCGGACGAAATAGACGCCGAGTTTGCTGCCCAATTGCAGATAGCCCTTCGCAGTCGCGGACGGCAGCTGGAAACCGTAGATGCGCTCATTGCCGCCATCGCCTTGCGCCACGATTTGATATTGTTGACAACCGACAAAGATTTCCAGCCGATCCCCCAACTACAGCTAGAAAACTGGCTGTCTACGCTTTAAGTACCCCGTCTTGCCAATCCACTGACTGTTTGTCAATATGCGCTCGTCAATGTACCACCCATATGCACCAACACTGTACCACTACCATGCACCAACAATGTACCACCCGTATGCGGCCACAATGTACCACCTGCTACGGCCAGCCGGCCAGTTG
>CAADGU010000333.1 GCA_900696625.1 uncultured Chloroflexota bacterium | reverse complement strand
TAATTCCTAATTCCTATGACCGAACAAATTCACGAAAAACCAACAGCAAACGATTCTTTCCTGTCACGGCCGTTAGCGGCCACCCTCAACCTGGATTGGGAAAAGGTTATTTACATCGCCTTTATCCTGCTGGCCATTGTCACCCGCTTCTGGGGGCTGGGCGACCGGGTGATGAGCCATGATGAAAGCCTGCACACCCAGTTTTCCTACCAGTTTTACCGGGGGGATGGCTTCCAGCACACGCCCTTGATGCACGGGCCGTTTTTGTTTCATATGACGGCGCTGTCATACTGGCTGTTTGGCCCCAACGATTTTACGGCGCGGATTCCGGCGGCTATTTTGGGGGTATTGTTGGTGGCGCTGCCTTATCTGTTACGGACGTACCTGGGTCGTGTGGGCGCGCTGTTCACCAGCTTCATGTTCCTCATCTCCCCCTACCTGCTCTACTACACCCGCTACATCCGTGAAGACATTTTCGCCATCATCGGCTATCTGCTCGTTTTCATCTTCATCCTCTACTACCTGGACCGCCGCGAAGAAAAATATCTGTGGTGGTTTGCCGGGGCGCTCTCCTACCTGTTTGCCACCAAAGAAATCTCCTTCTTTTACGTGGCGATTTTTGGCAGCTTTCTCACCATTCGCCTGCTGCCGCAAGTGCTGACGTCCGGCTGGTTTGTGAAGGTGCGCGGCAACCTGTTATGGCCGGTCGGGCTATTGGCCATCGGGCTGGTATTGGCCGGTACCGGCTATATCGGCCACAAGCTGGCCCTGTCCCCCGCCGCCATCACCGCCACCCCGGAAAGCGTGGAACCCTTTGCCGCTGATCCAGAACGGGACACGGCCGTGACGCCATCTGCCCCCATCAGCGCCAATGAGGGATTCTTCCGTTGGTTGGGACTGGCAGGGATTGTTACCGCCTCGGTTGCTTTGCTGTGGGGTATCAGCGCCCTACGTCCCTTCCTGGACAACTACCCGGAGTTTGACTTCATCATGCTCTTCTCCACCCTCATCTTGCCGATGATCACCCCGGCATTTATGATCGTCGTCGGCTGGAAACCGGTAGATTACACGTTGGCAAGCTGCTTTCTGGAAGGGCAAGAGTTGATGACGCCGCTGCAACTGGCGCTTACCCGTTTTATCTCCCCCAGTTGGTGGGCCTGTTCCATCTCCTCCGGGTTGATGCGCATCATCTTCTCCGTCCTCATCACCCTCACCATCTCCATCGTAGTGGGCCTCTGGTGGAACCGGCGGCGCTGGCTCATCGCCGCCGCCATCTTCTGGTCAATCTTCCTGGTCTTCTACACCTCCGTCTTCACCAATCCCAATGGCCTGGTCACCGGCACCGTCGGCTCGCTTGGTTATTGGATCGAGCAGCAAGAGGTACAACGCGGCAGCCAGCCCTGGTTCTACTACTTTTTTGTCACCCCCTTTTACGAATTTTTGCCACTCATCTTTTCCTTGCTGGCTATCCGGCTTTATTTGATCGGCGAACGGCTCAACAAAATTGTGGGTTACTGGCTGGTGGTGGTGTTGTTTTCCTGGTTTAGCTACAGCCTGATCAACTGGTGGTATAACGGCCAGGCATTGATCATGGGGCAGGCGGCTTCCCGCCTTCCCGGCGGCCTGGCAGCGGCCCTCATCCTGCTCGGTGGGGCGCTGCTCTGGTACTTTGTGCGCGTGCCACAAATCAAAGCCGGGTATGACATGACGAATGGTTCGTTGTTCAGTCTGTTTCGCTGGCAGGTTGTGTGTGATTTTGTGCCCTTTGTGGTCTGGTGGCTGCTGCTCACCTGGGGCGCGCTTAGTTATGCCGGGGAGAAGATGCCCTGGCTGAGTACCCATTTTGTCATCCCCATGGCCATGTTGGCCGGCTGGTATTTTAATGAAAAGCTGCAAGGTTTTGATCTGAACCGGCTGTTTAGCAAAGAGGCGTTGTGGTTCTGGCTGGTTTCGGTTACGGCCGTTGTCGCCTTCTTCATCGCCTTTGGGCCAGTGATCTTGGGCATCATCCCGTTGGGCGACCAGCAGTTGACCACGCTCAAACACGTGGGGCGGCTGTTGGGTGGTGTGGTGGCCTTTGGCGTCCTGGCCTGGTTGTGGCAGCAGGCGCGGGAAAAAATTGACGACGCCCGCCTGCGCAGCGCCATCTGGTCGCTCAGCATTTTTACCATCCTGGCCTTCCTCACCATTCGTTTTGCCTATCTGTCCAGCTTCCCCAACGCCGATTATGTGCGTGAATACCTGGTCTACGCCCACGGCGCGCCCGCCGCCAAAAGCGTGGTGCTGAACCAGGTGGATGAACTCTCGCAGCGGTTGTATGGCGATAACAGCATCAAAGTAGCCTATGGCGGCAGCGGCGTACCCTGGCCCTTCACCTGGTACATGCGCCAATATCCCAACTCCACTTATTTTGGCGAAAATCCTTCGGCCAGCCTGCAAGATTCCCCGGCCATCATCGTCGGCCGCAGCGCCTGGGACCAGGCCAACAACGTTCTGGGGCGGGACTACACCTACAATACTTACACCTACCTCTGGTGGCCGATGGAGGATTACCGCCAGATTAACTGGAACGCCATCTTGGGCGACCCCAATTTGCCCGAAGGGGTAACGAAGCGCGGCCTGGGCAATAAGGATGTGCGCCAGGCCATCTGGGACATCTGGTTCCACCGCAACTATACCAAGTATGACCAGACCTTCGGCCGCACACACACCGACGGCCAATGGCCGCTGCGGGATGAACTGCGGCTGTACATCCGCAACGATGTCATGGCCCAACTGTGGGATTATGGTATTTCCCCGGTGAGCGTGGAACCGGTGGTAGAGCCATTTACCGAAGGGGAACTGCCGGTAGCGCCCGTGCTGGTGTTACACGCGCCCGGTTTCCCCGGCGCGGGGCCGGGTGAACTGCTGGCGCCGCGCAACATGGCCGTCGCCCCGGATGGCACGATTTTTGTGCTGGATTCCGGCAACCAGCGGGTGCAGGCATTTGCGCCGGATGGCGCGCTGCTACATGAATTTGGTCGGCCGGGCAGCGGCCCCGGCGAATTTAGCGCCGATGGGCAAGGCCCCTGGGGTATTGCCGCCGATGAGGAGTTTGTGTACGTGGCCGATACCTGGAACCACCGCGTACAAAAGTTTACTCATACCGGTGAGTTTGTGAGCAGTTTTGGGCAGGCCGGGGACATTAGCCAGGCGCCCGATCAGGGGTTGGGGCTGTTTTTTGGGCCGCGTGATATTGCGTTGTTGGACGACGGCCGTTTGCTCATCACCGACACGGGCAATCATCGGGTACAGGTGATGGACCGGAATGGAAATTTCCTGGGGCAAATTGGCGGGCAGAATGGCATGTCCGGCAGCAGCATGGGCTTTTTCTATGAGCCGGTGGGCGTGGCTGTAGACCCCAATGGGTTTATCTATGTGACGGATACGTGGAACGGCCGTGTGCAGCAGTTCACCCCCCAATTTTTCCCCGTCGGCGAATGGCCGGTTTCCAGTTGGGCCGGTAACTTCTCCATCAACAATAAACCGTACATCGCCAGCGACAGCGCCGGGCGCATCTACGTCACCGACCCGGAAAATTTCCGCGTTCTCATCTTCGGGCCTAATGGCAGCTACCTGGGCAAGTTCGGCCAGTTTGGTACAGACATCAACAGCCTGGCGCTGCCTACCGGCATCTTCATTGACGCCCAGGACAACATCTACGTGGCCGACGCGGGCAATAACCGCGTCCTCAAATACCCGCCCATCTTCGCCCCGGCCATCCAGCCGGTAGAGGAAGCGCCAGTTGAAGAGGAACCGGTAGAAGAAAGTCCGGTGCAAGAAGTTCCTACAGAAGAGGGTGAGGTGACAGAAGAAGAAACGCCAACAGAAGAACCCACACCCACAGAAGAAGCTACGGCAACGGAAGAAGAGGGGGAGGCAACGGATACGGCCGTGCCCTCGCCCACACCCCGTCCGGCTACCCCAACGCCAACGGAATAGTGGCGGTGGGTATCCAACAACTTCTCAAGGTCATCATAACATTACAGGCGCGCATTCGGGATGCAGTGGTGGCTGCCTGCGAAACCGCCAGTCTGGAGCAACTGGCGGGCATTGCCCAGGAGGCAGCGGGCGATACCATTTATGCCATTGACCGGGTGAGCGAAGAGCTGCTGGTTGACTTTTTCAGCCACGAGATTGCCCGCCATACGCCCATTGTGTTGATTGCCGAAGGGCTGCCGGGTGGTAAGCTGATACTGCCAGAAGGGACGCCAGAGGAAACGGCCGTCTGGCGCATCATCGTAGACCCCATTGATGGCACACGCGGGCTGATGTACCAGAAGCGGAGCGGCTGGATTTTGACCGGCGTCGCGCCAAATAAGGGCCAGCAAACCAATCTGCAAGATATTGAACTGGCGATCCAGACGGAAATCCCGCTGGTGAAGCAGCATCTTTGTGATGTGGTGTGGGCGGTGCGCGGGCAGGGAGCGCAGGCAGAGCGGGTTAACCGGCTGACACGGGAAACAGCGCCGCTGCCCCTGCATCCCTCCCGCGCCAAGACAATTGCGCACGGGTTTGCCGCCATTTCCCGCTTCTTCCCTGGGGCGCGGGAGATATTGGCGGCGATTGATGAGGAGATTGTGCTGGCGGCATTGGGGCCGGCAGCGCCGGGCAAGGCGCACTGTTTTGAAGACCAGTACATTTGCAGCGGCGGGCAGTTGTATGAGTTGATGAGTGGGCATGACCGGTTTTGTGCGGATTTACGGCCGTTGCTCGAACCCCTCCTGGCCCAAAAAGGACAGGCACTGGGCATCTGTTGCCACCCGTATGACCTGTGTACGGAACTGATTGCGCGGGAGATGGGGGTGATGGTGACGGATGAGTGGGGACGGCCGTTAACCGCCCCGCTCGACGTAGAAAGTGACGTCACCTGGGTGGGCTACGCCAACCCCGCCATCCGCGCCCAAATCGAACCCCATTTACAAGCTGCCCTGATCCGGCGTGGGCTGATACAATAGGAATAGATACACGGATTTTACGGATCAGACGGATTGACACGGATTTTTATGATATGACCAAAAAGCAACCATCTTGCCGCACCAATGCACTATATTTTTTTGCCCCTCTCTGGGAGCGCTCCCAATTTCTCTCCGCGAAGGACGCCAAGAGCGCGATGAATTTTTCTCCTCACCACCGCTCACTGCTTACTGCTCACTGCTTACTGCTCACAATCTTTTTTCTTTTCTTCCTAACCGGCTGCGCCGCGCCCAGCCGCGACCGCCGCGACGCCGCCAGCAGCGCCGAACCAACGCCGATTCCCACGGCCGTTGTGCCCAACAAACCCACCTACACCGTGCAGCGCGGCGATGTGGTCTATGCCGGGAGTTTTAACGGCCGTATCAACCCCACCAACGAAATCAGCCTGGCCTTCGCCCAGGGCGGGCAGGTAGCGGAGGTGTTGGTAGAACGGGGCGAGACGGTGCTGGCAGGGGTACCCATTGCCCGGCTGGACACGGCCGAACTGGAACGGGAACTGGCGCTGGCGCAGTCGGCGCTGGCAGTGGCCCAGGCGCAGTTAACGGCCGTGCAAACCACCAACGCCGCCCAACAAAACCGCGCCGAACTCAACCTGGCCCTGGCCCAGCTTGACCTGGACTTTGCCACCCAACAGGCCGGGGAAAACCCCACCCCAGAACAGACTTACCAGATGGGCAGGCTGACGATTTTGCGCGACCTGGCGCAATTGGCGGTGGATGAATTGAGCACGGCCGTAGACCCGCAATTGAGCGCCAACGTGCAGCAAGCCGAACTACGTGTCACCGAATTAGAAACGGCGATTGCCAACGCCGTCCTGATCGCCCCGGCCGATGGCGTGTTGGTCTCGCTGAATCTGTCGCCGGGGCGCAGCGTGGCCGCGGGTGAACCGGTGGCTACGCTGGCCGATCTGGATGAGTTGGAGGTGAACGCCAATTTACAGACCACGCAGATGGGTGAATTGGCCGAAGGCATGCCCGCGCTTATCTTCGCCGCCAACCGCCCCGGCGAATCCTTCCCCGGCGTCATCCGCCAGATGCCCTACCCCTACGGCACACGCGGCAGCGCCGACGTGCCCCCCACCGATAGCTCTACCCGCTTCTCCTTTACCAACCCGGCGGACGCCCGGCAATTCCAGCCCGGCGACCGGGTGCGGGTGGAAGTGGTCATCGAAGAACGGCCCGACGTTCTCTGGCTGCCGCCCGCCGCCGTGCGCAATTTCAGCGGTCGCTATTTTGTGGTGGTGCAAGACGCCATCGGCCAAAGCCGGGTAGATGTGGCCCTGGGCATTGAGGGCGACGGCCGTGTGGAAATCCGCGAAGGGCTGTCCGAGGGGCAGGTTGTAGTGGGGCAGTAAGCAGTGAGCAGTGAGCGGTGAGCAGTCACTGCTTACTGTACACTGCTTACCGCTCACTTCAAAAAATATGTCATTCCTCTACCGCACCCGCGCCATCTTCACCATTACCTTCAAGCGTCTCTGGGCGCAGCGAGGGTTGACGGCCGTGACCCTCATTGGCCTGACCATCGCCGTGGCCCTCATCACCACCGTGCCGCTGTATGCCGACGCCGTCAACTTCCGCATGTTGCAGGAACGGCTCAGCAATCAGTCGCAGCGCGGTGGGCGGCCTCCTTTTGCCTACCTGTACAACTACATCGGCGCCTGGTATGGCGCGGTGGCGTGGGAAACGATCCAGCCGCTGGATGATTATCTGCAAAATCGGGCCGCGCCGGCCTTGGGTTTACCGGAAGAAATCGTCATTCGCCATCTGGAGACAGACCGCTACCGCCTCTACCCGGCGGGCACGGAAAGTTACGCCGAGGACAGGGCTTTGGGCGTCTTCCACCTGGCAACCACGCAGCAGGTAGAAGAGGCGATTGAAATTGTAGACGGCCGTTTTCCCCAATACACCGCTGATGGCCCCATCGAAATCCTGGTGGCCGAAGCCGCCGCCAATCAACTGGGCATCCAGGTCGGCGACCAGTTCATCGCCTACAACTTCCGCAACCCCACCGCCCCCCACCGCGATCTGCCGCTCACCGTCGCCGGCGTCTGGCGACCCAAAGACGAGCGTGACCCCTTCTGGTTTTTTGCCCCCTCCGTCTTCGACGATCTGTTGCTGGTGGCTGAAGAGATATTCCCCGACCGGCTGGCTCCTCTGCTGGACGATGAGATACATCTGGCAACCTGGTATCTGGTCCTGGATGGCAGCCGGGTGAGTACCGGCGATGTAGACGGGCTTATTGGCCGCGCCCAACACGTGGAACGGCAGGTCAGCAACCTGCTGCCCAACACCTCCAACCAGTTGACGCCGGCCGATCCCATGCTGTCCTACCAGCGCGCCGTCGGCCAGCTTACCGTGCTGCTTACCGCCTACAACATCCCCATCATCTTCCTCATCCTGGCCTTCATCGCCCTCATTGTCAACCTGGCCGTAGACCAGCGGCGCAATGAGATTGCCGTCATGCGCAGCCGGGGGGCCACTCCCTGGCAGGTGGTTGGTTTTGCCGTGCTGGAAGGGGTGCTGCTGGGCTTGATCGCCTGGGCATTGGGCACGCTGCTGGGGCTGGGTTTTACGCAGTTGATGGGACGGGCGCGCAGTTTTATGGACTTCACGGCCGATACCGGCTTGCGCGTAGCCATTAACGATGCCGGGCTGCGGGCCGGGGCCATTGCCATCGCCCTGGCGCTGTTGGCCCAGGTTTTGCCCACCATTTCCGCTTCCCGCGACACCATCATCACCTACAAACAGGGGCAGGCGCGTTCGGCCGGTAAACCCTGGTACCAACGCATCTGGTTAGACCTGCTGCTGCTCATCCCCACCGTGTATGGCTTCTACCTGCTGCAACAACAAGGGTCGCTCATAACCATTGACGAAGGGGCAGCCACTGATCCGTTTGCCAATCCGCTGCTCTTTTTGCTGCCCGCGCTGGCGGTGTTTGCTTTCACCCTTTTCGCTTTGCGTATTTTGCCCTGGCTGATGGAAGCGTTAAGCTGGCTGCTGTTTCGCACCAACAGCGTGGGCCTGCTCATGGCCGCCCGCCATCTGGCGCGTACCCCCCGCGCCTACGCCACGCCGCTTATCTTGCTCGTCCTCACCGTCAGCCTGTCCGTCTTTACCGCTTCGCTGGCGCTGACGCTGGATTTTCAGCTTTACGATGATTATCTTTATCGCACCGGCGCGGATCTCAATCTGGAAGGGCCGGGGCGTGAATATGGGGCCAGCAGTAATTTTGCCAACCTGCCGGGCAGCAGACCGCCACCCAGCCGCGCCATTTACCTGCCGCTCAGCGAGTATCTGGACTTTCCCGGCGTGGAAGCGGCGGCGCCGGTGGGCGCGTATGCGGCCACGGCGCGGGTGGGCAATGCCAATATCAACAGTGCATTTTATGGCATTGACCGCACCACCTTCCCGGCGGTGGGCTTCTGGCGGTATGATTTTTCTCCTTACCGGCTGGGGTCGCTGGTCAATTTGCTGGCGGCGTCGCCGGATGGGGTGCTGGTTGCCAACAGTTTTCTGGCGGAGACGGGGCTGCGTGTAGGTGACTTTGTGCGCCTGGATGTGCGTTTGGGGGAAGCGAACGTGCAGTTGAATGCCCAAATTTTAGGCGCGTTTGATTATTTTCCCACCTGGTACCCGGAGTCGGGGCCGCTGTTTGTGGGCAATCTGGACAATCTCTTTGCGCTGGCGGGCAGCGATTTCCCCTACCGGGTGTGGATGCGCACATCGCCGGATTTTGACGAGGAGGCGTTTCGCGGCGCGCTGCGCGAACGGCAGTTGATCCAGTGGCGCTGGCAGGAACCGTATGCCGGGATTCGCCAGGAGCAGACGCGGCCGGAGCGGCAGGGTTTGTTTGGCCTGCTCTCGGTCGGTTTTCTGGCGGCGGCGCTGCTGACGGTGATGGGCTTTTTTATGTATGCGCTTTATTCGTTCCGGCGGCGCTTTATTGAACTGGGCATTTTGCGGGCGGTGGGGTTGTCACAGGCGCAAATGTTGGTGTTTGTGGCCTGTGAGATGGGCTTTCTCATCCTGACCGGATTGGGCCTGGGCATTTTGCTTGGCTCGTGGGTGAGCCAGCTTTTCATCCCCTTCCTGCAAATTGGCGCGGAGGCCAGTGACCTGACGCCGCCGTATCTGGTGGAGATTGCCTGGACGGCCGTCAGCCAGATTGCCGTTCTTTTTGGCCTGCTCTTTCTGGCGGCGATGCTGGCGCTTGGTATCCTCCTGCGGCGGATGAAGATTTTCCAGGCGGTGAAGCTGGGGGAGACGGCGTGATACGTGACGAGTGACGAGTGACGAGTGACCTCACGCATCACTCGTCACTCGTCACGCATCACGCTCTACCCGCCTGCTGTGTCAATATCTCCGGTAATGGGCCAACGTAGGTGATCACTAACCGCTGCCCGGCGCGGGTGCAGGCCATGTACAGTTTGCGGGTGTTGTCACGAATGAGTTCGGCGCGTTCCTCATCAGACAGGCGGATGCTTTGTTCCATCTCATACAAGTCGTGGATACCCATGAGGAAAACGATGGGGCTTTCCAGCCCGGTGGCGGCGTTGAGGGAGCAAACCCGTACCTGGTTATGGGGATTGATCTGGCCGGGGTCTACGGCCGTGCCCGCGCCAAACACCTGGTTCAATCGCCGGGTGATGTGTGATGTTTCCTCCCGGCTGGCGTGAATGACCAGCATGTCCTTCCAGGGGATGCCATGCTCGTGCAGCAAACGAATCTCGTTGATGACCCGTGTCACTTCGTCTTGTTCGCTGGTGAGGGGGATAACCACTGGCAAGACGCCATGCGGCATGTGCCACAAATCGGGCGCGATGATCTCTTCCTCATCATCCGGCAGGCGGGTGCGGTAGAGCAGGGTGGCAAAATCTAAAATTTCGTGGGTGGTGCGGTAACTTTTTGTCAGACGATGTACCCGCCCGCGCACTTCCAGGCCGCTGGCCAACCAGGAGTACCCCCGTTTCAAAAAGCCCTGGCTGGCATCGGCCACCAGAAACAGATGGCCGGAATCGGGCGTGAGGATTTGTTTAATAATCTCAAACCAGAGGGGGGCAAAAAATTGCGCTTCATCTATCAAAATGAAGTCATAGCGAGGCAGGCCAATGAGACCCTCTTGCCAGTAACGCCACAACTGCCGGGGCACGTCGCCCCAATCCATCAACTGCCGCTGTTGCAGGGCGTGATGATAGGCGTTCATAGCCGCATATAAGCGGCGGCGCATTGTTTCCGATAAGGCAAAGCCGCGCCCGGAGCGGTCAGCCGCCAGGTAGTCGGCTTCGCTAAACAGGAGGCGGTCTTTATACCAATCAATCTCGTCCAGCAACATTTGTTCGGACACGGCCGTGTCCCGCAACTGCTCGTGCCAGATTTGGGTGGCGATTTCCAACCGGTCACGGTAGCGAATCAGGGTGCGCCACGGTTTATCCTCCGGCCAATGGCGGCGACACCAGCCCAGAAAGGTGTGCATTTCCACGCCGTTGTCGTTGTCGCTGAGCCGGGCATAGCGGCGGCGCAGGTCATGGATAAGAGCGCGGTTGTGGGTGAGGATGAGAATGCGCTGCTGCGGAAAATGGCGGCGCAAGATGTGGGCGCGGTAAAGGACGATGAGCGATTTACCGCTGCCGGCGACGCCGTTGATCAGCCGTAAGCCAAAATCTTTGGCCGTATCATGCCCGGTTTTCGGGAGGTTCAAATCCAGCTTCAAGGCATGTTCCTGATCATAATCGAGCAGGTAACGGTCTAACTCGGCAGCGGTATGGCGTTCAATGGGCGGGCGCACGGTAAAAACAACGGGGACAACCACTTCCGGCGTGAAACGGGCGCGGATGTGGTCCAGTTGAGCCGCAGGGAGCGGTGGCGAGAGGTGGTCGGGCAGCCAGGCGGTTAACTGCTCCGGGGTCAAAACCTCCTTGCCCACCCACACCGCCTGGGCGGTATCGGGGCGGATGGCTTTTACCTGGCGGGCGGTGAGGTTGGGAAAGAACACGGCCGTTGCCACCCCCACCGCCATCTCCAGCCCCGCCAGAAACGCGGCCAACTGCTGTTCTTCAGCCATACCCACCGGCTCGGCTGCGCCATCAAACAAGTCTAGCTGCTGCATCCGCTGGACGTCTTGCGGCGTGGCCGGGGAAACAGCCAGCAGCAGCACCCGGTCAGCCTGCGCCAGGTAAAAGTCCGGGCCAGGCCCATGCAGCGCCGGTAATCGCTGCGAGACCACCACCTCATCGGGTAAACGTTTGCACAGGTTAAAGAAGCGAATCAATTCTGGCGAAGAACCGGCAATGGGCGTGGCGGGAATCAGTTGGGCCATGGTGTTATCAAGGATTTTGGACCTTTGGAAACTCAGGGGGGTGGCAGAGTGTGACGGGTGACGAGTGACGAGTGACGAGTGATTTTTTCACGCATCACGTATCACTCGTCACATATCACTCGTCACGTATCACTCGTCACGTATCACTCGTCACGTATCAC
>CAADGU010000332.1 GCA_900696625.1 uncultured Chloroflexota bacterium | reverse complement strand
TGCGAGAGCAGCCACATCGTATCTTCAATCTGGCCGATCAACTCCGGTTTGGCCGACCACAGCAGGGCCGTTACCCCGGCTACATGCGGCGAAGCCATACTGGTGCCGTTGAAGAGAGCATACCCGTTACCCGGCACACTGGAACGCACGGCCACGCCGGGCGCACTGATGTTCGGCTTCATAATGCCGGTCACGGCCGCCGGGCCGCGGCTGGAAAAGCCGGCCGCGTTCAGGCTAATGTCCACAGCCGCCGAGTTATAACTGCGCACATAATCGCCAGGTGAACCGGTGGTGCTGCACGAGGGGCCACTGTTCCCGGCCGAGAACTGCGGGAACATGCCAGACGCCCGCCAGGCGCCGACCACGCCGCCATACCAGAAGTCGCCGCTGCCGCCGCCCCACGAGTTGTTCACAATGTGCGGCCGCTGCGCCGGATCGGGGTTCTGGCCGTTCAAGTCAGTGGGCGCTACCATCCAGTCACCACACATCAACAGCGCCTCGAAGGAGCAGCTGTTCGTTTCACACCCTTTACAGGCAATCCACTCCGCGCCGGGGGCCACACCAATGCCGTTGGTGGCATTGACGGGATCCGTCGGGTTGTCGCTGCCGACCATCGTGCCCATGGTGTGGGTGCCGTGCCCATTATTGTCGCATGGCTCGGTTTGCCCGGCGCAGCCAGAGGTTGGCATGTACCAGTTGTAATCATGGTTGCCGGGGCCGCCACGATACTGGTTTACCAGAGCGGGGTGGTTCCACTGGACGCCGGTGTCTATGTTCGCCACAATCACGTTCTCGCCGGTGTTGGCTTCGTTTACCCAGACCTCATCGGCATTAACGGCCAGAATGCCCCATTCCAGGGCTTCAGGCGAAAGGGCCGCGCGCACGGCCGTGTCCACATTCTGCCACCACGATGCTTTCTGCGTTTCCAACGGGACTTCGTCATTCGCCAGCAGATAAGCCACCTCAGGCCGCGCCGCCAGCGCATTCACCGCTTCCAGCGAGCCGCCATAAACCAGAATGGCATTGCTGGCCAAAAACGGCCGGTACGTTAACCCCTGCGCGTCCAGCCAAAACCGTGTACCTTGCTGTGAACGTTCGGCCGTGGCCACCAGGGTTTCATACACATATTGGCCGCGCGCATTCCAATCCGTGATCCCATAAGCCGCGCTCAGGTCTGCCTGCTCGGCCATGAAGACGATGAAATCGGTTGTGCCTGCTTCCGAAACCCCCAGTTCAGCCATGATGCGTGGATCAATGCGGTATGACGGCCGTGGCATTTCCGCCGAACGTGGCAGCGGGTCAATACCGGATTGATAGGTGCCTAGTGAGAAGTACAACTCCGATGTACCACTATTGGAGATCACCAGAGTGTGCGTCACCTGCGCACCGGGCGTCAAAGTCTCACTGTACGCCGTATCTGACCATTCCATGACGGGCGCATTGAGTGTCACATCCTGGAGAGTGACCGCATCCGGCAATATGGTTATTTGAATGGCCCCGGTCGGCCAGCCACTCGGCAAAATGGAGAACTGGTACCCTTCAGCAGAGACTGCCAGATAATAATCGCCTGGCGTAACACCCAGAATCAGGTACTCACCATCATCATCGGCAAACGCTTCGGCTACATTCGAGGGGTTGGTGACATCTTCAATGTAAATGTAAGCGTTGGGAACAGGCAGGCTGGTGTTGGCATCATCAATAACACCACCCACACCAGGCTGGCAAAGCAGTTTTACCTGTGCCTGGATTGAATCGGTCAGGCTGGTGTTGGCCTGCCCGACACCGTCAATGGTTACAACGTTCACGTCGGCGCAGTCCGCGTTGGCGGGAATGGTCACATCAATACCAAACGCCACCAGATCGCCATCGGCCACAAAGACGCTGGCCGGTCCATCTACCACCCATCCCAGCGAACTGGAATAGGTGAGATCAAAGGTTTCGTCTGCGCCGCTGCGGTTGGACGCACCGGCGTTAACCGTGACTGTGCCGAAGCCTTCCACGAACTGGTCACGTGGCACGAGGGTGAAATCACTCAGCGGGGTGACATTATAGAACTCCGGCGTGATCAATACATTGGCGTCGGAACCCTGGCGGCCACCCCAAACCCACAAGCCGGGCTGCCCATTCAAACCGACGCCATTGGGGACAAAAGCGCCAGCATGGTTGCGGCGCGCTTCGTTTAAGTCCGGGAAGGTGATGTCCCAACTGTTGTTGGCTACGTCATACAGCAGTGATTCCGCCAATTCATTTGTCCACTGCCCGCAGCCGCCCAAGACAATGGCTCCGGCCAGATCATAGGCGCTGCCGGTGTCAAAACCATATGCCTGATTTTCATCACAGGCGATGGGCAGGTCGGCCACGCCAGCGTCATCCCAGGCAGTGGGATTGGATGTATCTAACCTTTCGGCAATGGTTTGGGCAATGAGGGCGGCGCCGTCAAACGTATCGCCGCCAATGGCATAGATGTAACCATCTACGGCCGTTGCCCCCATATAACTGCGCGCCATGTTCAGATTGGGGCCGGCTGTCCAGCGGCTGCCAGGGGCAGCGGTAATGTCAAAGATATAGGTATTGGCAATCATGGCGGCGCCATCAAACCCACCGAAGCTGTACGCGATGTTGTTAACGGCCACCACGCCGCCAGGCGCAGTTACAACCGGGTAGGGATCGGTAGCTGTGTAGTTCACCACGGTGTTGGAAGCGGGTTTGTAACCCTGCACCGTGTTGACCGTGCCGCCGGCCGCCGGCCGCCCACCAAAGGTAACCATAACCTCATCGCCGCCGCTTTCCACCAGACGGACAATCTGGTAATTGGAAATAGGAACCGGCATATCTACGCCTGTGTCGGCATAAACACCGGTAGCAGGATCAAATTCCCATATGCTGCCATCGGTATCACCACTGCCTAACCGGCCACCCAAAAAGTAAACTTTGCCGGTGGTTGGTGAATACTCGGCATCAAAGCGGGTGAAGGCGAAGGGCGCATTGGCGGCCAACTGCCAGGCCGTATAGACAAAATCCTCTGTGTCGGCGGGGGCGGTGGGAGAGACGGCCGTATGCACCGTCTTGAAATCCGCCTGAGCCGGGGAGAGGGTACTGACTAACAGCAGCGCCATCAGACCAGGTACTGCTGCCAGACTAAAGAGAATGTATTTGAGACGCATGTTTTCCTCCTCGTTTAGGGTTGGGTCGGGCTAAGATGTGGATTGTTTTGAGTGGTAGACCCTGGTGCGGATAAAACAATCAAAGGGAGCCTGAAGGGCCAGGCTCTTGGGCAAATTGTGACCTGCTCGTAGCAGATTGTGGCGCTAAGAGGCTGCTTTTGTCAAGTGATTTTCGTACTCAATTGATGCGTGATGCGTGATGCGTGAAATTAACTCAAGTCACGCCTCACGGTAAAACACGGCCGTATAATACCCCACCAGCAGTTCCGGCAGCCCCTTCATCAAGGCCAGCAGCGCGTCACGGCCGTGTACCAATACCCCCGCCTCATACTGTTCAAATATCTCGATACCCTGCCGCAAGGCGTCTTTCATCTCATGCATAAATTGCCGGTCGGCCTGTTCCAGTTGGGCGCAGGCCATTTCTAACTCTACCAACGGCCCCTCGGGGGGGAGTTGGTGCAGGCGCGTGCTAAGTTCATGCTCCCAGGCGGCAAATTGGTGGGCGGCGGCGCTGGTTTGCACGGCCGTCAGCCGCTCCCGCAACCAGGTCGCCGTGGCCGTCTCATCACACAAACTGGCCGTGAGCAGCCACAGTTGGTGCAGTGGTTCACCCACCACCTTCGCCTGGTAATCACGGCGGAAACGGGCATGGCTCTGCAAATACTGTTGCAGGCGGTAGCGGGACAGGGAAACGCCTGCAACGGCTTCATCATATGTCACCGGCTCCTGGCGAATGCTAAAATCATTGGCCAGCGCATTTTCCATTTCCACCACCTGGTACAGCAGCCGTACCCAGGTGCGGTACACATCCGTCAGGGTCACAAATTGCAGGCCATCGCCGGAGAGCGCCACTCCCCACGCCTGCCCCAAATCCAAACGGCGCACCACGCCAATCTCATACAGACCCAACAGCGCGTCCACTTCGGAATTGACATCATGCAGCACCATGCGGTAAGCGGCCGTGGCGTCCATCCCGGCATACGAACGCACAATTTTCAGCCCCCCCGGATGCAGATGGGCAAATTCGCTCAGGTCATAAACACGGCCGTTGATAATCAGCCAATACCCATTTTCATCATTGTTTTTATCCACCACTTGCGAAGCCGGAATGGCCCGCTCCTGGGCAAACTGCGCCCCGGCATAGGTGGTAAACAGTTCCAGCAAATACCGGTCTTCGCCCACCAACCGATACAACATCTGCTGCGCCTGCGCTGCGCCGCCGCCGTATTGCGCCAGAATTTCCTTGATCGTCTCCGTCACCGTGCGGGCAAAATCCACATGCCCACACACATACACGGTGGCCCCCTGATCGCCTTCTGCCCGGCTTTGCAGCAGGTGGTATAACATCCGGGCATTTTCCGGCTGGCGCATAATCGCGTCAATGTAACCGCGTGGGGATGGCGGGAAAGTGAAACGGCCGTCTGCCAACGCCACCCCCACATCCGCCCGTGAAAAGGCCACCCGCAGGTTGAGCTTGCCCTGCACCGCCCACGTTTCCAGCCTCTCCTGGGCATACAAATCCTGCGGGGCGCGCGTGCCGAAGAAGAGCCAGTTGTCGCCGCTATTTTGCGCCACCCGTGTTTCTAACAGGCTGAGGAAGGGGGCCAGCCCGGTGCCCCCGGCAAACAGGAGTATCGGTTGTTGGGGATCAGCCGGTAAGCTGAAACGGGGGGGATGCACTAATTTGATAGAGACGCGGCGGTTTACGGCCGTTGCCTCGGCCAGCCGCGCCAGATAGTTGGAGGCGGTGCCTGAACGGGGTTGGGAGGGGGACACGGCCGTGTCCGGCGTCTCATAAACTAACCGGCCCACCAGCAGGCCAATTTCCGCCAATGCCCCCGCCGCGTCTCGCTGCACGGCGGCAATCGAATACATGCGGAACGACTCCGGCGGAATCAGGCGGCAAATGTGTTCCACATCACCCGGTTCTGCCTGCCACAAGCGGCGCGGCTGAAAACCGCCCGCGGCCAGCAGCGCCAGCAAATCCCACAACTCCCACTGATCCTCGGCGCGCGCTTCCAGGATGCGCCACAGCGTCTCGTTGTGGCTCAGCCGGTACAGCCGTTTGGCCATCTCCCGCGAGACGGGCCGAATCCGGCCAAAAGTCAGCAGCGCCCGCAGCGACAGCACTTTTGCCTCCTGGTAGCCATCGCGCTGTTTCACTGCTTCGCGCCAGATGGCGTTGAGCGGGATGGGTTCGTCGCCGCCGGCTTGCAGCGCCGCCAGCGTCCGATCTACCAGCGCCGGATCATTTTCCGGCAAGATGGCGCAGCGGTCACCCGGTTGGCACTCCAGGCCGCTGCCGCGCATATCCAGGCGAATTTGCTTCACCCACTCGTTCCCCTCGCGGCGCACGTCGGCCACGCCGGACACGGGCACAAAATGGCAAAGCTGCGGGGCACGGCCGTACCGTTCCAGGCGCGCCTTTTCCAATTCGCCGTCCATCTTGTCCCACATGCGGTCGTCAAAGGCCCCGGCAAAACCACCCAATGTTTTGCTGCGCCCGGCCTTGAAGGAAAGATCGAGAAAGCCGTAGGTTTTCAGGCGATGCCGCCCCAACAGCCCCGTTTCGCCGGCGTAGGCGTCTACGGCCGTGTGAAACACCCCCATCAATGCCCGATCCCCCACCTTATTGACATAATCGGCGACGGAGATCGTTTCGGCGGCGTCTAAAAAGGCGCGCCAATGAGGCGGAAACCAGCGCCGGGCGTGGGCCGTTTCCCGGCCAATGTTGCTGCCATAGGCCCGCCGCCCAAACAAAATATCCAGCAGTTGGAAGGCGGGAATGGCCGTACCGCTGGGGCCGGGAATCTCCCCGGTCTCCTGAAATGGGGTGGCAATGGGGGCCACCGTTTTGCCCCATACCACCGGGTTCACATACAGCGGGTGGTAGGCGTTGGGGTTCACTTTGGCAAAAACGCCATAGGTCAACTGCTGCAAGGCGTCGGCGATAAAACGCAGTTCTTGTTGCAGGGCCGCCGGGTCATCGGCGGCAACCGCTTCCTGAGCGCGCACACCGGCCAGCAGCACCGGCGTAAAGCGGGCCATCATCTCTGTGGGCGTCATCTGGAAGCGGCGCTCGTCCTCATTGCCCAGGATGGGGATGAGCAGCGCCAGATTTTCCATGCACATGGGGTCGGCATGGTGGGGGTCAAGCAGCCGCCAGTTGTAGATGTTCAAATCAATGAAGGAGAGATGGGGAGCGGGCTGCTGTAAACGCTGGCTGATTTGCGCCCACGGCCGTTGCACCGCTTCCGGTATACCAGCATACGGTTCGGGCTGCACGTAGTGGTACGCATGGGCAAAAATGCCAAAAATGGCCGCCGCCCGCAGCAAATAATCGTTTGGCAAATCGGCAGCGTCCAGCAGCGGCATCTGTTCCAGTTCGGCGCGCAGGGTCAGGCGGCGGAACAGTTCCGGCAACTGCGCCGCCATTTCGTCCCAGGCACGGAAGGCGGGCGGCAGGGCCAGGAGCGGCGGGCTGGTGGGCATAAACCCATGCGTCTTGGACAAAAAGCCCAGGTTTTCGTGCCCCAGCCGTTTATTTTCGGCTTCGGCTTCGATGAGAACACGGCGGATGGGAATCATTACCACCCTCCGACAACGGCCTGGCAGATGTTGGCGCGGGAGACAGTGCCCAGCAGACGACCGTTTTCCACCACTGGCAGGCGACGAATCTGGCGGCTGATGAGGATGGTGGCGGCTTTGGCTACGTGATCATCCGGGTGCAGGGTGAGCGGCTGGCGAATGACCAGGGGCATAATGGGTCTGTCTGACAAAGCCTGCCCTTTGCGCAAAAATAGCTGGTAGGCGTCCGCCAGGGCGCCACCTTCGGCCAAAATTTCGTCAAAATCAGGCAGGGCGGCGCGCAAAATATCCCCTTCGGAAAGCACACCCACAAACGCGCCCTGGCTGTCTACGACCATCAAATCGCCAACGCCGGAGAGAGCCACAATTTCGGCGGCGTGGTGCAGGTTGGAGTCACAATGGATGCGGGCCACCTGGTTGCTCATAATGCCGCGCACGCGCATGGTGGGCAGGCGCACGGCCGTTTCCCACTGCGCCAACAGGTCAGCCAGCGCCGGATAGAGGGTGGTTTCCGGTGGGGTCAACGGCCGTACCAGATAGCGGTCTATGCCCACTTCGTTGATGCTGCGGATGGCGGTTTCGCTGTCGGCAAAGTCGGCCAGCAGCACCTTTTTGGCCTGCGGGTACAAATGGCCCGCTTCGCCTAAAAAGGTGATACCGCTCAGTTCCGCCACCTGCTGGTCGGCCAAAAAGAGGGCCACATCCTCACCGGCGTCGTAACAGCTTTTCAACTGGCGGCTGGCGTCGGCGCCGGTCACGGCCGTCAGCAGCCGGTAACCGGTGTGCGTGTGAGCAGCGACGGCCGTGGCCACTGTGGGATCGGGAGACATGAGAAAGAGGATTGGTTCAGGCATACGAGTTGGTGGTAGAGATCCGATTTTTCATGCAGCCTTTGGTTGCCAAAATCGGATGTCTCAACGCAATTAATCGGGGATGACGGCGATCATTTCAATTTCCACCTTCGCCCCCAGGGGGAGTTTACCGGCCTGGTAGGTGGTGCGGGCGGGCGGATGGTGGGGCAGATAACGGCCGTAGACCTCATTCATCGCCCCAAAATCGGCCATATCGGCCAGGAGGACGGTGGATTTCACCACATGGTCAAAGCTGCTCCCGGCGGCTTCCAGAACGGCCTGCAAATTTTTCAGCACCCGCTCTGTTTCCGGCTGCACGTCACTGTTGAGCATCTGCCCGGTGCCCGGTTCCAGGGCAATTTGCCCGGCCGTAAAGAGGAAATTCCCGGCTTTCACCGCCTGGGAATACGGGCCAACCACACCGGGGGCTTTATCGGTGAATACGATTTCTTTTTGCATGGTCACTCCTTTGGAATTATGAAGGATGAATTAGGAATTATGAATGGTATCCTTCGTGGTGTATTTCTTGTCTATCGTATCACAACTTAGGCGAAGTCGCCGATGTATGCCATCTATGGCGGCTGCTCAGGGTTTTATGGGGACTGGCGTGAAGCGTAAGGCATAACCAGAGAGAGTTCACACATCACGTTTCACCCACCCCATCCCCCTCTACCCGCCTCTGTGGTAAACTTGTCGAAAAGCGGCGGCCGGTACAAGCCACCAGCTACCAGCCACCTTAAGGATGGGCACACCATGAAACTCACCATATCGCTAGGCCAGATTGATGTGAAACTGGGGGATCCGGCAGCCAACCTGACGGCCGTGCAAGAGATGACCGCCCGCGCCGCCGGCCAGGGCGCTGATGTGGTCGTCTTCCCCGAACTGTGGTCTACCGGCTATGACCTGGAAAATGGCGCGAAATACGCTACCGACACCGATACCGGCATGTTTGCCACCGTGGCCGCCCTGGCACAGGCGCATCGCATCGCTATATTAGGCTCGTGCCTGTCCGATTTGGGCAGCGGGCGTATTGGCAACACGGCCGTCTACTTCGACCACACCGGCCATGCGCTGGGCGTCTACAGCAAGACCCATCTCTTCCGGCTGATGGATGAAGACCAATACCTGGCGGCGGGCGACGGCCGTACCCTCATTGAAACCACATGGGGCCACCTGGGTCTGTCCATTTGTTATGACCTGCGCTTTCCGGAACTGTTCCGCGCCTATGCTCTGGCAGGCGCCCACCTCGTCTTTTTGCCCTCGGAATGGCCCCATCCCCGGCTGGCGCACTGGCAAACATTGCTGCGCGCCCGCGCCATCGAAAACCAGATGTTCCTGGTCGCCTGCAACCGGGTGGGCGAAAGCAAAGGAACACACTTCTTCGGCCATTCCTGCATTATTGACCCCTGGGGTGAAACGGTGATTGAAGGCGGCGAAACGGCCGAACTACTCACAGCTACCATAGACATGGCACAGGTCACGGCCGTGCGCGCCAAAATCCCCATCTTCCAAGACCGCCGACCGGAGGTATATGGGTGAAGGTCTGAGTAGGTGCGCAGGTAAGAGGATGTGACAGTTTTCATAATTCATAATTCATAATTCATAATTCCCATGAAAGCCCGAAGTAAAAAAGTAATCGCCCCCCCAAAGCGGGCGCCGCGCCCGGTGGTGACGCCGGACAGCGACGAGTACGCCTACATGACCAACAAATGGTCACGCACGGCCGTGCAGCCGCTGCTGATCGCCCTCGTCACCACCGCTTTTTTCACCGTCCTGGCCGCCGTCCTGGATGTGGTGCTGCAAATCACCCTGTTCCGAGCTTTGATCCCACTCTTTTTCCTCATTTCGCTGGAAGGCGTCTACACCACCATCTGGCTCAACCACCCCGACCGCCGCCAGTTCAACCGGCTGGCTTATCGGGCTGCTGAATTTCTGGTTTTCCTTCTCATTTTGCGCGTCTATACCTGGCTGGCAGCCGACAGCCTGCCTGCCCTGAACCAATTAACCGGCTATCTGCGCTTCCCCTGGCTGCTGGCGGCCGACGGTTATTTTGTGATCAGCGCCATCCTGCTGCTGCTGGCCTGGGTGCGGGCCATCAGCGCCGCCGATGCTTTTAATGACCTGGCCATTGATGAAGCCGAGGTATATTACTTCACCCTGCCGCGCGGCGAACAGGACGCCAACATGAAACCGGCCTTTTCCAACCGCATGGAGATTGTAGCCGGGTTGTTTCACCAGTGGTTATGGGGCGGGGTGATGCTGGCAATGGGCACGGCCGTTGCCGGCGTAGATACCCGCTCCATATCCCTTTCCACCGAAAGCTTTATTTCCTTGCAGCGCCTGCCCCTGCCACCCGCGCTGGTCTGGGCGCTTTTTGTCTACTTTGTGGCCGGGCTGCTGCTGCTCAGCCAGGCACGGCTGGGGGCGCTCAATGCCCGCTGGCTGCACGAGGGCGCCAGCAAATCGCCGGAAATCGAGCGAAGCTGGCACCGCATGACCACCTGGCTGCTGCTAGCCATGGCCATCATCGCCCTCTTTTTGCCCCTGGGATCCACCTTTGCCATTGGCCGGTTGTTGGCCTTTATGATCAGTTTTGTTGTGCAGATTTTCGTTTTCCTTACCTACCTGCTCACTATCTTCTTGACTATGCTTTTTGCGCCCCTGGCCAACCAGTCGCTGCCCGAACCATCGTTAACGCCTGAACCCACGTTACCGCCCCCTACGCCCGCACCCACCCCCCTGCCTCCCGTTACCCTGCCGCCAGATGAGACGGCGCAAATGTTGGTCAGTTCTGCATTTTGGGCAGTTGCCATTGTGATGAGCATCGTGGCGATTTCCTTTTTTTTGCGCGATCGGGGTTTTCGGGTAAATATCAGACTCTTTACGCGGGCCGGCGGCGGACTGCTGGCCTGGCTGCGCAGCTTGTGGCATGATGTGGCCGACTATGCCGGTGATTTTGCCGAGGCAGCGCGCAGTAGATGGCAAACGGCCGTTAAATCCGATGAGACCACCCCACCCACACCTCCCTGGCGTTTCATCCGCCTCAACGCCCTCTCGCCCCGCGAGCAGATTCGCTACTTCTACCTCTCCACCGTCAAACGCGCCGCCGAACAAGGCCAACCGCGCCACCACGACGAAACGCCGCTGGAATTTGCCGACGATTTGAAAACTGGCTGGCCTGACGCCGAAACGGAAATTGAGGAACTGACCGAAGCCTTCCTGCGCGCCCGCTACAGCCGGGAAGCTATCGAGAAAGAGGACGTCAGCCCGGTCAAACAGCAGTGGCGGCAGGTGAAAAACCGCCTGCGCCGCCACAAAACCTGAACCCTTCCCAAGAACATCCCATTCTCACTCGCCCATTACCCCTATTCGTGATAAAAAACGCTGGTAGCTAGAGGTTACCAGCCCCTAGCTACCAGCCACCATATACAAGGAGAGTTTCCACCCATGCACCAACTGGTTGAATGTGTACCTAACTTCAGCAACGGCCGTGACCCGGCCATCTACAACGCCATCGCCGACGCCATCCGCAGCGTGCGCGCCAGCATCCGCCTGCTAGACATCAGCGCCGATCCCGATCACAACCGCACCGTCATCACCTTCGTCGGCGCGCCGGCCGACGTGGAAGAAGCCGCCTACCGCGCCATTGCCACCGCCGCTAAACTGATTGACCTGGACAACCACCAGGGCGAACACCCCCGCATTGGCGCCACCGATGTTTGCCCCTTTATCCCCATCAAAAACATGAGCATCAAAGAGTGCGTAGAAATGGCGCACCGGCTGGGCAAACGAGTTGGCGACGAATTGGGTATTTGCATTTACCTCTACGGCGACGCCGCCACCCGCCCCGAACGGGAAAAATTGGCCGACATCCGCAAGGGACAGTACGAAAAGTGGAAAGAGGAGATCGGCCAGGAATCGGCCCGCGAACCAGATTATGGCCCGGCGGTCCCGGCCAAATGGGGGGCAACGGTGATTGGGGTACGGCCGTTCCTCATCGCCTATAACCTCTACCTGAACACAGATAACGTGGAGATCGCCGAACAGATCGCTCGCGCCGTCCGTTTCAGCGGCGGCGGCCTGCGTTACGTGCAGGCCAAAGGTTTCCTGGTGGAAGGGCTGGCCCAGGTGAGCATGAATCTGACCAACTTCGACAAAACCCCCATCTACCGCGTGCAAGAAATGGTCAAACGGGAAGCCGCCCGCTACGGCCTCACCGTCAGCAAAGCCGAACTGGTGGGCCTCATCCCGCAGCAGGCGCTCATGGAATCGGCCCGGTATTACCTGCAACTGGACGAGATGCCAGACGGCCAGATATTGGAATACCGCCTGCTGGAAGAAGAAGAGGACAGCGACTACACACCGCACCCCTTTCTGGACGCACTGGCAGCCAAAGGGCCTACCCCTGGCGGCGGTTCGGCCGCTGCTCTGGCAGGGGCATTGGCCGCCGCTCTGGCGCAAATGGTCGCCGGGCTGACGGCAAGCAAAAAGAAGTACGCCGCCGTGCAGGCAGAGGCCGAAACCATCGCTGCGCGGGCTTCTAGCCTGCGCACTGAACTCACCGCCGCCATCCGCGCCGACGCTGCCGCCTATGAAGCCGTCCTGACCGCCGTTCGCCAGCAAGACGTACCCGAAGAAATCCGGGCCACGGCCGTAGAAAGAGCCACCATCGGTGCGGGTGAAGTGCCGCTGCGTGTGGCCCGGCTCAGCCACGGTGTGGCCCAATTGGCGCAAACGATTACAACCATTGGCCTGGTCAGCGCCGCCACCGACGCCGCCGCTGGGGCGCTGTTGGCGCACACGGCCGTGCAAATTGCCGCCATGAACGTGCGCATCAACGCCGTGGGTTTGCAAAACCAAACGCTCGCCGCCCAATGGCTGGCGGAACTGGACACGTGGGAACGGGAGACGGCCGTTATCGCCGAAGCCGTCATGGCCACCGCCAGAGAACGGGGTGGATTCTAGGAAACTGTCCAGTAATTATGTAATTGGGTAATTAGGTAATTGGCTGCTTTAATTGCCCAACTACCCAATCGCCAACTTATTTGCGAACGATCACTAAGAGCATATGAGATATTGTTCAACTCAAAGGCGCCGAAAGGCAGCGAAAAACGATCCGCGTCTATCTGCGTTCATCAGCGTCCTCATTTTGTTGCTGCTGGCGGCGTGCCAGGGGCAGCCGGCGGTGGCAGTGGCGAATGTGGAAGTGGTGGAGTCGCAGCCGGGTACGGCCGTGCCGCCCACCATTGCCCCCACCAACACCACCCTGCCCCCCGTACAACTGCAAATCATCTCCCCCACCCCAGCCAGCGACATGGCAGGCGAAATAGCCGCCATGCCCTCCTTCTCCCTGCCCGACCCCACACCTACACCCAGCGATGTCCCCATCGCCCCCACACCTGCTCACTCGCTCACCCCCACACCTGATCACCTGCTCACCGCCTCGCCCACGCCACCACCGCCCACCTTCACCCCCCCCGCCCTGCCCCAAACTGCGCCAGACGAGCATTACTGGCTGCGGCGGCCTGTGGCCGAAGGTGGCATCGTCTGGACAAACAAACATTACCCCTATGGCAGCACACGCGGCGGCGAACTGCGCCCCCATCACGGCGTAGAATTTGACGTACCGTACAACACCGAAATCCTGGCCGCCGCCAGCGGCACAATTGTCGTCGCCGGGAATGATGCCACCACTACCTACGGGCCGCACAACAGCTTCTATGGCAATCTGGTCGTCATCCAGCATGACTTCCTGTACAACGGGCAGGCCGTGTTCACCCTTTACGGCCACCTGAACCGGCCGCTGGTGCAGGTAGGGCAGCAGGTTAATGCCGGGGACGTGATCGGACTCTCCGGCGCTACCGGCGTCGCCGACGGCCCGCATATGCACTTTGAAGTCCGCCTGGGGCAAAATAATTACGATGCCACCCACAACCCGCTGCTCTGGCTGTGGCCCTTCCCTGACCGGGGCACGGTGGTTGGCCGAGTCACCTTCCCTAACGGCGCGCTGGCCTACGAAGCGCCCGTGCGCCTGGAACGCATTGACGCTCTCTCCCGTTACGCCGCCACCACCACCTACGCCCAGGAAACGCTGAACGCCGATGACCTCTGGAACGAAAACTTCGCCATTGACGACGTAGAAGCCGGTTACTATCGCGTCACCGTCACGGCCGGCGACAAAAAATTTACCCAGGAAATCTGGGTCTACCCCCGCCGCACCACCTTCGTGGAAATTGTCATTGAACCCTGACCGTATGAGCAAACGTCGCCGCAACTTCCTCATCATTCTGGCCATTGTGGCGCTGGCGCTGCTGGTTGGCCCGTTCCTGGTACCTGTCCCGCCGCTGCCTGATACCGTCCCGCCCCAACAACTGGCGGACCCAGACAGCCAGTTCATGGAAATCAACGGCCAGAGCCTGCACTACAAAAAGGTTGGTACGGGCGAACCGGTTTTCCTGCTGCTGCATGGCTTTGCTTCCAATACCTACACCTGGCACAAGGTGGTCGAGGCGCTGGCGCAGCAGGGTACGGTGATCGTCTATGATCGCATCGGGTTTGGGCTGTCAGCACGGCCGTTGACCTGGGAAGGCGATAATCCCTACACACCGGAGGCTCAAGTCGCCCAGGCCATGGGCCTACTGGATGCGCTGTCGGTGGAGCAGGCCATTCTGGTCGGCAACTCTGCCGGGGGCACGGTAGCCACCGCGATGGCGTTAGCCCATCCCAGCCGGGTGACCGCATTGGTTTTGGCTGACCCGGCCATCTACTCTGGCGGCGGCGCGCCACCCTTCATCAAACCCCTCTTACGCACACCGCAAATGCGCCATCTGGGGCCACTGATCACCCGGAATTTATTGGGGCGCGGGGGTTCATTGCTTGACCTGGCCTGGCACGATCCGGGACTGGTAACGCCAGAAGACATCGCCGCTTACGAAAAGCCCTTGCGGGTGGCCAATTGGGACAAAGCGTTGTGGGAGTTCACACTGGCGAGCGAAGCATCGAATTTGCCAGAACGATTGCCGGAACTTACCCTGCCGGTGCTGGTCATCACCGGCGATGATGACCGCATCGTGCCCACCGCCGAAAGTGTACGCCTGGCTGAGGCATTACCAAACGCGGAACTGGTCATCATCCCCAACACCGGGCACATACCGCAAGAGGAAAGCCCAGAGGCGTTTGTCACGGCCGTTTGGTCATTTGTGGAGCGGCTTGATTCACTCACCACGGATTGAACCAGGCTGAAACGCAAACGTCTGCTGATCATGCTCTACACAGGTTTTTGGGGCATGGTTCAAGCCTTATCAACACACCTTTACAAATTCAATGTCATTTCGAGGTCTTCCGAGAAATCCCGACGGAGCAAATTAAGCGGGATTCCTCACTCCGAAGACTGCGTTCGGAATGACAACTGGTGGGCTGATTTGTAAACCACAAATTTTGCTTTATGAACCATGCCGTTTTTGGTAATGGCGTTCGGCCGTGATCAGCAGCCGGTTGAGGAGGATGGCGACCAGGACCACCACCACCGACCCGGCTACGATTTTGTCATACCGGTTCTGGGCGATGCCGTCAAACAGCAGCGTGCCCAATCCCCCCGCGCCAAACTTAGCGCCAATGGTGGCAATGGCGATAGCGACTATAATCGCTATGCGCAAACCGGCAATGATGACCGGCATGGCCAATGGCAACTGCACCCGCCGCCAGCTTTGCCAGCCGCTCATGCCCACCCCTTTGGCCGCTTCCAAAATGTAGGCGGGCACTCCCTTCATGCCCACCACCATGTTCCGCACCAGAATCACCTGGGTGTAGATAATCAGGGCCACAATCACCGATTTTTGGTTCAGGCCAAACACCGGCAGCAGCAAGATCAACAGGGCAATGCTGGGGATGGTGTATAACACGCCCAACAAGCCCAACACGCCATTGGCCAGCCGCTCCGAGCGCAGCAGCAGCAGGCTCAATGGCAAAGCAATCGCCAACGATATAACCAGCGCCGTGAGGGTCATATACAGGTGTTGCCCGGTTAAGCGGAGGATGACGTCGGGATTGTTGAGGATGTAGGTCATAGCAGGGCATCAGACATCCGATTTTTTTGAAAAATCGGATGTCTCTCACTCCCGGTATCGTTGAATCTGCCGCAGCGTTAACACCCCCACCGGCTCGGCGCCATCGGTGACAACCAAAGTGGTGACGCCATCGCCGAGCAGGAGGGAGAGCGCCTGGCGCAGGCTGCTGTCCTGAGGGATGGTGGGTTGGCCGTTGTGGGTGAAATCGGGCGGCAGCGGCTGCATGGCGGCTTCCACGCGAATGAGGCCCAACTGGCGCACCATGTCATCCGCGCCTACCAGTTCACGCACAAAGTCGTTGGCCGGGTTTTTGAGGATGTTGAAGGGGGTGTCGTATTGGTGGACACGGCCGTCTTTCATCACCACCATCTTGTCCGCCAGCCGCAGCGCCTCTTCCACGTCATGCGTCACAAAGAGGATGGTCTTATGCAGCCGCCGCTGCAACTGGAGCAGGGCGTCTTGCAAACCGATGCGGGTAATGGCGTCCACCGCGCCAAACGGCTCATCCATTAGGATCACCTTGGGGTCGCCCGCCAGGGCGCGGGCCACGCCCACCCGCTGCTGCTGCCCACCGGACAACTGCGCCGGGTAGCGGTCGCGGTATTGCGCCGGCGGCAAGTCCACCAACGCCAGCATCTCATCCACGCGGGCGGCAATGTCTTCTTTGGACCACTTGAGCAGGTCAGGTACGATGGCGACGTTTTCGGCCACCGTCATGTGCGGGAAGAGGCCAATTTGCTGGATGACGTACCCGATCTGGCGGCGCAAGGTGGTGGCATCTACCGCCCGGCTGTCTTGCCCATCCAGGTAGATGACGCCGGACGTGGGTTCAATCAGCCGGTTGACCATTTTGAGCAAGGTGGTTTTACCGCAGCCGGACGGCCCCAGCAAAACCACAAAACTGCCTTCGGCTACGGCAAAGGTGGCGTCGGCTACGGCCGTGTGCCCGACATTGGCAAACTGCTTGCTGACGTTTTCAAAGCGGATGGCGCTCATGGGCGAGGGTAATTGGGTGATTAAGTAATTGAGTAATTACCCAATTACCCAATTACTCAATTACTTGATCAACCCCTGCTGTACCAGGAATTCACGGGCCACGTCGGCGGGTTCACGGCCGTTGCCGCTGACTTCGTTATTGAGCCGCTGCATGGTGGCGTCGGTGAGCAGGGGGGCGACTTTGTTCAAAATGTCAGCCACTTCCGGGTTGGCGTCCAACGCCGCCTGGCGGATGACGGGCGCTACCTGGTACGGCGGGTACAGCCCTTTGTCATCTACCAACGATTGTAAGTCATAGGCGGCCAATTCGCCATCCGTGCCAAAAGCGACCACCACATCCGCCTCACCGTTGAGCAAAGCCTGGTAGCGCAGGCCGGGGTCTACCGTCAGGAAATTTTTGAAGGCAAAATCACCGTAGACCCGCTTTAAACCGGGAACACCATCCTCACGTTCGGCAAATTCGGGTGGGCCAATCAGCACCAGTTGGTCAGCGTTGGCTACCATGTCCGAAAAGGTGGTAATGCCCAATTCGGCAGCGCGGGTTTTGGTCATGGCTAATGCCTGGGTGTTGTTCATGGGCGCCGGGTTCAGCCAGACCAGGTCGAATTGATCCTGGTAGGCAGTTTTAACCGCATTGAACACCACCTGCGGGTCGCTCATCACGTCCATTTTCAACACGGTGAGCAGGCCGGTGCCGGTATATTCGGGGTAGACATCAATTTGACCATCTAGCAGGGCTTGATGGGCCACCGGTGTGCCTCCCAGGTTGAGCTTGCGCTCCACCTTGTAACCGGCGTCTTCCAGCAATAAGGCATACATCTCACCCAAAATAAACTGCTCCGTAAAATCTTTGGAGGCGACGGTGATGGTTTTGTCATCCTTGCTACCACAAGCCGAGAGTACGGCCGTCAGTAACCCCAACGCCAACACAAACCAGATTAACTTTTTCATTTTTCTCTCCTTGAATTACCAGAACTTGTAAAAATGGAATGGTTCTTTGATGTTGGAGATCAAGAGATTGGCAGACTGAATCTCCTAATCTCTTGATCTCTCAATCTCCCATTCACACAGAAACCTGTATATGCCGTTGTACGCCGCTTAACGTCAGGTCAATGAAAAGCGCCAGCAGCGCCACCGGAATTGCCCCCACCAGCAAAATGGAAATGTCATACAGGGCAAAACCACGTACCACATAGAGGCCCAGCCCCCCGACACCGATAAAAGCCGCCAGCGTGGCGCTGGCCACCAATTCCACCGTCGCCGTGCGAATGCCGGCTAACATCACCGGCAGCGCCAGCGGCGTCTCCACCCGCCGCCAAATCTGTCCGGCGGTCATGCCCATGCCCACCGCCGCCTCGCGGATGGCCGGGCTGATGGTGCGGTAGGCGGCGTCGGTGTTAATCAAAATGGGCGGGAAAGCCAGCAGCGTCAGGGCAATGATAGCCGAGGTGCGCGACAGGCCAAAAAAGGGGATCGCCAGAAACAGCACGGCAATGCTGGGCACCACCCGGAACGTACTGAAAGCGTCAATCACGACCGTGCGCTGCCCGCGTGATGACCAGATGCCGATGGGGATACTGATGACCATGCTGATGCTCAAGGAAACAGCCACCAGCAGCAGGTGATCGGCCAGCGCCCCCCAGAATTCGGCGGCATGGCTTTGGGCGTAGAGCCAGGTGGCGTGGAGTAAATCAAGCATAGGACTGCGTGGGGCATTGCGGGAATCGGATGCGCAACATCGGTTTAGACGTTCTCACCGCCAATTGTATTACCCGATTGCATGGGGACAATGGTGTGACGAGTGACGTGTGACGTGTGACGTGTGATGGGTGATGGGTGACCCTTGAGTTTCCGCATCACGCATCTTTTCATGGTCGGTAGAACCTGCCCTGGGGATCGAGCGCCTGGGCAGCGCGGTGCAAGAGGGTAGGCGGTGGTTTTTGGCCGAGGTACGGCCGTACCCCCGTCCCCCGCAGTGCCAATCCCGCCAGCCCCAGTTTCT
>CAADGU010000331.1 GCA_900696625.1 uncultured Chloroflexota bacterium | reverse complement strand
GCGCCAACCTGGGAGGAGGCGGAGAACCCGCCGCGTTGTGCGGTGTGTGGCAGTTATTTGCGGCCGGATGTGGTCTGGTTTGGCGAAAGTTTACCGGCGGTGGGGCTGCACACGGCCGTGACTGCCAGCCGCAGCGCCGATATTTTTCTCTCCATTGGCACGTCATCCTTGGTGCAGCCGGCTGCCTCATTACCGTTGGAAGCGAAAAACAACCGCATCCCCATTGTGGAGATCAACCCGCAGCCAACGCCCTTGACTGCTGCCTGCAACTTCGCCCTGGCCGGCCCGGCGGGAGAGGTGGTGCCGGCGTTACTGTTCAGATGTTTCGGGTGGGAGGGGGATAGTGGCAACGAGCGAGAAGCCGGCATGGGGCGCGGTGGTCACGGCCGTTTCCCCACCCAATAGCTGCACCCGTTCCCGAATCCCAATGAGGCCAAAACCAGCGTCGGCGGACACGGCCGTGCCCACGCCATCATCCACCACCGACAACGTTACCTGTTGTGGCTGCGAATAATCCAGCGTCACATGCACATGCCTGGCCTGGGCATGTTTGCGCGTGTTGGTCAGCCCCTCCTGCGCCACCCGGTAAAGCGTCAGGTTGGCCTTTGGCTCCAGCTCAAAAGGCGTCCCGATCACTTTTAGTTCTGCTTGCAGCCCTGTTTGCGCTGTTTCGGTTATTAACCGCCCAATGGCCTGCGGCAGCGTTTGATTTTCCAGGGGTGATTCACGCAGGGCGCTGATGGAGTGGCGAATGGCGATCAACCCTTCCTGCGTCAGTTTTTGTGCTTTTTGTAGGGCATCGGCCGCCTTTTCCGGGTCTTCCGGCATCACGGTGCGCGCGGCCTCTAGCTGCACATTGATCACCGTGAGGTAGTGCCCCAGGTTGTCGTGGATTTCACGGGCCAGGCGGTTGCGCTCTTTGGTGGTTGCCAGTTCTTCGGCCTGGGCAGCGTACTCGGCCAGGCGCAAATTGGCGGCGTGTAGCTCGCCGGCCAATTGGGCAATATGCTCGCGGGCGGCTGCTTCACGTAGGGCAATGTACGTGAAGATGAGGGTAAAGATCATGGCCGCGCTGATTTGCAGCATAGCCTGCAGTGCATTTTCCAGAGAGGTGCTGCGCATGAAGACAAAGAAAATGAGGCCCAATAAACTGATGCTAACAACGGCCGTGCCCACTCTGGGCAGCGCCAGACTTTGGGCGGCTACCGGCAAAATAAGCAGCCAGACATTTCCTTCCACCCCTTCTACAATCCAGAAAGTAAAGGCGATAATGCCCATCATCACCACAAAATAAGCAGGCATGAACCAGGGGCGAGTCTTGCTTTTTTCTTCAAACCAGACCATCCCCCTGGTACCCACTGCGCCGTAGAGAATGCCTGACCCTAAAATCAGCAGCATATGGAAGATGGGCAAATCATAAAAGTCGGAATCGAGCAGCAGCGGCAGATAACCCACCACAGTCAGGGCAATGACCACAATGTTGATGGTGCGGTGGGTAAACTTTTCCTGCTTTTCCGCTTCCTGGAAGGTTCGCCAGGGCTGGTAAGGGGCCTGGTAGGGGGCTAATTGTTTTTGTGGGTCCATATTGAGATTGGAGATTGGAGATTGGAGTTAGTCTCCAATCTCTAATCTCCCAAGATTAGCAAAAGCGTGGCGCGGGAAATAGCGTCATCACTGGTTGTGCCCATGACGGCGTGGGTGATGGGCAGCGTTTCTGGATCGAGGTTGAACAGGCCGGCCAATGGGCCGGCGTTGGCAAAGAGCAAGGGTTTGGCTTCGCCGGGCAGGAGTACCCAAATGCCCTGGTAAGCGGGGGCAGCCGTTAAGGAGTCGGTGGTGGTGGTCACGGCCGTCACCCCCGCCGCATCTGTGCCCACGATCACCCGCGCCCCGTCCACCGCATAAACCACCAATGGCGTGCCATCGGGATTATTCACCTGGAACACACCATTGTCGTTGGCGGTGGCAAACCCAAGCCGGGGCAGCCCGGCAGCCAGCAATGTGGCTTGATCTGCCAGCTTGTCCGGCTGATTGTGTTCCGCCAGCAGAACGCCGCTGAGACCGGGCACGGCCGTGCCCCCGGCAGTGGGAATAAGCGCCAGGGCAAATTCGCCGTCCAATGCGGCCAGCAACTCCGTGTCCGGGTTGAAACCAAACAACCCGGCAAACAGTTGGGTGGCCTCGTCTACGTCGGCGGCGCTGTAACCCAGGCCATCTAACGAGCCTTTGAGCAACTGCCAGAGCAGGTCAAGCCGTTGGCCGGTGAGGTAAACGGCCGTGTCGGCGGGCAGGTAGGTATCGGTGGTGGGTACGGCCGTTTGCGCCGCCAGCAGCGCCTGTTGGGTGGCGGTTAAGGGGCCATGCAGCCCCACCATCTCCACCTGAATACCGGTATCGGTGGCAAAGGCAGCCAGACCGAGGCTGGTGTAGGCCGGTAGGATGCCCCGAATGGCCTGCACCATGCCTTCTTGTTCGGGTGGTACGGCCGTTGCCAGCAGCTTATCCATTTCGGCCATATTCACATACAATGTCGCCGCGCGTTTGTCCGGCAGTTCGGCCATTGTTTGCTGGTAGCGGCGGGAATCGGCCAGGCTCAAGCCATCAGGTGCGGCCTGGGCAGCAGCCAGCGTCGCCGGGTCTGAAGCCAGCAGCACCAGACTATCGTGACGCACGGCCGTGCCCTGCCCGATGCCATTCACTTTTTCAATGAAGGCGGTCGCCCCGGCGGCGTCACGCACGGTGGCCGCCAGCAGCCAGCGCGGCTGCCCATCCTCCCCTGGCGGCAGAAAACCGGCGCCGGCATTGGCCCCCATCCAGGGCCGCACATCTTCGCTCACCGTTACCCCGGCCAACGAGCTTAATGCCCCGTCCAGACCATTAAAAATAGTGGAAGGATCGGCCGGGTTGAAGGGGATGTCGGCGCTGTTGTACGTTTCCTCGAAGGCGGCGGCTGTCTGGCGGCTGGCATTGTCTTGCAGGTTGAGCAGGTTAATTTCGGCGAAGACGGCCGTGTTATCCGGCATGTGTTGGACAATGGCGTCGCCGTCGGCGCCCAACAGACGCGGTAGCAGCCAAAACGCCGCCACCGCCACCAGCGCCAAAACCGCGATGGCTGCCCCGATAATGAGAAATGTAGACCGTGAATTCTTCATAGATGTCTTTATACCGAATCACCGCTTGCCGGTTAATTTTCGCCGATGGCGGTGGATAGGGCAAATTAGGCTACGTTACCTTTTATGGCTTGCTAACACACAGAACGGGATCATTGTGCTATGATCTCAATTGTAATGTGCGGAGATTATAGATTGAAGGTTACTCTGATCTCCATTTTCTAATCTCCAATCTCGAAAAGGTTGTGGTGAGATGAATAGTTCCTGGAAACTTTTAGTGGTACGTGGTATTGATATTCGGATTCATCTGACGTTTCCGTTGATACTGGTATTTGCCGCCATGTCGTATGGTCAGGCAGGTGGCGTCAGCGGCGCTGTGTTTGGCGTCGTTTCGGTGCTGCTGCTGTTTGTGCTGGTGACACTGCACGAACTGGGGCACAGCTTTGCGGCGCTGCATTATGGTATTCCAGTGCGCCAGATTGTGCTGCTGCCCATTGGCGGATTGGCCCAATTAGAGCGGATGCCAGAAAAGCCGCATCAGGAATTTGTGGTGGCGGTGGCCGGCCCGGCCGTGAATGTGGTGCTGGCGGTGGTGATGGGGCTGATTGCCTGGCTGCTAAAGATACCATTTCAGGCTGCTTTTCAAACGTATTCACTGACATTCACCACGCTTTTTTCATTTTTGTTGGTGTATAACGTGATTTTGGCGGTGTTTAATTTGCTGCCAGCCTTTCCGATGGATGGGGGGCGTATGTTGCGGGCGTTGTTGGCGATGTGGCTGCGCTATGAACAGGCGACGGCCATTGCCGTGAACATTGGCCGCGTCGTGGCCTTCTTGATGGGGCTGTGGGCTATCATAAACGGCGCCATTTTCATGGGCTTGATTGCCCTGTTTATTTTTGTGGCCGGTTCGCAGGAGTTGGCCGCTATTCGCTGGCAAAGCCGGCTGCGCCGTTCTGGTTATGGCCATGCGGTAGGGGAAGTGTTTTCGCCGGTGGTGGGGGCGTTGGGGCCGTATGACAGTCTGCGCCAGGCATTGGCGGAACGGATGCGTGGCTGGCAAAGTGATTTTCCGGTGGCGGATGACGGCCGTTACATTGGCTTTGTTACCGAAGATGGCTTGCTGCGCGCGGCCAACCTGTATGGCCCGGATGCCCTCATTTACGCGGCCATGTCGCCTGATGTGCGCCCCGTTTCACCCCATACCGACTTGTTGGATGTGATGGGGCAGATGGCGCGGCTGCGGGTATGGGCGCTGCCGGTGGTGGAGTACGGCCGTTTGATGGGCATGATCACCTATCGCCAGATTCAGGAATTTATTCGGTCTACCCCCGGCCGGTCACACGACGACACCCCCCGTATTGTCGGCGCGTAAGAGTTGCTTTTCTGGAGATTAGGAGATTGGGAGATTAAATCTCCTAATCTCCTAATCCCCCAATCACCTACATGACTGCCACCATTCGTGCGTTTATTGCTATTGAACTGCCCCCGGATGTTAAACAAGAATTAGGGCGCATCAGCCAAACATTGGCCCTGCAAATGCCGCTGCGCCTGGTGCGTTGGGTGCAGCCGGGGAATATACACCTGACTTTGCGATTTTTGGGGGACACGGCCCGAAGCGGCTTCGGGTTGGCCGTGTCCCAACTCCCTTCTCTGGCGCAACAACTCGATGAATTGGCCGCCCATCATGTTCCCTTTCCCTTGCAGTTGGGACGATTGGGCTGTTTTCCCAACATCAAACGGCCGCGTGTGATCTGGGTGGGTGTCACCGGTGCGGAAGCGCCACTGCGGACGCTCAAACAAGATTTAGATGAGCGATTGACGCCGTTGGGGTGGGCGGCTGAAGAGAAACCATTTAACGCCCATTTGACGATTGGCCGGGTGAATGACGGCCGTTTGCCTGCCACCCTGAATTGGGACATCCCCGTCAACCCGCTTCCCTTTACCGTGGACGCCATTCATCTAATTGAAAGCCACCTCACGCCCAAAGGGCCGCTGTATACCACACGGCATACGGCCGTGCTGCGCCAGCCATGAGACCTGACAGTTTTTTGAAAGCTGTCAGGTCTGGTCGTTTTGTGCGATAATCCCCTCATAAAAGGCATGGTAGGTATCTGTTTTGACAGAGTTTGCTGTACATTCCCCGCTGACCTCAGACCGGCGTTCACCTGGGCGGTGGACGCTTTCGCATTTAAGACGGCATAAACTGCTTGTTTTAGGCGTTTTTATTGGCGCGTTTGGTAATGCGGCGCTGGCGGCAGCCATCCCCGTTCTCACCGGCACGGCCTTTAATGCGGCGCTGGCCGATCCACCGGATGTGGGGTTGATTGGTTGGACGGCCGTGATGGTCATCCTCAGCCAACTGGTGCGGGCGGTGTTGCAGTTGGGGCGCAATTTTTCCAGCGCCGTGTTGGGGGAACGGCTGGAACGCGACATGCGCCAGGAATTTTACGTCAGTCTGCTGGGTAAAAGCATGACTTTCCATGACATGCAGCCAGTGGGCGACACGATGGCCCGCGCCACCAATGATGTGCATGAAATTAACCTGATGCTCAATCCGGGCATCAACCTGGTTATCGGCTCGGCGAATTTTATCCTCATGCCCCTGCTGCTGGCGCCACGGTATGACCCCGCGCTCATTCTGGCGCCGCTCTTTTTTATCGTCACCTATATTTTGGCGTTAGTCCGCTACTTGCATGTGCTGAACCCGGTAGCTGACCGGGTGCGCCGTGGTTTTGGCTCGATGAACAGCCGCTTAGCCGAAGCGATTGATGGCATTGAACTGGTAAAAGGCAGCGCCCAGGAAGAAGAAGAGATTAACCGTTTTGGCGAAAATGCCGGTGTTTACCGGGATGCGGTGGTGGCGCAAGGACGGATTGAAGCCCGCTTTTTGCCTTTGCTGATGTTGGGGCTGACGTTGGGCATCGGTTTTGCCCATGCGCTGCTGTTATTTCAGGCCGGGCGGATTGATGTGGGGGATGTGATTGCCTACATGGGGCTGTTGTCTCTGTTTGGGTTTCCCACCTTCATTTCTTTGATGGCGTATTCGCGGGTGTCGTTGGGGTTGGCCGGGGCGCGGCGCATTTTGGAAATGATGAACGCGCAAACGACGCTGGATGAGAATGTAGATGGTTTTCAGGGCGAGATGCAGGGCGCCATCCGGTTTGATGATGTGTACTTTGGTTATGTGGAGGGGGCTTGTGCGTTGGAGGGGGTAGATTTTATGGTGAAGCCGGGGCAGACGGTGGCGTTGGTGGGGCAAACGGGGGCGGGCAAGAGCAGCATAGCCAAGCTGATCAACCGGACGTATGATGCCGGTCACGGCCGTGTTCTCATTGATGGCGTGGATGTGCGTAACTGGAGTCTGGCGGCGCTGCGGCGGCAAATTTCCATCATCGAACAAGACATCTTTCTCTTTTCGCGTACCGTCGCCGAAAATATCGCTTTTGGCTGCCCGGACGCTACCCAGGAGATGATTGAAGGGGCCGCCAAAGCTGCCCAGGCGCATGAGTTCATTATGAATTTCAAAGATGGCTATCAGGCGGTGGTAGGAGAGCGTGGCGTTACCCTCTCTGGCGGGCAGCGACAACGCATTGCTCTGGCGCGGGCCTTTCTCACCCGACCACGTATCCTCATTCTGGATGACTCTACCAGCGCCGTAGACAGCGCCACCGAAGACCAGATTCAGCGGGCCATTATGCAGGCATCGGCCCACCAGACCACGATTTTGATCACCCACCGCTTATCGCAAATACGCTGGGCCGACCTGGTGTTGGTGGTGCGCAAGGGGAAACTGGTTGCCAAAGGCACACACGAGGAACTGATGCAAAGCACCCCCGCCTACCGGCGCATTTTTGAGCAATATGAGGGGTGAGCAGGTGAGGGGGTGCTTTCTCAGTATCCAATCTCCCAAATCACTCTCCCTCTTTAACCACAACACCCATGTCATCCAGTTGCAGCCGTTGGTCGCCGGTGGGGTGGGTGAGCGTGAGCTGGCGGGTGTGCAGATTAAAGTGAAAGGGTTGGGTGGTTTCGGCGCCGTTTTCGGAAATGAACACAAGCGCGCCCCACACGGCCGTGTCATCCCGCCCTCGTAAGCGCAGCGACGCCCCCTGCCAGCGGCAGTAATATACCAGCGGTTTCATGCGGTGGTTGAGTGTTCAAGCGTTCACGAAAACACTTGAACACCTGAATACTTTATTCCCCCCCGGCTAATTCCATAAAGAAATAGGTGGAGACGTCCACAATTTTTTCCGGGTCTAACTCTACCAAAGCGCCATTTTCTTCGCGGTAGAACTCGTATTCGTCCCCGACTTCTTTGACATGGATGGTTTCGCCTTCATATTCAAATGTCCAGCTTTTTTCGTTGCTCATTGTTGTTTCTTTTTCCCCTTTAGGTCCACCGCTGCCGGGAGACTTCGATGACATTGGGCAGCGTTTCAAATTTTTGCATCAACCAGTTGAGTTGTGCCAGAGTGGTGACCTCAACTTCCAGGAAAACGGTGGAAATGCTGCTGGCGGTAGCTGTTTTAGCACGAGGGCTGTTTATTTTTTGCCCACGTAAAATGTTCACGATGTCTTCAATCAGACCAGGCCGGCGGTAGGCTTTAATGACGATGGGAATGGGAAAGGTTTCTGATTCCGTGCCCCAGGCTACATCTTCTATGATCCGTTCTCGTTCAGTCGCATTTTTTATTTCTTTGCAATCACGCCGATGGATGGCAATGCCCTGACCGCGCGTAATAAAACCGACAATGGGTTCAGGTGGGATGGGTTGGCAGCAGCGGGCCATTTTGGTGGCCAGGCCGCCCACGCCTTGCACGGTAAGACCTTTGGTTTTGGCCGGTTTGGGTTGCAGCAACGGCCGTAACTCATCATCCGGCTTCAAATTGCTTTGCATGAGCGCAATGGCGCCACCGATCTGCGTACTCTGAATGTCGCCAAAGCCCACCTTCGCCAGAAAAACCTCCTCATCTTTATATTTGAGCGCCTGGGCAATGTCAGAAACGGTGTAGGTGTTGCTCAGATTCAGCCGCCGTAGTTCGCGCTCCACCACGGCGCGTCCTTGTTGGATGTTGTGTTCCCGCTCCTGGTTGCGGAACCATTGGCGGATTTTGCTGCGCGTGCGCGCCCGCCCGGTGTAGCCCAGCACGGGATTCATCCAGTCACGGCTGGGGCCGCCCCGTTTGGAGGTGATAATCTCAACCCGGTCGCCTGATTTTAAGCGATAGTCCAGCCCCACCATCTTGCCATTCACCTTGGCTCCCCGGCAGCGATGGCCGACTTCGGTATGAATCTGGTAGGCAAAATCAATGGGGGTGGAGCCGGCGGGCAGGTCTATCAGATCACCTTTAGGCGTGTAGACGTAAATGCGGTCGGCAAGCACTTCGGTTGCCAGGATTTCGGCATCGGTTAGCGATCCATCGGTGTCACGCAGGGCTGCCAGCGTATCGCGCAGGCCCAGAATACGCCGCTGCACCGATAAGGAAACGTGGGTGTCATCATCTTCTTTATAGGCCCAATGAGCGGCCACCCCTTTTTCCGCTTCTTCGTGCATGCGCTGGCTGCGGATTTGCACTTCCAGTTTGTAACCGGTTTCGGGGTCGAGTACGGCCGTGTGCAGCGATTGGTAGCCATTGCCTTTGGGCGCGGCAATATAGTCGTCAAATTCGCGCGGAATGGGTTTCCACAGGCTGTGAACCAACCCCAACACCAGGTAACAGGTGGTGCGGTCTACGTCTTCTTTTTCCTTGAGCGGCAGTTGCGCATAGGCGGTGGGGTTTGACGGCCGTAAAATCACCCGCAGCGCCTGTACATCATAGATCTCATCAAAATCCACATTTTTCCGCACCATTTTGCGGTGAATGGAGTAGATGTGTTTGGGGCGGCCCGTCACTTCAGCGTCAATGCCCAACTCCTTAATTTTAGCCTGTAGTTTGGCAATGCAGTCCTCAATGTAATCCGACCTTTCCGTGCGCCGGTTCGCCAGTTTGGTGGCTATCTCTTTATAAATTTCCGGCTCCAGGTAACGGAAGGCCAGGTCTTCCATTTCCCACTTAATTTGCCAGATACCCAGGCGGTTTGCCAGGGTGGCAAACACGTTCATTGCTTCCAACGCAATGACGCGCCGCTCATCGGCCGGCAGGTGGCCGGCCTTGCGTAAATCTTGTAAACAATCGGCCATGCGAATCAGGATGACCCGAATGTCAACCTCGATAATGGTCAAAATGGCGCGGCGAATTTCTTCCAGTGTAGCGGCTTCGGTTTGCTGGTACTTTTGATATTGTGCTTCGGCTGCATAGGCATACAGGTTTTGCAAACCCTTAATCAGGTTTGTTATCTCGCCGCCAAACTGATTCTTCACCGCTTGCAGGTCAACCTGGGTATGGGGCAGCAGGCAGTCGTGCAGCAGTCCGGCGACAACGGTGGGTACGTCACTTTCCAATTGCACCAGAATTTGGGCAACGGCCAGGTCGTGGTCTATGTAGAGTTCACCGGATGCACGGCGACGGCCGTGATGGGCTCGTTCGGCAAATGCATAAGCCTGGCGCACCTGCCGCGCGGCTTCCCCGTTTGGTAGTAGTTCTAGCAAATCTTCCAGGCTAATCAGTGTTACCTGCGTCATGGGTTGTCCAAAAAGTAACCGTTCAGACCTGACAGGTTTTTAACCGGCTCAACTTGAAACTTCGCAGATCAAAACCTGTCAGGTCTCCAGAGGGACCGAACACTTACGTTCAAAAAAAAAGGCGTTCCCCTCTTCTGGAGACGCCTATATCCTTTCATCAATCTGGACACTTATTCAAACTAAATGTGGTTGGTTATGCCGCGTTCCCGTTAGCTGATTCATCTGGCGTCTGGCTGCTGTCTTCGTTATTAAGATTGCCGGTTTCAGACTTGCCCCGATCCAGAACAATGCGTGCCTGTTCTTGCACACGGCCCGTGGCTGCTTCCACCTGCTGCCGTGTTTGGGCCACCACTTCACTTGCCTGGTCTACATATTGATGGGTGTAAGTGGCTGCTGCGTCCCGGTATTGAAGTAATTGTTCCTCACCGGTATGCACGAGCTGTTCACTTTTGGCGGCAATTTGGGCGCGCGTTTCGCGCCCAGACTGTGGCGCTAAAATAATGGCGGTGGCTGCGCCGACAAGACCCCCGATCACAAACCCGGCCAGAAAAGCGCCTAAATCATTGGATGTGTTTTCACTCATGGTTATCTCCTCGTTTTTAAGACCTGACAGGTCTTCAAGACCTGTCAGGTCTTGAATCTACTTGATGTTGTTGCGTGGATTGCCAAATAAGGTTTTGATTGCTTGCCGTAATCCCGCAACTTGAGCACGGGTACGGATGGTCGGCTTTACCACATTCTGGCTGACGAAGTTGGTGGTGCCGCGCAGGGTGTTGACCGTTTCGTTGGTCTTTTCCAGAATCGGTTTGATCTCAAACTCCAGCATGTTGACCAGCCGAATGACCATCACCAACAAGAGCAGGATGACAACGCCAAAAATGCAAGATTCCAGAGCCAGGGCGATGATGAGAATGTCGCGGACGGCGGCAATGGTGGTGGCCTGCGTTTGCGCCAGCCAGATGGTGAAGGCGACAAAGCCGATCAGCAATAAAATGGCAATACTGGCGATGAGAATGAGTACGGCCGTAGACGGCCCACGCCGCGACCGATTCTCAATTTCCACAGGCACGCCAGGCAGGTAATAAGGAACGCCGGGTGTTGTTTTTTCTGTTTGCATCTGCTCAGATGATTGTGTATTCATGCTGGTATCCTGATAGCTAGTATATCATTCTTAAGGACAAGTGGCACATCTTCATGCTTTGGTTACGGCCGTGTCCATGATAAAATGCTGATTGCTGGTGGCTGGTACCAGCCACCAGCAATCAGCTACTATTTACAAGGAGATTCCCATGAACCAGGATCGTTGCGTTTTAGTCATGGGGGGCGCCGGGCTGGTTGGGGCGCAGATTGTGCGCACCATTGCCCGCCAGATTGCGCCCCAACGGATAGTGGTTGCCAGCCTGTTTCGCGGTGAAGTGCGCGAATTTCTACATGATGCGCGTAAAGAGTTTCCCCACATTGAATTTATTGGCGCCTGGGGTGACGTTTTTGTGCGTAGTGATTTCATGTTAGAGCGCCGTCTGCGCCTGATGCAAAGCCGCGCGCGCCGTGATGATTTGTACCAGGATTTGTTTGGCCCTTTGGAAGTGGCCTACCAACGTTCGGCGCTGGTGCAGTTGATCCAGCAGTATCGTCCCGATGTGATTGTGGACAGCATCAATACGGCCACTGCCATCAGCTATCAAGATGTGGAGTCGCTCAGTAAAAAGAGCTATGACATTTTACAACAGTTGCGCCAGATAGTGGATCATCAGGATTTGGCCGCGCTGGATGAACTGGGCCGGGTCATTGAACAAAACATCAGCATGTTGTTGATTTCGCAATCACTGCCGCAGCTGATTCGCCATGTGCAGATGATTCACAAAGCGATGTGTGAGGTGGGCACCCGCCTCTATTTGAAGATCGGCACCACCGGCACCGGCGGCATGGGGCTGAATATCCCCTACACCCACAGTGAAGATCGTCCCAGCGCCAAATTGATGAGCAAGACGGCCGTAGCCTTTGCCCACACCGGCCTGCTCTTTTTGATGGCGCGCACGCCAGGCGGCCCGTTGGTGAAGGAGCTAAAACCGGCAGCCATGATCGGCTACCGGCGGGTGGCGTATAAAACGGTCAAAGTGCGCGGCCGGCCCCAATTCCGTTACCAGAGCCAGACGCAGCCATTAAACGGCGTGTTGACCCTGCGCGGCGACGAGGGCCAATATGATCGGCTGGGTAAACTGCACATGGCTGGCGTGGATACCGGCGAAAATGGCTTCTTTGCGCGTGGCGAATTTGAGGCCATTACCCACATCAATCAGATGGAGTTTGTGACGCCGGAGGAGATTGCGCAACAAGCCGTCTTAGAGATCAAGGGCAGCAATACCGGCTATGACGTGATCGCCGGTATAGACAGCAGCATTATCAATTCCAGTTACCGGGCCGG
>CAADGU010000330.1 GCA_900696625.1 uncultured Chloroflexota bacterium | reverse complement strand
GCGAGCAGACCAACTTCATTGCCGCTTACGGCTCTAAGAAGCAGTTGTTAACCCTTGCCTGCTGCCTGTCCCATAACCAATTTTGAATTTGCCGCTAAATTCCCCCTTGACTTGCAGCATCATCTGTGTCATAGCTGTAACGGGTGTCTGCTTCGGCCGGAGGTTGGTAAGCCATGTCGGGCTGTTCCGGTTCGGTGGGCGATGGAGGGCCAGATATGGGGTCTGGCGGCGTTTCCTGGGCATTCAGGCCCATATATGGGGGGGAGTAAGCAGGGCAAACAAGGTCAAAAAGAGGCCGATGACGAGAAATTGGCGACGCGACATATGTACTTCCTCCTGATTCGGTTGTGACTCATCGGTGCCCGATTATCCTGAGACGGAAGTCCGGATTCCCGAATACTGCTTACTACTTACTGCTTACACTCTCCGTCGGGTGGCTCCGGTTGGCTGACCGGCGGCTCCACACAACTTGGATGGGATTGTAGCGGGGTGGGGTACGGCCGTCAGGCAAAAATTTTCAGAAGGCAAAATGATGCACTGCGTCACACAATACGTTACAATACGGCCGTTGGGCGGTAAAAATTTTCAGGAGGAAAGAAGCACATGTTATCCCCATTTGAAAAAGCAGCCTTCATCTTTTTGCTGGTGGTGTGTGTTGTGGCCACCGTCAACACCTTTGGTTTGATGGCCCGCATTATCTTGCGCGGGCAGGGCCAGTTGGGCACAAACCAGGTGATCCGCCGCCTGCGCGAAGGCGTGGTTGCCCTCTTTTCCCAGGGGCGCATCCTTCGCCACCGCCGCCGCACCTCCATCTTCCACTACATGGTCGCCTGGGGGTTTATCTTTTACCTGCTGGTAAATGGCGTGGAAGTGGCCGAAGGGCTGATTACCGGTTTCCACGTGCCGGATAACATCATCGGCAGCCTGTACCAACTGGCAGCCGACCTCTTTGGCACGCTGGTGCTTATCGGCATCGTCTACTTCCTGCTGCGCCGTTTTGCTTTTGGCGACCCGGCGCTGACGGCACGGGAGAATGTGCTGCTGCACCCGGACGTGCGCGCCGGGGCCGTCATGCGTGATTCCTTCATCGTTATCCTGTTCATTACCCTGCACATCGGCTTTCGCCAGATTGCGTCGGCGGCGCTGGTTGGCCTGGAAGGGGGCAGCGACCCCTGGCAGCCCACCGCCACCCTGCTTGCCCAGACCGTGTTAAGCGGGATGACGGCCGAAGGGTTAACCACCTTGTGGCACTTTAGCTGGTGGATTGCGGTGGGTCTCATTGTTGTCTTTTTGCCCTATTTCCCCTACACCAAACATGCCCACCTGTTCATGGGGCCGCTGAATTTTGCGGTGCAGCCAGAACGCAATTACCTGGGCGAAATGCACACCCTCAATTTTGAGGATGAGAGCATTGAGCAGTTTGGCGCGGGCACATTGTTTGATCTGAGCCAGAAGCAGCTTTTGGATGGTTTTGCCTGCATCATGTGTAACCGCTGCCAGGAGGTGTGCCCGGCCTATAACACGGGCAAAGAATTGTCGCCGGCCGCCATTGAAATCAACAAACGCTACCTGTACCGGAACGATATGGCCGGGTTGGCGGGGGGAACTTCTGAACCCATCCCCCTGCTTGGTTCCGTCATCAGCGAAAGCGCTTTGTGGGCCTGCACCGCCTGCGGCCATTGCATTGAAGTGTGCCCGGTAGGTAACGTCCCGATGTTGGACATCATGGACATGCGCCGCGACCAGGTGCTGATGAGCAGCGCCTTCCCGGCGCAGCTCAAGGGTGCGTTTGTGGGCATGGAGCGCATGGGCAATCCCTGGCAGTCTACCGACGGCCGGTTGGCCTGGGCGGAATCGCTGCCCTTTGCCGTGCCGTTGGTGGAAGAAAACCCGGATTACGAGTACCTGCTCTGGGTGGGCTGCGCCGGCGCGTTTAACCCGGACGCGCAGGAAGTGACCCGCGCCGTGGCCACCATTTTGCATGAAGCGGGCGTCAGTTTTGCCGTCTTGGGCGACTCTGAAAGCTGCACCGGCGATTCTGCGCGGCGGGCCGGGAATGAGTACCTGTTTTACGAGATGGCGCAGGGCAACATTGAAACGCTCAATGCGGCAGGGGCGGACAAAAAGCGCATCGTCACCAGTTGCCCGCACTGCTTCACCACCATTGGCAAGGAGTATGGCGAGCTAGGCGGCCATTATCAGGTGTTCCACCACACGCAGCTGATTGCCGATCTGGTGGGCACAGGCAAGCTGCGTTTGAATGGCAAGACGCTGGAAAAAGTGACCTACCATGACCCCTGTTACCTGGGGCGGCACAATGGGGTCATTGCCGAGCCACGTGACGCTCTGGCGAAGGCGGGGGTGACGCTGTTGGAGATGGGGCGTCACGGCCGTGACTCATTCTGCTGTGGCGCGGGTGGGGCGCAGTATTGGAAGGAGGAGGAGCATGGCGGCACGGCCGTAAATGCCACCCGTTTCGCCGAAGCCCAATCTACCGGCGCGGCTACTCTGGCTGTTGGCTGCCCCTTCTGCGCCACCATGATGAAAGACGCCAACCGCGAAAAAGGCGAACCCATGCAGGTGCAAGACGTGGCCCAGGTGGTGCTGGCGGCCTTGGGGAAAAAAGAAGTAATTGGGTAATTGGGTAATTACTCAATTACTCAATTACCCAATCACCTCCACCAGTTCTTCTTCCGGCACAGAAGCCGCCTCACTCAGGGCGGCTATTTCTAATTCGCTGATGGTGCTGGCTACGTTTTCAATAGCCACCCGCTGTTTGCGGTAGAGGTCAGATTCGCTCATGGCCAGGCGGCGGGCCACGTCGCGCACCCGCTGCCCCTGCACAAATTTCAGTTCCAGGATGTTGTAGAGAATCCACTCGCCGGTGGTCAGATTGCGCTCCCCTTCCGGTTTTTGTAGTTCGATGGCGTCGTTGAGGATGGCGCGTAAGGCTTTGGTGGCGTTGCCATCGTGTTCGGCCATGGCCTGCTGCACAATTTGCAGGCGCATGAGTGGGCTTTTGGTCAGTTTAGGGCCGCCCCAGTAGTCGCGCAGGGCATCACGCACCATGCTGTTAAAATCGGGGTCATTGACCACTGCGTCGGCGGGAGTCACGGCCGTGAACACCGGCAGCCCACCAAACGTTGCCTCACTGCGCCGCTGCTGCAAGGCGATAATTTGCGGCAGCAGCCCTTCCACGGCGGCAAACACTTCCTGCTGCAAAATGCGGTCTTCCAGTGCCGCCGCAATTTGATCCTCCAGATTGTCCAGGATGTGCCACTCCTGATCCGTCAGGTCTGGGGCGGCGGCGCGGGCGCGGATGCCCAGGATGCCCAGGAGGTCATCACGGTGGCGGCTGTGCAACGGCCGTAGCCAATACTCCTGCCACACAATAAACCCCTCCACCATCTGCAAATCGGTCACTTCTTCCCCATTTGCCTGTGCTAACTCGTGCCAGCCATTCTGTTGCAACAAGGTTTCCGGATCAGTCAGGGGGCCGACGATAGATTCAATATGTGGCCCGGCGGCGGTCAGGGAGACCACAAACGATGTGGGTGTGCGCATGGCTTCACACGTTGCCGCCAGAATGCTTTCCAGGAATTGATGCAGGTCACTGGTAGTCAGCAGGCGCTCGCCTAACTGTTGGATGCGCTGCACATCGGGGTCATTATTCAGGTGAAAGAAGCGTTCTAACGGCCGTTTATACGCATGAATCGCCCACTCTACCAGCATCACCGTAGCCACAATGGCCACGGCCACGGCCGTTTCCACCGGAATGCCAATACCCGGACTGATCCGCTGCACCACCACATACACCACCAGCACAATCGAAGCCGCCAATGGCACCCGCGCCATAAACTTAAACAACTTCACCCGTACCACCCGGTCGGGCGAAGCCGCGCCAAAATAAATCAGGTGCGCGGTCATAATGGCAAACATGATACCGACAACGATATTGCCGGTAATGACCACCAGCCAGAACCAGATAGACAATTCCCCCTGCGGCGCACTGCTGCTGAGAATCAGGTAGGGGAACACGGCCAGCGGCGCGGCCAGAAAAACCAGCAGCGTGGTCGTCATGCGCTGGCGGGTGGTGCGCGTCAGGCAGCGGTGGCGCGCCCGCCAGACGTTGTAAATGCTGGCGGCGGTCACTGCCCAGAAATAGAGGACAAACACCGCAAACAATGGCCCGGCGTCCAGATGCCGCGTCTGGCTGGTTAACAGGTTGACCGGCGCCGTCACAATATAGTCGGTGAACCATACCAGCCCTAAAAATGCCAGTCCGCTGATGTACCCGGCGCGCACCAGCAAGCGGCGGCGGCGGGATATAGCGCCGGTTGTCACCAATAAGGCATCAGACAAGTGGAACTGCGCCGCCGGCACCATGGCAATGCCCACCCATTCCAGCCGCAGCAAAATCTCGGCCGACACCGGCAGCAATGCCTGGCTGACCAGCGTCTCGGCAAAGTAGGTGATGATCACAAACGAGATGAGGGCGCAAAAAGCGCGCGTCACCCGGTCTCGCCGCGCCCGGCCCAGATTGTAGAGGACAACGGCCGTGCCAAATATCACGATCACCGCTTGCAGCAGGTCGTTAATGAAAGCCAATACATCTGTAAGAGAGCTACTCATAGCACAGTTGAAGGGTTTTTTGTGAGATTGTGAGACTAAGAGATTAAGAGATTGCGTTTATCAAATCTCCTAATCTCCCAATCTCCGAATCTCTTCTTACGCCGGTGAAGGTGAAGGTTCCAGTTTGGGTGTGGCCCGCCCGGCGGCGTTGGGTGATTCGGTGGTAGACGGCGAATCCGAAGCGCGTGATGCCTGTGTTTCCCCAGTCGGCAGTTCACGCCCTTCCACAATCTCCACAAACTCATCCGCGTCCAGCGTTTCCACTTCCAGCAGCACCGCGGCTACCCGATCCAACGCGGCCCGATTCTCCGCCAGAATTTGCCGCGCCCGTTCATATTCCGTATCAATCAACTGGCGTACCTCGTCGTCAATCTTTTCGGCAATCGCATCAGAATAATCGCGCTGTTCACTAATTTCCCGCCCTAAAAAGACCATCTCTTGCTTTTGCCCATACACACGTGGCCCTAGCTCTTCGCTCATGCCATACTGCGTCACCATTGTTTGGGCGATCTTGGTCACTTGCTGCAAATCATTGCTGGCCCCGGCCGTAATTTCGCCGAATACCAGTTCCTCAGCCACCCGCCCCCCCAAGGCCCCGGTGATGCGTGCTTTCAACTGCGATTTGGTAGGCAGGAGGTTGTCATCTTCCATGTACCAGGTCAGCCCCAGCCCCATACCCCGCGGCACAATGGTCACTTTGCGCAGGGGCATTCCATCGGGCAAGAAATGGCTCACCAGGGCGTGCCCCGCCTCGTGGTAGGCAATGACCTCTTTTTCCGCCGGCGTAATCACCCGACTCTTCCGCTCTGGGCCAAGCTGGACGCGCTCAACGGCGTCGTGGAATTCGGCCATGCCAATGCTTTTTTTGCTGCGTCGGGCGGCCAGCAGCGCCGCCTCGTTGACCGTATTCTCAATGTCCGCGCCTACAAAACCGGGCGTCGCCCTGGCCAGTGTGCTAATGCTCACATTAGAGGAGACGGGCTTGCCGCGTAGATGTACTTTGAAAATCGCTTCCCGGCCCCGAATGTCAGGCCGGTCAATGACCACGCGCCGGTCAAAACGGCCGGGGCGCATCAACGCCGGGTCAAGGATGTCTGGCCGGTTGGTAGCCGCCAGGATGATGACGTGGGTGTCCGT
>CAADGU010000329.1 GCA_900696625.1 uncultured Chloroflexota bacterium | reverse complement strand
GTGAGGACGTAAGGCAGCATTCCCAGAAATTGATGCGGAATTTTCAGGCCGCCGGTAAATTGCAGTTGGGTTTGCAGGGCGGTGAAGAAGGCAAACAGCAGCGCCGCCCCCCAGGAACCCAATGGTGTCCATTTGCCAAAGATCATGCAGGCTAGAGCAATAAAACCACGGCCGTTGGTCATGCCCCGCTCAAATGACCCCACCGCCTCCAACGTCAGGTAAGCCCCGGCCAGACCGGAAAAACAACCGGCCAGCATTACATTGAGATAGCGCGTGCGATGCACATTAATGCCCACCGTATCGGCGGCGCTGGGATGTTCACCAACCGAACGGGTGCGCAGCCCCCACACCGTGCGGAACAGGGCAAACTGCATCACAAATACCAGAATGATGGCCAGAAAAGTGATGGGCGCATTGGTGAAAAAAACCGAACCTACCAGGGGCAGGTCGGCCAGGGGGCCAAGCCGGATGGGCTGCAATTTGCCCAACGTGGTCAGGCCGGTCTGGTAAAAGAAGCTGGTAAAACCAACCGCCAACCCATTGATCACCGTGCCACCGATGATTTGATCCATCTTCAAGCCCACGGACATCCAGGCCAGAAACAGCCCCATGATGGCCCCGCTGAGGACGCCAATGAGTACCGCTAACAGCAGCACCACCGGTAAAGGGAATATCCCCAACCGGCCAATGTACACATTGGCCAGAAAAGCCAGGAAAGCGGCCAACAGCATTTGGCCTTCAATGCCGATGTTGATGACGCCCGAGCGTTCGCCAATAAGGCCACATAACGCGCCCAAAACCAGGGGGGTAGATTGGCGCAAGGTAGCGGCGTACACGGCCGTTGCCTGCAATGGCTGGCGTATATAGTATCCGGCCAACAAGGCCACAATGATGACACCCAACACCATGGTGATGGTACGGCCGTCTACCCTGAACCCCTTCTTTGCCTTTGTGGAAACCGTCGCGTTCATAACTCTCCATAATCTGTTTGTAGCAGGCGATTTATCGCCTTTCTCGATGGCACTAAAGTGACTACTACAAACTATCCACCGCCCCACCCCGAACTCAACGTCACTTTGTCTTCGTCCACTGCGCTCGAACCCAAAATCTTGCGCACAATCAAATCGGCAGAGACAAAAAATAGAATGAGCGCCTGAATAATGTCAATAATTTGAAAACGCACGCCGGCGTCAAACTGCATTTGCGATGCACCGGCCTGCATGGCCCCCACCAGAATAGCCGCCGGAATCACCCCTAAAGGGTTCGTCTTGGCTAACAGGGCAATGGTGATGCCGTCAAAGCCCAGGCCAATGTTAAAACCGGGCTGGAACCGGCCAATCACCCCCAACGTCTCAATCGAGCCACCCATCCCGGCCAAAAAGCCACTAAAGGCCATCGTCAACACGATAATGCGCGCCACTTTGATGCCCGCATACTGTGCCGCATGAGCATTCAAACCGGTGGTGCGGATGGCGTAACCCATGGTGGTGTAATACAGCAGGTAATAAGTCAAGACGGCCATCAAACAGGCCAGGCCAAAACCGAGGGGATAACCACCAATGCGGGGGATCACGGCCGTTTCCAACACCAACGGCGTTCGAGCAATAATCCCTTCTGCCTTCCACGGCCCATTGGATAAATAATCGGTGATATTAATGGCAATGTAGTTGAGCATGATGGTCGTGATTACCTCATGCGCCCCGGTATACGCCTTCAACGCCCCGGCAATGGCTGCATATGCCGCCCCTGCCAGGCTGCCACCCAACAACGCCAGCGGCAGATGAATTATCATTGGAAGACCCTCAAAAGCAAAGCCAATATAGGCAGCGATAATGGCCCCAATGAGCAACTGCCCCTGCCCACCGATATTAAACAGGCCAGCCTTAAAGGCAAAGGCCACCGCCAGCCCACCTAAAATGAGCGGCGTCGCCTTTTCTAAGGTGCGGGCAAAACTGGCTGCGTTGCCAAAGGCGCCCTTGACCAAAGCGGCATACGCTTCCAACGGTTTGGCGCCGGAAATCAACAAAATGATGGCGCCAATCAACAACGCCAACAAAACCGAGACCAGCGGGACGCTGAGCGCCTTCCAAATACGCCGCCCAATGATCACTAACTGATTGTCTGAAAGTTGTTTTCCTGGTTGGGCTGAAGCGGTCATAACCAGAACCTTTTTGGGGGTGAAGGGTAAAGCCTAAACAAGAACGCGCGACACGCCAGGCGGCGTATCGCGCGTTCTACATCATCATAAACCAGGTGGATGATTGGTCATCTAGTTGGCGAGATTGGTTCAATCTTAAAGATTGAACCAATCTACAAACTGCAAAATTTTAGGGGTTGTACCCGGTGGAGATGGAGCCGTCCTTCAAACCGGCGTCAATCTCTTGCAGGCGGGCCTGCATCTCGGCCGTAACCACCGTGCCGTCAAAGTCATGGAAGGGGGCCAGACCACCATCACCAAAGTAATTGCCTTCCGGCGCTGTGCCTTCGTTAGCGGCCTTGATCATGTCAAATACGGCATCCGTGATCAACTTGACGGCGCTGGAAACCAGGCATGCATGGGCTTCTGGTACCGTTTCCCACTGGTCAGTGTCTACACCGATGCAGTAAGCGCCAGAGACGCCGGCTACTTCAATCAAAGCGCCGTTACCGGTCTTGCCGCCAGCGCCAAACACCACATCTGCGCCCTGGTCTACCGCCTGCCGCGCCGTGCTGGCGCCCCATTCAGGATCGGTGAAAGCCACATCCAACCCACCGGGATGATAGGTGGAGATCAGGTTGATGTCCGGGTTGATGTAGCGCGCGCCGTTTTCATACCCTTCTTTGAAGGCCACCACCGGCGGTACCAGGTCGGTGCCTAACACGGCTGCTACCGTGCCAGATTCGGTCAGCATCGCCGCCAGCGCACCCGCCAGGAAACCGGCTTTGTCTTCAGGGAAGAGGATGCCGGTGAAGTTCGCGGTTTCAAAGCCCTGGAACTGGTCTACGCCAATAAAGTGGATGTCGGGATATTGCGCGGCCGCTTCCAATGTAGCGTCACCCATGGCAAAACCAACCGTGACAATGATCTCGTAGCCATTGTTGGCGAAAAGGCCGATATTGGTGGCGTAATCTTTGGCGTCCTGGGTCTCAATGTAATCAATCTTGGCGCCCAATTCGGCTTCGGCTCGTTTGACGCCATCCCAGGCCGACTGGTTGAAGGATTTGTCATCTATTTCACCGACATCGGTGATCAGGCCCACACACAAAACATCAGGGCTGGAGCAGTCATCGCTGGCAGCGGCCGGCGGTGCGGTTGGTTCTTCGGCTGCCTGTTCGGGGGCGGTGGTGGCAACGGGGGCTGAGGTAGCCGTAGGGCTTGCGGTGGTACCACTGCAAGCCGCCAGTAACACGGCAAGCAACAAAAATAAGGTTAACAACAAACTTGACTTTCGCATTTTTCTCTCTCCTTTCGTTTTCATACCCTGTAAGGGCATACCCTGTAAGGGATACAGGTTTTGGTAAAAGTGGCCTGATTATAGTTTGCCTGGCACATTATCGCAAAAAGCGGGGATTGGTCAGGTAGTGCCAGGCACAGGGCATCAGGTATCAATCTGCCCAGAATGTTCAGCTCTGTGCCTGACACTATAGTAACGGATGGCTTCAACAATGATGCGATGTTCGGCCTGGTGCATCCGGGCTTCAAACTGCGCCAGGGTGTCTTCGGAGTAGATGGGCACGATGGCCTGGGTAAGTACCGGGCCGGCGTCCACTTGGGGGATGGTCAGATGCACCATACACCCACTGTGGCTAATTTCACCGCGCTGGTACGCTTCGTAGGCGCGCTCGATGGCGTGGGTACCGGCAAATTGGCCGGGCAGCGCCGGGTGTAGATTGATGACACGGTTGGGGAATTGATTCAGGAAGGCGGCGCCCAAGACGTGCATCCAACCGGCTAACACGATGAGGTCTGGGTTTAACGGCCGTACCCTTTCCGCCAGATCCGCCTCATATTCCTCCCGGCTTTTCCCGGCATCCCGGTATGGCTTCAGCGGATGATACATGGTGGGAATCCCCATTTCAGCCGCCCGCACCAATCCGTAGGCCGCCTTGCGATTGGAAACCACCAGGCCAATATCCACATCCAGTTCCCCCGCTTGCACCGCATCTATAATGGCCTGCAAATTGCTGCCGGAACCGGAGATGAAGACAACGATACATGGTTTGGGCACAACCAGCTCCTGATCGTGATGCGTGATGCGTGATGCGTGAGGACTTTCCGGTCACGCATCACGCATCACGCATCACGGGTTTTGAAATTCAACACCTTCCACACCCGCCACCATCTCCCCCACACGATACACCGGCTGCGCACCAAGTACCGTTTGTGCTTTGGCGGCGTCCTTGGCGGGGATGATGACCAGCATCCCCAACCCCATATTGAATACATGGGGCATTTCGGTGGGGGGGACCCGGCCGACCTCCTGAATCAGCGCAAAAATCGGCGGGATGGGCCAGGAACCCCACTGCAAAACCGCGCCCAGACCATCGGGGAAAATGCGCGGTGGGTTATCAATCAAGCCGCCGCCAGTAATATGCGCTAGGCCGCGAATGGTTACGCCTGCTTTCAGCAGTTTTTGCACCTCGTCCAGGTAACTGCGATGGGGCATCAGCAAGGCATTGCCAATGGATGTGCCCATCGCCTCGTCATGCGCCTGCCAGTCCAGGTCGGCCAATGCCTGGCGGGCCAGGGTGTAGCCGTTGGTGTGCAGCCCGCTGGAGGGCAAACCCAAAATCACGTCGCCTGGTTGGATGTGACGGCCGTCAATAATCCGCTCTTTCTCCACCACGCCGATCACCGTACCCACCAGGTCAATCTCGCCAGGGGTATAGACGCCCGGCATCTCGGCCGTTTCGCCGCCGAGCAAGGCGCAGCCCGCCGCGCTGCACGCCAGGGCAATACCACCCACAATGGTGGCAATCTGCTCCGGGTCGAGTTTGGATGAGGCCACATAATCGAGGAAAAACAACGGCCGTGCCCCCTGCACCAAAATATCATTCACACAATGGTTGACAATATCATGGCCGATAGTGTCCCATCGGTTGAGCGCCGCCGCTACTTTTGTCTTGGTACCTACGCCGTCGGTAGAGGCTACCAAGACCGGCTGCTGCATCTTTTGTAGCGACGTTATGTCAAACAAACCGCCAAACGAACCAATACCCGACAGCACTTCCGGGCCATAGGTCGCCTGCACGGCTGCTTTCATTAAATGCGTTGCCCGCGTTCCCGCGGCAATATCCACACCGGCTTGAGCGTAGGCGTTTGGGGTGGTCATAGGACTGTCCTTAAAGAATGAGATTGGGAGATTAGGAGATTGGTCAATTTCCTAATCTCTCAATCTCCTAATCTCGCGCTACATCCTCTCCGGTATCTCAATTCCCAACAAATGCAACACCAGTTCCATCACCCGCCGGAAAAGTTGGGTGAGCGCCAGCCAGGAGGCTTGCACGGCGGCATTTTCTTCGCGCAGAATGTGGCAGGCGTTGTAGAAACGGTTGAACTCGTTGGCCAGGGCATAGGCGTAATCGGCCAGATGGTTGGGCATACGGGTGTCATAGGCCTGTTGCAGCGCGTCCGGCAGCCCGGTGAGCAGCAGCATCACCGTGCGTTCGGCGTCGGCTGTGGGCGGTAAAAATGGGCCAGGCGCCAACCCTTGGGCGCTGGCTTTGTGCAGGATGGAGCGGGCGCGCACGGCCGTGTACAACAAATATGGCCCCGTCCGTCCCTCAAACGAGGAGAACCGATCCAGGTCAAACACGTAGTCCTTCGTGCGCTGATTCATCAAATCGGCATATTTCAACGCCGCCAGCCCCACCATGCGGGCAATTTCCTGCCGCTCGGCTTCGTCGTACCCTTCGGCCACGTGGCTTTCGGCCATGCGCGCCAGCGCCGCCGCAATCACTAGGACGATCAAATCCTTGAGCTTCATCGTGCCGCCCTCGCGCGTCTTAAACGGCTTACCATCCTTGCCGTTCATGGTGCCGAAGTAATTGTGTTCCAGTCCTGTCGTGGCCGGGGCAATGCCGCTCTTGTAGGCCGCCCGAAAGACCTGCTCAAAATGCTGGCGCTGCCGGTGATCCACCACATACAAAATCAGCTCGGAGCCAAATTCTTGCACGCGCATGTCAATCGTCGCCAGGTCAGTGGTGCCATACAACACCGCGCCATCAGACTTGCGCAAAATGAGCGGCGGCATCGGCTTTTTGTCGTCCGGCTCGGCAATCTCCATGATGAGCGCGCCGTCGCTCTCGCTGGTCAAACCCTGCGCTTGCAAACGGGCGATCATGTCATCCAGATGATCTTGCACATCACTTTCCCCCAGCCACAGGTCAAAATGGATGTCCAACTTGTCATAATCTTCTTTGAGACCGGCCACGGAAACGTCATGGAAGTGCTGCCAGAGGGCGCGGTATCCGGCACGGCCGTTTTGCAATTCTGCCGTCGCCAACCGGGCCGCCTCGGCAAAGGCCGGGTTCTCTTTAGCCTGGGCGCTGGCGGCGGGGTAAATCTCCTCCAGGTCGGCCAGGGTGATGGGCGATTCGGCCGGGTAGGGGCCGGTGTAACTGGCGTCAAAATAGGGCAAATCGGGCAGTCGCCGTTGCAGTTCCACGATCACCTGACCCATTTGTGTACCCCAGTCGCCCAGATGCACATCACCGGTCACGTCGTCACCCATGTAGTCAAACAACCGCCGGATGCTCTCGCCAATAATACCCGCCCGCAAATGGCCGACGTGCATGGGTTTGGCCACATTGGCGCCGCCGTAGTCCACCAATACGCGGCGTGGTTGAACCACCGGGGGGACTCCCAATCGTTCATCGTCCGCCATCTGCTGCACAAAACCGGCCAGAAACTCGTCGGTCAGCGTCAGGTTGATGAAACCCGGTCCGGCAATGGTGATCTCTTTGAAAATGGGCTGAGCCTGCAACTGATCGGCAATTTGTTGGGCGATGTCGCGGGGGTTACGGCCGTAGACCTTCGCCGCCGGTAACGCCCCATTGCACTGAAATTGGCCCAGGTCAGGCCGGTTAGAAACCGTCACCTCGCCATATTGCGGGTCATAGCCACTCTGCACAAATGCTTCACCGGCCAGCGTGGTCAATTGTTGAGTTAATGCTTGCATGAATTCTCTACCATCCAAAGTTCATAATCCGAAGCCCGTTGCCCATAATCCGATTACCGATAACTGATTACCGATTACCGTTTATCGGCCTCCGGGCAGGGTTGCAAAAGCATAACTTACCGTTACACTGTAAGCAAATAAAGGCATAGGAGGTTGAAGATGGCATCTCCCTTTCCTGGAATGGATCCTTATATTGAAGACAGCGAGGTATGGCCTGACTTTCACCACTCTCTGGCAGAGGAGATCAAGGGGCGGCTCAATGAGCAGATTGGACCAAAGTATTATGCTACTGTTCAGGTGAGAACCGTACTGCAAGAGGTAGGCATTTCCACTCTGAATCCAATGTATCCAGATGTTGGCGTTCTGGAAAAACGAAAGCGCCCACCAGGGGGCGCCAGTATTGCCACATTAGAACCAACTCCCACCCGTTACCGCGCTCCCATTCAGCGGAAAACGGTCACACAAAACCAATTCAGATTACGCGCCGTACAGGTTTTCATGACCAAAACGGCTGAACTGGTGACAACCATTGAAATTCTGTCCCCTTATAACAAGCAATCTGGTGATGGTCTGAAAGAATATCGGCAAAAACGAAACAAGATTTTACAAACGGCTGTACACCTGGTGGAAATTGATCTATTGCGCGGCGGCCAACGTCCCGGCCCAGAAGTAGAATATCCCCCTTTAGACACAGATTATGTGCTGTTGGTCAATCGGACAGCGGAGGATGAGGAGCGTGTTTCCGACATTTGGCCGGTAGCCTTGAATGAGCCGTTACCCCATTTACCTGTCCCGTTGTTAGAACCGGATGCTGATGTGCTGTTGGATTTGACGGCCGTCGTGCAAACGGTCTACACTCGCAGCGGCTACGCCTGGCGCATTGACTACTCCTTACCCGTGCCTCCACCCGAATTACGGCCGGAAATTGCCGACTGGGTACAATCGCTCCGGACGTCAAACAGTGGTTAACGGCCAATATCGCGGCGGTAGTGGACACCCGCGAAGTGGATTTTTTGCACGGCCGTATACACCTGCGCTACGGCCGTGTCCAACCCCTCTCCCCTGGCACTCACCGCCAATACCCGGCCGCCGTTGGTGACAATCTGCCCCTCGCTCATTTTTGTGCCGGCGTGGAACACCAGCACGCCCTCCGGCACATCGTCCAGTCCGGTAATGGGAAGCCCTTTGGGATAATTGCCGGGGTATCCGGGAGAAGCCAACACGACGGTGGCACACGCCCCTTCGTAAAAACGCACCATCTCCGGCGGTAATCGCCCCTCAATGCAGGCCAGCATGATTTCCACCAGGTCGCCATCCAGCATGGGTAAGACAGCCTGCGTTTCCGGGTCGCCAAAACGGCAGTTAAATTCAATGACTTTGGGGCCAACGGCCGTCAGCATCAACCCCACATACAATACCCCCACATACGGCGTCCCCCGTTCGGCCATACCCCGAATCGTGGGATTGACAATGGTCGCCATAATTTGCTCAATCAGATCTGGCGTCACGTCCGGCGGTGGCGCGTATGCACCCATGCCGCCGGTATTGGGGCCTTGATCGCCATCATAGATGCGTTTGTGGTCGCGGGCAGGCAGAAGAGGTACGGCCCGAAGCGGCTTCAGGTTCGCCGTGACCCCATCCGTTAGCACCAACAAGGACAACTCCGGCCCAACCATACGCTCTTCAATCAACACTTCATCCCCGGCCCCGCCAAACGCCCGATCCAACATAATTTCCTGCAAGGCAGTTTCCGCCTGCGCCGCATCATCACAAACAATCACCCCCTTACCCGCCGCCAATCCGCTGGCCTTAATCACCACCGGGCCGGGGTTTTGCGCCAGATACTCCCGCGCCTCTTCGTAATCGGTGAAGATGGCAGCGCGGGCGGTGGGAATCCCCATCTCCTGCATAAACGTTTTGGCAAACGCCTTCGACGCTTCCAACTGCGCCGCCGCCTGCGTGGGGCCAAAAATCGGCAGCCCGGCGACCTGAAACTGGTCCACAATGCCGTTTGCCAGAGGAACTTCGGGGCCAACAACAGTCAACTCAATCCCTTTCTCCTGAACAAACGCCATCAACCCGGCAAAATCATCCTCGGCAATGGGCACATTTTCGGCTACCAAAGCTGTACCTGCATTACCCGGCGCCACATACACCCGCGCCACCCGCGGCGACTCCCCTAACTTCCACGCCAACGCATGTTCCCGCCCCCCACTGCCAATAACCAGTACAGAGATTTTGTGCAATAAATAACCGGAACCTTCCAGGAAACCTTCAAGGGTTTCTACATCTCTTTGCCACGGATCGGGAGCCAGTCCATTGACAATTTTTCGGATATAAGAGACGTCATTGCGGTACTGGACAGGAATCACACTTAGAGGAAGCTCTTCTTCAGTATCGCGCTTTAACGCCTTGATTGGCTTAACAAGAAATCGAGGCCCTGGCCCTACCCTGGCCCATTCTTCGAGGGAAACACGAACATCACCAAAAGGATGACCAATAATTACATCAATGTTGAGAGGAAAATCATTTTCCATAAACCACCCTATTCAACTTGTGCCTGCACAGCAGTTATAATTGCCAGATGGAAACTGAAACCATCACCTATGAATTGATCTTAGAAACTGTTCGTTCTTGGCCTAAAGCCGACCAACTCCGACTGGTGATAGAGATTTTGGAAATGGTCGAGGCTGAAATTACCGCAAAGCCAACTGCCAAAAATACGCTTGATCAGGCTTATGGCCTCCTGCGGAAACATAGTGACGAACCTGCTCCCACGGATGAGGAAGTTGAGCAATGGCTCGAAGAAGAACGATGGAAGAAGTACGGCCGTTGACAAACCGGCAAAACCTACCATTTCTGCCTGGAGATTCCTCGCTCCGAAGACTACGCTCGGAATGACCCTTCATAATTCATCCTTCCTAATTCATAATTCCTCTTTCCCTCAGCCCCACATTTCTTCAAAAATCAACTTCTCCTGCTCCCGCTCGTCGCGGAAGAGCCATTCGGGGATGGGGATGGGGTAATCGCCGGAGAAGCAGGCGGCGCAGTGGCCGGTTTGCTGGCGAATGCCGGCCGTGACCGCATCCATCATCCCTTCCAGACTGAGATACGCCAGGCTGTCTGCGCCAATCCGCTGGCGAATTTGTTCAATCTCGGCGTTTGCGCCGATCAACTCCTTTTTGGTGGCCATGTCAATACCCATAAAACAGGGGTTGGTGACGGGTGGCGAGGAGACGCGCACATGCACTTCCTTCGCGCCGCCATCGCGGATCAACTGCACCAACGGCCCGGCCGTATTACCGCGCACAATGGAGTCGTCAATTAGCACCACCC
>CAADGU010000328.1 GCA_900696625.1 uncultured Chloroflexota bacterium | reverse complement strand
CGGGACAAGAAACAGCATAAAAACCGACCCAAACCGGCCTGATTTGTTGCCTTCATTCGATTGTTAATGTTCAGTCAGACGCTGAGTTGCTCTCAGCGCGTTTTCACTTTTCTAAATGCGAATAATTCCGCCGGCGGCAAAAAATCATTGCCGTCGGCGCTGGCCGCGCCGCGCCCACCCATTAAGCGCCTCCTTGAAAAGCCAGATACCACAGCGACGGTTCGTTGACGCTATGATCTGCTTCGTCTATGATTGGCTGATGAGCAACACATGGCAGCAGATCAAGCAGCTTATCAGCAACAATCAGGTGCGAATATCGGCGCATGGTTATGATGAACTGGCGGCCGATAACATTGCGGTTCGTGATATGATGGTCAGTGTGGACACGGCCGTCGTAGTTGAAGACTATCCTGATTATCATAAAGGCCCTGCTGTGCTTATGTTGCACTACGATGATGCGGGCAACCCCATTCATGTGGTGTGGGGCATCCCAAAAGGCAAAACTTCTCCGGCGGTATTGGTAACGGCCTATCGGCCAGACCCGTCCCGCTGGTCAAACGATTTCATAAGGAGAGAACCATGACCACCAAAAAGGTGACAAAACTGATTCACGAAGGCGAATATGCCGCTGAAGTCCATATCAGTCTCATTACAACGGATGACGAGTGGTCGCCTTATTTATCGCTGGAAGATGCCTACAAACTCGACGACATCCGTCAGGCATTACGGGACGGCAACCTGAAAGCAGCATCACGAATGGCACGGGTATACAGGCTAACGCCAGTTGCTGCCTGACCTATTCTCTCACTTGCCGCGCCGCCCGGATGTTGGTCCAGCGGGTGGGATAGGTCACAATCTCCGCCAGCTCATGACAGGCAGCCGGCAAACGGCCGTAACTCAGCACCACCTGTGGCTCTAGCCGCCGCACCATTTCCACAAACCCGTCCACAAACAGCCGGTAATCAAGTGGGCTGTCGAGATTAACCCCCACCGCCGACACCGCCACCGCGCTACGCCGGGGCACACCCAGAAAGCAGAAATCGTAGGAAACGGCCGTACTCCAGCTAATCGTGGGGATGACAGTAAAACCCTGCTCCTGCCAGAAACGGCCGCACCAGCGATTGCGATAGGTGTTCCACAGTTGCAACATCAGCGGCCAGTCCCGGTAAAGGGAGAAGTCCGGCGTCAACACCATCTGGTAAGGAGCCAACGCTTCTAAGGCCTTGCACGGCCGGCTCCATACTGTCTCAAAGCGGTAGTCGTCGCTAAAAAAATGAATCGCACCATCACGCGGCGGCTCATTGGCCCGGATACGCTGCCGGTAAGGAACCAGCCAGGCGGGAATCCGGCTGACCGGCGTGTGCTGCAAGGCAGGAATACCATACGCATTATCCGAGGGGAAGATTTGGGTGGCGTGCAAGGTGTCGAAGCTGCCCGGTTTGCTTTGCCAGCGATGACTGGTGCGGGTCATCAAATTGCATCCTTGCCGGCGCTGCCAGCGTCCATGTCGTTGTCATCTGCGGACGGCCGTGTTTCCGCATCATCGCCCTGGGTATCCGGCGCCGCACTTTCTTCCGGGGCAGCTAACTGTTCTTCGGCCGGCGGCGTTTCTGCCACCGCCGGTATCTCTGCGGTTGCGGCTGTCTCACCTACCGGCGGCGCTTCTGCCTCCAGCCAGCGGGTGTAGACCCGCTCCCCCTCCGGGCCATACTGAGGCCGGGGCAGGCGCAAGAGAGAGGCCGAGGGCAGTTTGTCAAAGAGGGGAATGGGGTTCAACCGCTGTCCCAAAAAGACAATGCGCTGTTTACCGGCCAACGTGGTCACCATCACCTGCTCTTTGGGCAGGGCCATTACCTGGCTGGGCAGCAGTTCTGGCCGTTCTTGCCAGGACCATGAGGCCCCCTGGTTGCTGTTGGTTTGCAAGTTAGCATGTCCCTCCTTGTCTTTGTGTTGACGCGAACCACGTGACGAGGAATGCACCGGGTTGGCTTTCAACGTCATCCCGTACAGCCGCGACATGACTTCGGCCGTTTCATATTCGGTGGGCGGGTACCAGACCTGGTGGGCGCAGTTGGAGAGAATGGCGTTCGTTCCGTCCGATCCGTACAGTTCCTTCAATTGGGCAATAGATTGCACATACAGCAAAAGCGTAATGCCATAACCGCCGCCGGTCGCCAGGTAATCGGCGATGTTTTTCAAGCCAACGGCCGGTAGCTCGTCAATAGCGACCAGGAGCCGCTCTTTACTATTCTGCCGCATGTGGTGGCGCAGCATGGCAGCGATCACGGCCGCCACCACGCCACCCACTCCTTTCAGGTCTTGCAAGGAATAGGTGATGTAGACCGTCCCATTCTGGCGCACCCAATCCGGGTCAATGACCAGGTGGCTGTGCGGGTCCGGCGGGGCAATGGAATCTATGTGTTTCTGGTAGGCGGCCAGCCGGGTGGTGAAGTTGCCAAAAGCTGAGGTGACAAACCGGTCTCCCCGATAAGCTTCTGGACTGGCGCCATTGGTGAAGACACGGACATGTCGCCTGGCTGCGGGGACACTTTCCAACCCGGCCAGCGCCTCGGCGGCATCACTTTCGGCCAGGTCGGCCAGGACTCGTATCGGATCACGTTCCCTGTCCTGACCGTAAAGACCGGCAGCGGTAAAAAGAGACATCGCTTTCTCGGCAAAGATAGTTTCCCGACTCTCCCACGGCCGCATCAGGTGGGTGTGCAGTTCGGCGATGTCATCCCGATCCAGCAGTTGGCGATAGTAGGCGGCCAGGTTAACCTGGTGGCCGGGCAGGCAATAAATGGGGCCAAACTGGCTGCGCCAGGCGGCCGTGCGCGCCAGTTGCTCCCCCTTTGGGTCTACCACTAACGCCGGGACAACATCTAAATAAAACCCCTATACCGATAGAACATCCGCAGGTTGTGCGGATTATACATCCAAATCATCCGCTGGTGGGACAAACGGCCGTTATCAAACGCATCCTCCCAGCGACCCACCGCCAGCCGGCCCGTTACCTCATCCACCACCCACAAACAGGAACCGTGAACATCCCCCAGGCCTGGGCCATATCGGCGCCGGACACGGCTCG
>CAADGU010000327.1 GCA_900696625.1 uncultured Chloroflexota bacterium | reverse complement strand
GCATTGTAACGTATGTTGGAGAAATTGGGAATAGATATTTATCTAAACCATTGCCTATGAATGAATTCATAGGCTGCTAAAGAAAACATGCTAAAGCACGTTAAAAGCAGCCCACATGAACGCGCTTGAGCGCGTTTTTCATGGCAGACGCCGATTCCCAATCGGCAGCGCGGGCGGCAAACACGCCAAATGGAGAATTCCTGCTATCACATTGACCATCTTGTTTACCAACTATATGATCTTGGTGAAAGGCTAAGAATTACTTGCCTTTTTGGTAAGCGTTCAGTCCCTCAAGAGACCTGACAGGTTTTTAGCCTGTAAAGTCTCGATTTGAACTGGTAAAAACCTGTCAGGTCTGAACGGTTACCCTTTTTGAGACTGGGAGAGTAAGAGACTGTTGATTATGTCAACTTTTGAAGAACGATACAATGACCCGCTGCGCAGTATGGAACTGGCCCTGGTACAGGCTTACCGTACGGATGAGAGGATGACCGACTGGGAAACAGTGAATGCGTTGAATGCGCTGATTCGGGAATACACGGCCGTGCAGCGCCGCCGCCAGCCCCCCCTCATCCCCCTCTCTCCCCTGGCCCAACAACCCCATGCCGAACTGAAGTCGGTGTGTGAAGGCTGGCTGGGCCACGCCCCGGTGGTAGACGAAGCCGGGCAAACGGCCGTCCTGGGCGATAAAGCCCTCTCCTTACAAGAGGTCATAGACTGCCTCAAACGCATTCGCAAATCCGTCGAATACTGGCAAAAAGAAGGTGGCCGGCGCGGCTACTTTGAGTTCATAGATGGTTTTCTGCCAGATCCCAGACCCTAAGGGTTTCAAAAACCCTTAGGGTCTCTCATCCGCTCATGCCCCAACACCATTCCACCCGCCCCCAGGCCGTCACCGCGCTGCGCGAAATGGCGCGCGCCCTCAGCACTGCCTGGGATTTAGACAGCACCCTTGACCTGATCGCCCGCAAAACCACTGAGGTGATGCACGTGGATTCCTGCTCCATTTACCTGCTCGACCCGGCGGGAGAGACGCTGCGCCTGCGCGCCAGCACCGGGTTGGCGCGGCGGGCGGTGGGGCGGGCCACCCTGCGTCTGGGCGAAGGCATGACCGGCCATGCTGTGCAAACAAACCAGCCCGTGTATGCCACCGATGCCCCGCACGATCCCCATTTCAAATGGGTGGATGAGGCGGAAGAGACGCCGTTTAATTCGCTCCTCGCCGTGCCGCTGACCATTGAGACCGATGTGATTGGGGCGTTGAATGTGCAGACAGTACGGCCGTACACCTTCACCAGCAACGATATAGAAATCCTCTCTCTCATTGGCGATCTGGCGGCCGGGGCGCTGGCGAAGGCACAGTTGTATGACCGGCAGCGGCGGCAGTTGGCCGAGATGCGGGCGCTGGCCCAGGTGAGCGAAGCCATCACCGCGCCGCAATACCTGGATGATATGCTGGATGTGGTCATGGAAATGGCGGCACAGGTGATGAACACGGCCGTCTGCTCCCTCTTCCTGCTCGATGAAACCAGCACACACCTGGAACTGCGCTCCGCCCGCCACAACGACAATCCCTACCGCTACCGCCCACCGCTGCCGCTGGGCGAAGGCGTCACCGGCACGGTGGCGCTAACAGGCAAGCCCATGTACATTGCCGATGTGCGCACCGACCCGCGTTATGCCGGGCACGAACTGGCCCGCGCCGAGGGGTTGGTCTCGCTGCTTTCCGTGCCCTTGAGTGTGCGTGACCGGGTGATTGGGGTGCTGAATGGGTACACGGCCGTGCCCCGCGCCTTTACCGAAGAGGAACAAACCTGGTTTGCCACCCTGGCCAACCAGACCGCTTTGGCCATTGAAAATGCGCGGCTGGTGACGCACACGGCCGTGATCCGCGAAATGCACCACCGCATCAAAAACAACCTGCAAACCGTGGCCATGCTCATGCAGCTACAACTGGCCGACGCTGCCCGCCTGACCACCCGCGAGGTGCTGGAAACCAACATCCACCGCATTCGCAGCATAGCCGCCGTCCATGAAGTGCTGTCTGACAAAGGCTTCCGGCTGGTAGATGTGAAGGATGTACTGCTGCGCATTACCCGCGCCACCAGCGAAACGCTGACCACCCCACACCGGGACATTCACATCAACATCTTTGGCGAACCGCTGCTGCTGCCCAGCCAGGCGGCCACCGCCTTAACCCTGGTTGTAAATGAACTGGTGCAAAATGCCCTGGAACACGCCTTTGTTGGTCGAACAACCGGACAGATTGACATTTCCCTGGGGCATTCCCCGGCAGAATTGATTGTATTGGTAAAAGATAATGGCCGGGGATTACCAGATGAGATGGCAAAGGGGTTGGGATTGGAACTGGTAGAAACATTGGTGACGGCTGATTTACACGGCCGTATCAAGTTCCAAAGCCTGCCCAACAGCGGTACTGAAATCAGCATCCGCCTGCCACGTATGATAGAGAATGAGAGATTGGGGGATTAAGAGATTGGCAATCTCTCAATCTCCTAATCTCCCGCTTCGTATCGTAAACAGAAAGGTCTCCATGAATAGTTTAACCACACGTCTGCAACAAGAATTAAAACGCATCAGGCCGGTCACGGTGTTGATTGTGGAGCCAGACCCCTATTTAGGGCGAATGTTGAGCGAGTATCTGGCCGATTATACCTGTCAGATTGTGACGAACGGCCGTGACGCCCTCACCAGTTGCCAGCAAACGCCGCCCCATTTACTGCTCGTAGATACTGACCTGCCGGATATGAGCGCGCTGGCATTGTTCCAACAGCTTCAGCCGCTCAAACTCATCAACCGTATGCCCATTTTTTTCCTGGGACAGCCGGACGACGGCCGTGACCTGCGCATGAAAGCGCTCGAAATGGGCGTAGATGATTATATTGCCAAACCATTTGACATTGTGGAACTGCAATTCCGCATTAAAAATGCCCTACCCCGCCCGGCGCAAAGCATAGATTTGGTGACAGGATTACCCGGTTGGCCGGCCATCCACCAGAATTTACAGACGCGGCTGAACCGGCAGGATTGGACACTGCTGCTCATTCACGTGGCTCATATGGGCGCTTACCAGGATGTGTATGGCGCGGTGGCCGGCCAGCGCGTGCGCCGCGCCATCGCCGATTTGTTGAATGGGGTGCTAGACGAGTGGGGAGAATTGGACGATTTGGTGGGTGTTGTCAGCGCCTATGAATTTTTGGTGATTACCCGCAATCCCCAGCCCAACCAACTGCTGGCCCACTTTCAACAGCAGTTCGCTGCTGCCAGCCGCCGCTGGTACAGCCCGGCCGAATGTGCCGCCGCGCAGATACAGCTTTTGGATGGTCGCCGGTCGCCGCTGATGACGCCGGTCACGGCCGTTGTCTCCGCCCGCTCCGGCCCTTTTGCCACCCCCCTGGATGTGATAGACACCGCCGAAACCCTGCGCCAGCGCCAATACCCCGCTACTGTGGAAAAAGCCGTACCTACCTTGCAGGCGATCTTTGCTACTAGTTGAAGAGGTAACTGCGTAATTGGGTAATTAGGTAATTGCCCAATTACTCAATTACTCAATTACTCAATTACTTGATCACTTCCCCCTTCCAGCGATAATTCCACCATGCGCATTTTGATTGCGGACGACGAGTCCATTATTCGCCTGGGCATCAAGGCCATGTTGAATGAGATGGGGCACGAGGTGTTGGCCGCCAGCAACGGCCGTGAAGCCTTGCAAATGGCCCAACGCCACCAGCCCGACCTGGCCATCCTGGACATTAAAATGCCTTACACCGATGGGCTGCAAGCCGCCCGCGCCCTGGCCCGTGCCCACCCCCTGCCCATTCTGCTGCTCACCGCCTTCAGCGAACAAGACCTGATCGAGGAAGCGGCCGATTTGCCCATTCAAGGTTATCTCATCAAACCGATCAAACAGGAAGAATTGGCCGCCGCCATCGCCATTGCCGTCCGCCGTTTTGCCGATACCTCCTCCTTACAGCAGCGCGCCGACAAGCTGGAGGATGAACTGGTAACACGCAAACTCATTGACCGCGCCAAAGGTAAACTGATGGCCGCCGGGCTAACGGAAGACGAAGCGTACCAGACCATCCAGCAGCGCGCCCGCGCCAACCGCCAGAGTATGCGCCAGGTGGCCCAATCCATTTTGCAGCAAT
>CAADGU010000326.1 GCA_900696625.1 uncultured Chloroflexota bacterium | reverse complement strand
CAAACTGCACCACTACATACCCCTCCCCTCGTTTGCCAGCCCATTTATCCCATTTCAAGGTGTACCTCAGCAAAAAAAGAGATTGAGAGATTGAGAGATTAGGAGATTCACCAATCTCTCAATCTCCTAATCTCCTTCTTCTAGCCACAGCCCCCACTGCCGGGGGCGCGTTTTAATTGTAGCTGAATTTTGGGGAGGTAGGTCAGGTCAAACAGATGCGGGTCGGGGCTGGCGGCGGCGTGGCGGGCGCCCAGGGCGGCGGTGAAGGCATAGCGCAGTTGCTCGTCACGGCCGTCAACCGCCACATACTCCGGCCCAAACGTATCTTTGGTAAAAGTTGCCAGCCAGTTATTGACGCCGCCTTCCAGAATGTAGACATTGGGCACACTTTCGGCCACCAGCAGCTTCCAGGCGCTGGTTGCGGCCGTTTCATCGTTGCTCATCACCACAAAGACCGTGTTTTCCGGTTCGGCGATCAGTTCCGGCGTCAGCGCCAGCAAGTCGTCCGGCGCTACCCGCTGTGCATCCAGAATGTGGAACAGGTTGTAATCCGCCTCGCTGCGCACATCCAACATGCGCACCTTGATCTTGGGGTCTTTCAGGGAGGCCAGCAGTTCGCCGGGGTGAATTTGTATGGCGCGTTCGGTCAGTTGCGCCTCCTTTTCTGGGGCAATCGCTTGCCAGCGGTCGGCGTTGGTGGGCTGGCCCAGGGCAATCAGGACAATGCCGCCCAGGAAGATGAGGGCGGCAGCCCCATAACGCCAGCGCGGGGCGGTGTTGGGGTCGGCGTCACCAAAGTGTTGTTCCAGCTTTTCCGCCGCCCAAAACATGCCCAATGCCATCACAATCAGCCCCAGCACGACCACGCCGGTGGGCAGGCCAAATAGTTCCGGCAGCGTAAAGCGCCCCATATAGGAACTGTTCCACCATTCGTCATACAGCCCTACCGTTTCCCCAAAGAGGAAAATGCCAAACAGGACGCCTAAGACAAAGAAAACGCTGTCTAGCTTGGCCGTTGCTGCCGCCACCAGCGATGTGCCGGGGCAAAAACCGCCGATGATGAAACCAAAACCCATGATCAGCCCGCCGACAATGCCCGGCCAGAGGTAGGTGGGGTTGACCCAGATCAGGTTGTAATCCAGCCAGCCCAGGCCGGAAGCGGTGAAGATGAGCAGCATGGCCACGATAATGGCGCCAAACATCACCTTGAGCACGGTCATGTCTTTGAAATAGAACTGGGCCGCCAGCTTTTTGCTGTTGCCAAAACCGGCGCTTTCCAGCACATAACCAAAGCTAAAACCAATCAAAATATAAACGACATACGCGCCGTAATGTCCGAGTAATTGGGTGAGAGGTAAGGGAAACATTGTGTAATTATGAATTAGGAATTAGGAATTATGAAGGGGGAGCAATTTCATAATTCATCATTCATAATTCTTAATTCCTCCTTTAGTTCCAGAGTTTGCGTAGGGAGTAGGCCAGCAGGTAAGCGCCGGCAAAGACGGCGAACATGAAGGCCCAACTGCCGACGGACAACACCGCGCCGCCGGAGAGGGCCTGCCCGCTGGTGCAGCCGCGCGCCAGCCGCGCGCCGTAGCCCATCAGCCCGCCGCCGACGAAGGCGGTGAGCCAGCGCAGGTGTTTGGAGACGCGGGGGCCGCCGACGGTTTCGACTTTGACACGGCCGTTGACCAGCCCACTGGCAAAGCCGCCCAAAAGCGTGCCCACCGTCAGCATCACAATCCAGCTATCGAGGGGGTTGCTGGAACCGCCGGCCATCGTTACCAGATAGGCTACCCGGTCTACGTGTTCCGGGGCGATCAGGTCTTCAAAAAAGACCAGGATGCGGTTCAGCCCGCCGGATGCGCCCAGCCCATTGCCGGTAATGAAAAAGGCCAGGAACAGCACCACGCCCAGAGCAATGGCCGCCGCATAAGGGTTGATATACGCCTTCGCCTCCCGCTGTGTCAGCGAAAAGCGCCGGGTTTTGGGTTGGGTTTGTTTTTCGGTTAGTGTGGTCATAGTTCCTCGGACTGGTAATTGGGTAATTGCGTAATTGCGTAATTACCCAATTACCCAATTACTCAATCACCACTTCGTCATACCCCATCACCATGCCCTTAATAGCGGCGGTGGGGGTGTGCCCGGTGGTGGTCAGGTAAACGTGCATGACAACAAAGGCGGCCAATGCCCAGGCGATCAGCGTGTGGAAGGGGGCCAGGAAGGGCAGGCCGCCGGTGCGGGCGGCTACGTCCGGCCACTGCTGCGCGCCCCACATCAAGATGCCGGTGAGGATTTGCAGCGGCAGCAGCACATTCAGCAGCCCAAAATAGGTGATTTGCTGCAATGGGTTTAGTTTGTGGTCGGGCGTTTTCTCGAAGGGGTGCGGGTCGCCCCGGAAAATGCCGCGCAGGTAATAGATGGCTTGTTCGGCGGCCTGGTCAATGAAACCGCGTGGCCGGGGCAGGTATTGGCGGATTTCGCCGGAGGCCAGGTGGTAGAAGAGGGAGAGCGCCGCGTTTACCAGCAGGATGAGGGCCAGGATGTTATGCACCTGCACCATGTAGTTGAAGCTGAACAGGCCAAATTTGTCCGGTTTGTGGATGATGAGACCGGTGAAGAGCAAGCCCAGGATCACGGCCGTCTGCACCCAATGCCACAACCGTTCATAGACGCCATACATGTAGACGCGCTCGGTGGCGGTGTGCGCCGGCTGGTTCTTGCGCCCAAAGTAGAGGCGTAGTGAACTATGCAGCACGATGCCCAGGACTACACCCACAAACAAGAAGATGCCCAGCCAATCTACCCAATAGACGCTGCTGTGGCCGAAGATGTAGATGCTGGGCACGGCGTCATCGTCTGACGCTGTGGCCGGTTTGAAAAAGAGTGCGCCGTCCTGCTGGAGAATGTCGCCGCGCACGGCCGTGCCGCCGCTGTTGACAAAGGTGGGCGTTACGCCACCGGGCGCACCGCCGGAGAGGGAGATGGCCTGGGTAATGCGCGACGCTTCACCATGACAGACGGCACAGTCACGGGTGGCCCATTCGCCGGTGGCGGTGTTGTGGTTGATGGAGTACGGCCGTGTTTCGCCCACAATATGGGCATTGGGCAGGCCCCGTTCGGCTAAACGGGTAGCCAGCAGCGCCTCTTTGGCCGGGGTGTCAATTAACAATTCGGTGTTGGAGAGACGGCCGTCATGGTCCGCGTCAAACACCTGGAGCATGTGTGCTTCGTACTGGTCGCCTTCCAGCCAGACCGCCTGCAAATCGCGTAAGGGGACAGGGCGTTCCGGGTCGCCATAGACCCAGTACCAGGCGGTGATGAGATTATAGGGCGCCAGGGGCGCGCCGCCCGAAGCCGCTTCGGGTGCGCCGGTGGTATTCTGGCGGGGTAACAGCACCGGCTCATAGCCGGTAATCAGCGCATTCAGGTCGCCTACGTCGCCGTCAATGCCGCGCCAGGTGGTGAGGGGTGCGCCGTCGGGGGTCACGGCCGTCCAGTTCACCGATTCCAGCGCCGGGGCGTAAAGCTGCGGCGTGTGGCAGCTTTCGCAGGCAAGCGCCTCGGTATGGCGCTCTTTGTAGGGCAGCCAGTTGTGCGTCTTTTCAATGCTGTGGCAGTTTTCGCAGCGCCGCAGCGTATTGTCTAGTTCCGGAGCAATGGCGCTTTGGGCGCTTTGCCCTTTGGCAAACTGGTGCAGCGGCCGGTACAGATATTCACCCAAATCCAGACGGCGCGGATCATACGTCAGGTGTTCCGGTTGGTTGCCGCTGAGTTCCTGGAAGTGAACGGGGTTGTTCAGGGCATAGTGGCAGTCGGTGCAGGCCAGCACCCGCTCGGTGTGAATGTCCCAGGAGCGGCGCAGGCTGAGTTTGTCGGCCAGGTTCAGGCCGGAATTGAGCAGTTTTTGACCGGACATCACCTGCCCGGTGGTCATGGTTGACCAGCCTGCATCGGCCAGCGTCAGGGGTGTTTGTAAATCGGTATGTACTGTGCCATGACAGGCGCCGCAGTTTTCACTGGTGGGGTCTTGAATGGCGATGATGTTGGGCAGCAGTTCACCGTTTTCGTCAAACGCGCCCGCGTTGTAATGCCAGCCATCCAGGGTCGGTTCGACGATGCCGCTGTTAAAAAGGGTGGCGGTGTTGGCCCAGGCAAACTGGCCGGATTGCAGCATTTGGCTGCGGGCTTCGTTGTCCGGGCTGGCGGTGTGGCAAAGGAAGCAGTTCATCTCCACCGTGCCCGACTCGTCCCAATCCCAGGCGACCAGTTCACCCGTTTCCGGGTCTACCATGTGCGTTTGTGGGTCACCGGGCAAGGTGGGCAGAACGGTCAGGAGGACGCCTTTGCGGCTGGTGGTGGCGGGGCCACCGCCGGCGTGGCGCAGGCCAATGGTCATCAGCCATTCGGCGGTCGTCAGGTCTACCACACTGTCTTCGGCCGGGGAGAGGTAGCGGTAGGTGATGGGGTCCCAACGGCCAAAGAGGCCGGGGCTGCTATCCCAACTGCTGACGCCGGGCTGCCCAAACTGGCTCAGGCCGACGTCGGCGTGGAAACTGTGCCCGGCGATAAATTCGGTGTCGTGGCACTGGCCGCAGGTTTGCATGGTGGAGATGGGCGCGCCAGAGTCCAGGACGTTATTGCCGTCGGCGTCTAGTAAGGCAAAGGTGGGGTGGACGGGGGAACCTTTGGGCGTGGTTTGCCCCTGGGCAACGGCCACTTCGTCTGCGCTCAGTGCAGGCGTGCCCCTGACCACCAACCCGATTGCCAACAAGGTGAGACCCAGTCCATATAGCCAATAGTGTCTAAAATGATTCGATGTGCGCATCGTTCTTACTCATTGAATGGGACGCGGATTCTGGGGTGATGCGTGATGCGTGATGCGTGACTAAACGCTCTCACGCATCACGGTCTTTCCGCGTCCTATTTTTGTGTAAAACCTTGTGAGAGACGGCCGCCCCAGCGGAGGGGGTCGCCGTAGTAGCCGAGAGATTGCCAATCTATACGGCCGTCTTCCCCATGACAATCATTACATTGCAGCGCGTTCTCTTTGGGGGCCACCATATGGCTCAGGTTCCAATACATCTCCGTGGGCGCAAAGCCATATTCACCGCTGTAGGGCAGCCCGGCTGCCGCCATGCCCAGCCGCGCCGACTGATCCCAATCAAACGTCGTCCAATAGCCATCCTGGCCGACGGTTTGCGGTTGGATCAGGTAGTTAAAACCGGCGTCATATATCTGGTTCGCCAGGTGAACCTTGAAGGGCCATATTTTGGCGTTCTCGTCACGAATATCACCCAACGGCGTGTTGATCCGTGTAGAGACTGTGGGGTTAATGGGGTCGCCCAAAATGTAGCGGTCGGATGTGCCGTTGTACCAGAGGTAGGTGGGCGTGAAACCTTGTTCATAGATGAAGCTGCCCTTGATTTTCAGGTAAGTGTGTGGGTCTTCGGGAATGGCGTCGTTGCCGGCTGTTGACCAGTCCCAATGCATCTTGGTGGCGTCACGCACCGCGCCTTCGGGAATGTGGCAGGTCTGGCAGGCAACGCTGTCAACATGGGCGTTAATACGCGCGTCGCTGTGCAGGTCGGCGGCGTGGCAGTCCGTGCAGGCCACCTGGTTTTCGCTGCTCACGCTGACGGACATGGCCTGCCCGGTGATGCGGTGGTCTTCCGCCTGGTGGCAGTCAATACATTGAAAATCGAAGCGGCCCATGTGAACATCTATGTTGGCGGTGGGGAAGTAAAGGGTTTCGTCCAGGTCGCCATGTTTGACGGCATTACCGCCGCCGCCGTTGAAATGGCAACTGCCGCAATTTTGGCGGGTGGGGTAATTGACGCTGTGGGCTGCCGCCGCCAGGTCTATGCCCTCGGCCGGCAGCCCGGCAGCCCCTTTGCTGTAGAGGCCGGTGTCAGCATGGCAAACCAGGCAGTCTACGTCCGTTTCGGTGGCGTTTTCCTGAAAGTCGGCGTCGTCCCAACCGTAACCGGCGTGGCAGCGGGTGCAGCCTGTCCAGTTGCTCTGGATGCCAATGCAGAAGTTGTTGATCTGGTTGGCTTTGCCGATGGTGACGGGTTCATCTCGACCGGGCAGCAGCACCGGTTCGCTTTCCCAGGTGAAGTGGGTGGTGTGCATCACCTGGTCGGCGGCGTTTTCGTGACATTCCAGGCAGGCGGCTGTCACTTCCTGGCCTGTTTCGTAAGGGCCGGGCATGAGTTCGGTGTGGTCGGTGTGGGGGACTCGTTGGGGGACGCTGCTCCAGGGGTCGGCGGTAGCAGCCGTTTGCGCCGGTTTTACCAGCGCCACAATGGGCACGGCGATGAGCAACGCGGTGCCGATGATACCAAGTAGCCAGATATATTTGAAATCGCGCATGTTGCACCGGAGGGGGCAATTGGGTAATTGAGTAATTACCTAATTACCCAATTACTCAATT
>CAADGU010000325.1 GCA_900696625.1 uncultured Chloroflexota bacterium | reverse complement strand
CCAGACGGCCAGCAACATAAAACCGGCGCTCAAGATGAGGGCAGCTACCAGAAAATGGCGGGCCTCCGCCGTCAACAGGCCAACGCCCGCCAGCAGCAGTGTCCAGAGGGGAGCCGTGGAGCCTGGCTGCGGCTCGCCGGGGTTGTAGCTAAAACCATGCCCCTGGCTCAGATTGCGGGCAAATTGGAAATGGATCCAGGCGTCATCCAGCGGTGCGCCTAACTGCCCGCCGGTGATAGCCAGCGCGGTGCGCAAGAAGTAAGCCAATATGAGCAGGGATACGGCCGTGACGCCCCCCCACAACAGCAGCCCCCATACCCGTCGCTGCCGATACGCTTTTGTCGGAAAATCTCTTGTTACAGTCACGGGGCGCATTAAAACATAGACGCCACAAAACGCCAAATAGACCGCCACTTGCCACATGCCACCTGCCACTTTACAATCTTGTTATGAGTGAAGAAGCAATTGTGTTAAACGGCCGTTACCAACTTATTGAGCGGGTGGGCAGCGGCGGCATGGCGGTGGTGTATAAGGCGCAGGATCGGGCGCTGGGGCGCATTGTGGCTATCAAGATGCTGCAAGAGAGCCTGACCAGCGACGAAGGCTTTTTGCGCCGCTTCCAGCGCGAAGCCCACGCCGCCGCCAATCTGACCCACCCCAACATCGTCACCGTGCATGACATTGGGCAAGACGGCCACCGCTATTACATCGTGATGGAGTATGTAGACGGCCGTACCCTGAAACAACTCATTCGCCAGTATGCGGAGAACGGCCGTTTTATGCCCGTCAACCGCGTCCTCGACCTGACGGTGCAAATTTGCAATGGTGTGGGCTATGCCCACCGCGCCAACCTGGTGCATTGTGACGTGAAGCCGCAAAACATCCTAGTGACGCGGGATGAGCAGGTGAAGGTGGCCGATTTTGGCATTGCCCGCGCCATGAGCCAGGCCACGCAGCAGCTCACCACCGACCAGGTGTGGGGCACGCCGCAATACTTTTCGCCGGAACAGGCCGCCGGCGAAATGCCCACGCCCGCTTCTGATGTGTATGCCATTGGCATCCTCATGTTTGAGATGCTTACCGGGCGGCTGCCCTTCCAGGCGGAGTCACACACGGCGCTGGCGCTGAAACATATCCAGGAGCCGCCGCCGCCTGTCACCATTTACAACCCATCTGTGCCCAAACAGCTAGAGCAAATCATCAACAAGCTGCTGGCCAAAGAACCGGCCGGCCGGTACCGCACTGCCGGGCAGTTAGGGCGCATCCTTAGCACCTACAAGGATCGCGGCCAGGCGGAGACAGGCACGGTTTATCCCGCGCCGCTGGTGGCCGCCCATCAGGCGCAGCCCCAGGGTGCAGTTACGTCGCCGCCAACGGCCGTGTCCCCCACCAATGCCCACGTGCCCATCGCTGAACAAAAGACACAAATCTACCACCACCAGCCGGTGGATGGGGGCTATCAACCGGCTGATGGCGATGAATCGCCTACCCAATCCACCCCGGCGCAGCGCGTCATTCGTATTCCGGCCAGCCAGACCCCACCGGGCAATGACTGGACGGCCGTTGCCCTGGGTATCATTGCCCTCATTGCCTTGTTGGGTCTCGTGCCGCTCTGGTTCATGGTCTATCTGGCCTGGACGGGGTAGAGGATGCGGGCGGCGAAGATGCGGGCGGCGAAGATGCGGGTGGCGAAGACGCGGGTGGCGAAGACGCCGGGGTGACCAGGTTTTCACGTGTTCAGGCAAGCCAACACCGCCGATTGGAAATCGGCGTCTGTTATGAAAAACGCGCTAATGAAAGTTAAAAAATAACGTGGTAATCCGCGCCTGGCGAATAAATTCGCGGCTACACAAGGCGAAGACCGCCTTCGCGGTCTGGTATTAGTCGGCGAAGGCCGACTTTGCTTTGTGTAGGCGTGGTTTCAACCGCCGGGTCTATTATCGAAATAAGATGAAGTGGTTGGTTACATTCCTGGCCGGTCTGGTGCTGCTGCCGGGCTTCTGGGGGCAGGTGGCGGACGGCCGTATCCTGCTGACCGAGGTCTATTACGTCACGCCGGGGGAGGATGCGCAGCAGGAGTGGTTGGAGATTGCCAATGTGGGCACGGCCGTGTACCCTCTAACCGGTGTGACGCTAACCGACGAAGAGCAGGCCGGGGGGCGCGAAGGGGCGGTGCAATTCCCCGATGGGGCGGTTTTGGCGCCAGGTGAGGTGGTGGTGGTAGCGCAAACGGCCGTTGGTTTCCGCGCTCTCTTTGGTTTTGACCCCGATTACGAGATAGTAGACACGGACACTTCGGCAAGCTCAGTGCCGGACATGCTGCCCAACCTCAACCGGGCGACCGGTCCCTTTGTGCTGAACAACGGTGGCGATGAGGTGATTTTGTTGGCGGCCGACGGCCGTTTGCTGGATGCGGTGAGTTATGGCGACAGCACCCTGATCCTGAACCCGGCCATTCCCGGCGTCTATCCCGGCCAAAGCCTGGCCCGTATCCCCGCCTTTTGTGACAGCGACACCGCCGCCGATTGGCAGCCACAAACGACGCCCACCCCTGGCCAGATTCACACAGATGGAGACTGCGCAGCCGCCCTGCCGCCACCCCCACCACCGGCCAATGACCTGCCTCCCATTGGCACGCCCATAGGGGCCATTCAGGGCAGTGGCTCCGTTTCGCCCCGTTTCAACGAGGTGGTCACGTTTCGTGGCGTGGTCACGGGGCTTTATGCAGACCGCAATGTCGCCGGAATCACCTATTACACCCTGTTTGTGCAAGACCGCCCCGGTGATGAAGACGGCGACCCGGCTACGTCGGATGGCATCGCTGTCTTTTCAGGGCGGCAACGGCCGTCAGCCCAAATCGGTGATCTGGTGCAGGTGCAGGGCCGGGTGACGGAGTTTTTTGGCCTGACGGAGATTGACGATAGCGGTTTGCAAATCACAGTGGAGGCCAGCGGCCGGCCATTGCCAGAACCGGTGATCATCGCGCCCCCGGCCGATAATACCGCCCAGGCCGCCTATTTTGAGCCGCTGGAAGGGATGCGGGTGGCCTTTGCCGGGGAAACACAGGTGGTGGGGGCCACTTTTAGCGGGTGCAGCTTTGCGGTGGTGGATGCTTCGGTGGCTAAGCTGCCCATTGTGCGCCAGCAAGCCGCCGATCCGGTGGGGCAGATTGTGCCCATTTTGCACACCAGTGACGTGGCGTGCGGCGCGTTTCCTCACGTTAAAACCGGCGACCGGGTGGCCGGTTTGGCCGGCCCCCTCATTTACCATTTTGACCAGTTTAAGCTGGTGCAGCAGGAAACGGAGGCGTTGCGGGTCACGGCCGTGCCCTATCCCCCCTTACCCACGCCGCCCACACTGGCCGACGGCCAGATCAGCATTGCCCTCTTTAATCTGGAAAACCACTTCGACGCTTTTGACGATACCGGCCTGGCTGAAGAGCCAAAACCTACCCCGGCGGAGATCGCCCACAAAGAGGCCAAAATCGCCCGGCAGATCACCGAATTTTTGGGCTGCCCCACGCTGGTGGGTGTGCAAGAGGTAGAGAACAAGACGCTGCTGCTGTCGTTGGCGCAAACGCTGGCGGAACCGTGCGGATTTGTGTATGAGGTGACGCACCGCGAAAGCACCGATGTCCGTGGCATTGATGTGGCGCTGCTAAGTGATCCCCGCAGGGTGGTGGTGCAAAGCGTCGCTTTGCGCCAGACCTGCACGGCACTGGACACGGGCATTGCGGATGCGACGGCCAGTTGCCCGGCGGGGCAGCAGCCGCTCTTTTCGCGCCCACCGTTGGAAGTGGGGGTGATAGTGGACGGACGGCCGTTCACCATCACCGTCAACCATTTCAAAAGCAAACGGGGCGGCGAAGCTGAAACCGAACCGCAGCGACTGGCCCAGGCCCAGTTTCTCAACGAGTTGGCGGCGGACTTGTTGGCAGCAGACCCCCAGGCGCGGCTGGTGGTGATGGGCGATTTTAACGATTACGAGCTATCGTCCGCGATGCAGGCATTGACGGCCGACGGCCGTCTCACCAATGCCCTGTCTACTATCCCTCTGCCGGAACGGTACAGCTTCGTTTTCAGCGGCGCGGCGCAGTTGATAGATGGCATTCTATTGTCCCCGGCGTTGACGGGCGACCTCTCCCAGGCCACCATCCAACACCTGAATGCCGATTACCCCGATGTGCTGGCAGCAGACACGGCCGCGCCCTACCAGGCCACCGATCACGATCTGGCGCTGGTTGTCCTGAATCTGTCCGATCTGCCGTCGCCGCTAGTGGTAGACAATACCCCTGCTGCGCCAGCCCCGGTTGAGGAAACGGCCAACGGCCGTTGGCTGTGGCTGTTTGGCCTGGGGATGATGGTTGTGGTGGTGGGGGGTACGGCCGTGTGGTTGGCGCGTCGGAAGTAGCGCCGGGCAGGTCGTGGCGCTTTTCACAACCTGCCTATTGCCTCCCCACCCACTCCCTCGTAGAATGTGCCCATGTCTAAAATGGCGCAGGACATTCTCATTTTGGAGCCAGACAAGGAGTTTGCCGACCGGTTGGTTCAGGCGCTGCATGAAGTGGGGTCATTTTCCATCTCCGTGGTGCCCACACTCAAAGAGGCGTGTTTGCATCTGGTACAGTCGCCCAAAGACCTAGCCTTTGTGCCCATTGCCGAGGGGGGCAAAATCACCCGCTCCCTGCGCGCCATCCAGCCCGACCTGCGCCTGATCCTGATCACCCCCACCGCCGATGTGGACATTCCTGTCACTTACTCCGGGCGCGTTCAGGGCGTTCTCATCAAACCACTGCTGGCAGTAGACTTGCCGGCAATGATGCAAGAGGCGCTGGCGCAGCCGTTTTACGTGCGGGAATCAGCGGAAATGGATGAACCGCGTACCGGGCAGGCGTTGGACACGGCCGTGTTGGTGAGTACCATGCAGCAGGCTGAGATGGGGCATTTTATCAAGGGGGCCATCTTTGCCCGCGAGCATAAATTGCTGGCGTATTGGGGGGATTTGAACGAGCGGGAATGTGCGACGGTGGCGCTGCACGTCGGCAAAAGCTGGTCTGATACCGCCTACCTGGAGAGACTGCAATTCTTGCATTTACCGGCGCGGGCGGGGGATCTGCTGCTTTATACCTGCCAGACGCCGCCCCATTTTTTGCTGACATTGGTGGCGCTGCCGGAAACGCCGGTGGGGGAACTGCGGCGGTATGCGGCTTCACTGGCGGCCCGTTTGGGCGATGTGGCCGGAGGCCGGGCACAACCAACGGGACAATCCTTTCAATTTGCGGCCAATGGGGAGAATGTTCACGGCCGTGTTACCTTTGCCATTGTCTGGCGGCCCCTGGAACCGATGGCCGACGCCCTGACGGAGCCGCTGCGCCAGGCGCTGCTGCGTTTGGCGGGAGCTAATGGCTGCGTCCTCAACCACATCACCATCCAGCCAGACCTCATCCACATTCTGGTCACCTGCCCGCCTGGACGGGACGCCAACTGGATAGCGGCGCTGTTCAAGAGCGGCTCCGAACAAACCATCCAGCAGGAATATGGCGTGGTGGTCAGCCTGTGGGAAGCCGGTTTTTACGCCACTGAAGCAACACGCCCCCTGAGCCAGGCCGAACTGGATTTGTTTCTTGAGTACGGTCGTGGGGAGATTAGGGATTAGAGATTGGCGATTGATGCACCGCCAATCACCCAATCTCCAATCTCCACTAAATTAGGGCACAATTCCCATTCTTGAGGGAAAATAGGCATATGGAAGAAAATCCCAACATCGTCTGGGCGCAGATTTTTGTTGATGGATTGGCGCAGGCGGGGCTGACGGCCGTTGTCATTGCCCCCGGTTCTCGTTCTACCCCACTGACCCTGGCTTTTGACGCCCATCCCTCAATCGCGGTGTTTGTGCATCTGGATGAACGCAGCGCCGGTTTTTATGCGTTGGGCATGGCCGTAGCGTTGGATCGGCCGGTGGCGCTGGTGTGTACGTCGGGCACGGCCGTGGCCAATTTCTTACCCGCCATTGTGGAAGCCCGCATGAGCCAGGTTCCGCTGCTGGCGCTGACGGCCGACCGCCCCCATGAACTGCGCCACAGCGGGGCTAACCAGACCATTGACCAGGTGAAAATTTACGGCGACCAGGTGTTGTGGAGCGTGGACGCGCCCGTGCCCCAGGCGGACGCGCCTGATGTGGCGCTGCGCCATTTGCACACCCTGGCGCTGCGCGCCTGGGCCACTGCCGACGGCCTGCCTAAAGGCCCGGTGCAGGTGAATTTTCCCTTCCGCGCCCCGTTGGAGCCGAGGGGAAGTGAGCAGTTGGCAGTGAGCAGTGAGCAGTTGGCAGTGAGCAGTGAGCAGTTGGCAGTGAGCAGTGAGCAGTTGGCAGTGAGCAGTGAGCAGTTGGCAGTGAGCAGTGAGCAGTTAGCAGTGAGCAGTGAGCAGTTAGCAGTGAGCAGTGAGCAGTTAGCAGTGAGCAGTGAGCAGAAGGGTTTGCGAATTCCAGATCACGCATCACGCATCACGCATCACGCATTACGCATCACGCATCACGCATCACCGATTACGCGCGGTCTTATCACCTTGCCGGACGCTCAACTGGATTTTCTAGCCGACATAATTCAGTTACATCCGCGTGGGCTGATTGTATGTGGGCCGCGCTGTCCGGGTGGGGCGTTTCCGGCGGCGGTGGCGGCGCTGGCGCGGCAGGCCGGATATCCTATTCTGGCCGACCCGATTTCCGGCGCGCGGTTTGGCGAATGGGTGGCGGACACGGCCGTCCTCAGCGCCTATGAAACCTACTTGCAAACAACCCCACCCTGGCCAGAGCCACAGGTGATTTTACGGTTTGGGGCGGTGCCCACCTCCAAATGGCTCAATGCCTATCTGGACAAAATCGCGCCCGCCTATCGGCTGCACATCCGCGAAAATGGGGTGTGGGCGGACGACGGCCACCGCACCACACACTTTATCCAGGCGAATGAAACGGCCGTATGCCAGCAACTTATCAACCGTTTGCCGGAACGCGACAATGGAGAATGGCTGACGGCCGTGACCACCACCGAAAATCGCGCCCGGCAGGCATTAGAAACTAACCTGTACGACCCCTATTTTGACGGGGCGGTGGTGGCCGATGTGGTAGACCTGCTGCCGCCGGGGGCTACCCTGTTCATGGGTAATAGTTCGCCGATACGTCACCTGGATCAGTACGGCCGTGCCCAATCCAAACCTCTCTTTGCCTACGCCAACCGGGGCGCCAGCGGCATAGACGGCAACATCTCCACCGCCCTGGGCATCCAGGCCATGCGCCCGCAACCACTCGTTGCCGTCTTAGGGGACATTACCTTTTACCATGACTTGAATGGGTTGTTGCTGGTGGCAGGTGGCCGGTGGCAAGTGGCCGGCGGCAAGTGGCAAGTGGCAAGTGGCGAGTCGCAAGTGGACGGTATTAACCTGCAACCTGCAACCTGCAACCTGCCACTCACTATTGTCTTGCTCCACAATGATGGCGGCGGTATCTTCAACCGGCTGCCCATTGCCAACGTGGAACCGCCGTTTACCAAACTGTTCCTGACGCCGCATGGCCTGGACTTTGAACCGGTGGTGCGGATGTTTGGGCTGGAATTTGCGCGGGCGGACGGCCGTGCCCATTTCCGCCAATTGCTGACCGATAGCTTACGGGACGGCCGTGCGCGGGTCATTGAAGTGCGCAGCCACAACCAGACCGATGACCAACGGCGGCGGCAGTTGAACAATACCGTCATACAATCATTATAAAATCCGCGAAGGCCGCGAAGATCGCGAATAAAACTCTGCGTCTCTGCGCCTCTGCGTCAAAAATTACCGAGGAGAATCATTTATGACTGACTGGCAAACTGTAAAAGAGTACAGCGACATTACCTATGAAAAGGCGGACGGCATGGCCCGCATCGCCTTCAACCGGCCTGAACGGCGCAACGCCTTCCGGCCGCAAACCATTGACCAGATGATAGACGCCTTCCGCCACGTGTGGATGGATCAGGAAGTAGGCGTCATCTTACTCACCGGCAACGGCCCCTCGCCCAAAGATGGCGTCCACGCCTTCTGCTCCGGCGGCGACCAGAGTGTGCGCGGCCACGCCGGTTATGTGGGCGACGATGGCGTGCCGCGCCTGAACGTGCTGGAATTGCAGCGCATCATCCGCACCATGCCCAAAGTGGTCATCGCTCTGGTGAATGGCTACGCCATTGGCGGCGGCCATGTGCTGCATGTGGTTTGTGACCTCAGCCTGGCCAGCGAAAATGCCGTCTTTGGGCAAACCGGCCCCATCGTGGGCAGCTTTGACGCCGGCTATGGTTCGGCGACGCTGGCGCGGATTGTCGGCCAGAAGAAGGCGCGTGAAATCTGGTATCTCTGCCGCCAGTATTCGGCGCAAGAGGCGCTGGAAATGGGGTTGGTGAACAAGGTGCTGCCTACCGTCGCTGACCTGGAACGCGAGGGGGTGGAATGGGCGCAGGAAATTTTACGCAAGAGCCCCATTGCCATTCGTTTCCTCAAGGCCGCTATGAATGCAGATATGGACGGGCAGACCGGGCTGCAAGTGCTGGCGGGTGATTCCACCATGCTGTTTTACATGACGGAAGAGGGGACGGAGGGTAAAAACTCCTTCCTGGAAAAACGCCAGCCCGACTTTGGCCGGTATCCCTGGCGGCCGTAAGCCGTAAACCGTGAGCCGTAAACCGATGTCCGAAGCCTGATTAACGGATAACGGGTCACGGATTACCGATTACGGATTACCGATTACGGATTACCCGTTTCTAATGTCTCAGTGACTTAGGAGCGCGTGATTGTTACAATAGATACCATAAACCGGCTGGTAGGGAATGACCAGCCGGTTTTGCAAACTATCAAAAGAGGAGAGCAGTTTCGTTGGAGTGAAAGCTCTGACGGCCGTAAAAACAATGGTAGCAGTAGGTGACAATGAATTTCGGTTGCGGCGAAAGGTGGCTGCCTGGGGAATTCATCTCCTGACAGCCAGTGGGGTGGTGCTGGGTTTTCTAGCCATCTTGGCAATTTTTGAAGGGCAGTGGCAAATAGCCATGGCCCTTATGCTCATCACCACCATCATTGATGGCTTTGATGGCGCGTTATCCCGTCTGGTGCGGGTGAAAGAGGTGCTGCCAGGTTTTGATGGGGCGCTGTTGGACAACATCGTAGATTTTATGACCTATGTGTTGGTGCCGGCCATCTTCATTTTCCAGGCCAATCTGGTGCCGGAAGCCTGGTTGGTCGTTGTACCGGCCATCATCTTGTTGTCATCCAGTTACCAGTTTGCCCAAGAAGACGCCAAAACAGAAGATCACTTTTTCAAAGGGTTCCCCTCGTATTGGAACATCGTCATCATCTACTTTGTGCTGTTGGGCACGTCGCCCATCTTTAATCTGGCGGTGCTGCTGGCCTGTGGCATCATGGTCTTTGTGCCCATCAAATATCTGTACCCCTCACGCATGACGGTGGGGCGGGGTATCACCGTCACGCTGACGGTGTTGTGGGTGGGCGTGATGGGGCTGCTCATCTGGCAATACCCCATGTTGAACCAGTGGCTCATCGGCGCGTCACTGTTTTATGTGGCGTATTATGTGATTTACAGTTTGTATGCCAATGTACGGCCGTTAACAAAACGACCGCTAAACAAACCCCAGCGCCGCCCCCGGCGAAAATGAAAAGAGCGCGTACCAACCGGTACGCGCTCTTTTTTTACCGCACATCCCGCCCCACGGCCGTGGCAATGGCCTTCATATCCCGTACCAGATTGGCAAAACGTTCGGGTTTGAGGGATTGACGGCCGTCGGACGACGCCTCTTCTGGCCGGGGATGCACCTCAATAATCACCCCATCTGCGCCTGCGGCAATGCTTGCCTTGGTGATGCTTTCCACATATTCCCACTTGCCCGTGCCGTGACTGGGATCGGCAATCACCGGCAAATGGGACAGTTCTTTCAGCACCGGTATGGCGTTAATGTCAAATGTGTTGCGCGTATACCGTTCAAAGGTGCGAATACCCCGCTCACACAACATCACCCGTGTATTGCCGTGACTTAGAATATATTCGGCGCACATCAGCCACTCTTCGATCAGGCTGCTCATGCCTCGTTTCAGCAGCACCGGGTGCTGCGATTCGCCGACGGCGTGCAGCAGGGCATAATTTTGCATATTGCGCGCCCCAATCTGCAAAATGTCTGCATACTGGCATACCAATGGCACCAGCGCCGGTTCCATCACTTCGGTAATAATGGGCATGCCCGTGATCTCGCGCGCCTCGGCCAGATATTGCAGCCCTTCCTCGCCAAGCCCCTGGAAGGAGTACGGCGAACTGCGCGGCTTAAATGCGCCGCCGCGCAAAATGTGTGCGCCCGCTTCCTTGCACGCCTGCGCCGTTTCAATGATCTGGCTGCGGCTTTCTACCGAACATGGCCCGGCCATGATGATGATCTCGTCACTGCCGACCACATGATCGCCAACGGCAAACCGGGTGTTTTCGGGCTTAAATTCGCGGCTGGCAATCTTGAACGGCTTCAAGACGGGCATCACCCGTTCCACACCGGCCATGCGCTCTAATTGTTCCCGGTTGATATAGCGGTCATCGCCAATAATGCCGATCAACGTGCGTTCGCTGCCGGAAGAAAGATGGACCTTGTACCCATGATCTTCGGCCCAGGCCACAATGCCGGACTTCTCTTGCATCGAAGCGGTTGGTTGCATAATTACAATCATCATTCGTTTCCTTTCCCTTTCGTTAAATGGCGGAGGGAAGGCTTTAGCCGAAACGGGTCAGCTAAAGCCTCCCCTCCTGATAAACTTAAACAGCGGCTTGTAAAACGCGCATCATCGCTTCAATGGCATCAATCTGCCGGGGGCGAACGGGGGGAACAGTGGGTAAATCTTTACGGTCTGGCCGCAGGGAAACGGCGTCACGCAAATAAACATGCACAATATCACGCGCAGATTTGCTGGTATTCCAATGGATCAGCACGCGAATACAGCGATTGAGACTATCCGGTACATCCATTTCATGGCTGCATAAGAGGGCTACGTCCTGCCAGCCCAACTGGCGGGCTGCTAACGCGGGGTAGGTGGCATTCAGGTCAAAGGTGGTGGTGAAATAGACGCTGGCGATGTCATCCGGGTGTATGTGGTTGGCCTGGATGATGGCTTGCAGCAGCTCGCGGGTGGCGCTGAGGATTTCTTCGGCGTCATTGTGAGCGACGGTGATAGCGCCGCGCACACCCCGGCAGGCTGTGGCCATCGGCCATCGTTCTGATTGTGCGTATCCATTTTTGCTGTTCATGTTCTTATCCCTTCTTATTTTGCCTTGAACCTGACAGGTTTTTGAAAACCTGTCAGGTCTTAAAATAAAAAAAGACGCGGCTTTTTGAGCCGCGTCTTGTAATAACTGGTGTGGTCGTTTTGCTGTTACTTCTTTAGCGCCAAACGACCCCCGGCATTACAAGCGCGGCGGCTGCTAAAAAAGTAAAAATAAAAATTAACAGCAAATGATTTCATAACGGCCGTGACTATAACAGTTCGCCAGATCATCGTCAAGTGGTAATTTTGGTGTAAAATAACGATATATCGTAATTGCGATTTGTCGCAATAAGGAGTGTTGATGTCTCACGATGAGCGTGATTTTGCCGGACAAATCCGGCAGTTGGGCTACCGTATGACGCCACAGCGCCAACTGGTGTTGGACGCTCTTTGCGCGCAAGGTGGGCATATGGCGGCTCAGGAAGTGGTCACGGCCGTACAACAGCACTCCCCTTTCCTCAACCGGGCCACCGTTTACCGTGCCCTGGATTTTTTGTGCGCATTGCAATTAGTGACCCGTACTGAAATGGGGGGACAGGTTGTCTATGAACTGGCGGAAGAACAACCGCACCACCATCTGGTTTGCCGGGTGTGTGGGCAGGCGCAAGAGTGGGACGGCCGTGCCCTGGGCGCAATCGCCACGCAACTCCTGGCCGAACATGATTTTGAAGCGGAACTCCATCACCTGGCGCTCTCTGGCGTGTGTGGGCGATGCCGGGAGGGCCGTAACCCGTAATCCGTAATCGGATTACGGATTACGGGTTACGGTTTACGGTTTACGGGTTACGGGTTACGAACAAAGGAGGAATCTCATGTTAGCGTTCATTTCACTCGTGGCAGGTATTCTGCTGCATATTCCTGATGGATTTTTGAGTCTGGTCATTTCGCTGCTTTGTTGGCTGGCGGCGGTTGTCATGTTGGCGGTGGCGGCACGTAAGGCGCAGGTGGATTACGACGAACGGTTGATCCCGGTGGCGGGGGTGATGGCGGCCTTTATTTTTGCGGCGCAGATGCTTAATTTCCCGGTAGCAGGCGGCACGTCGGGGCATTTAATCGGGGCGGCCCTGGCGTTTATTGTGTTGGGGCCATGGTTGGGGCTGTTGGTGATGACGGCCGTGATCGCTCTGCAAGCCCTCCTGTTTCAAGATGGCGGCCTTATCGTGATGGGCGCCAACATTTTGGTGATGGGCCTTGTGCCCGGTTTTGTGGGCTACGGCGTGTACCGGTTGGCCGCCAACCGGAGCAAATCCTTCAAGTTGGCGGCAGCCGGGGTGGGCGCCTGGCTTTCCATTGTGGCCGCGGCGTTGGTGACAGCGCTGCTGCTGGCCTTTAGCGGCACAGCCAATCTGGACATTGTCGTGCCGGTGATGGTGGGCGTGCATATGCTCATTGGCATGGGCGAGGCGTTGGTGACGGTGGCAGCGCTGACCTTCATCATGCGTTCCCGGCCTGCATTGCTGGACGAAAGCGCCGCCACTGCCGGCGGGCGATGGGTATTGGCCGGATTAGGCATTGCCCTGCTGGTGGTCTTGTTTGCGCCCTATGCCTCGCCCAGCCCGGATGGTCTGGAGTGGGTAGCCGGGCAGCAAGGATTTTTAGAGACGGCGTTGGATGCCCCTTATCAGTTTTTGCCGGATTACACCATTCCTGGTTTGGGCGAAACCGGCCTTTCGACGATTGTGGCCGGGCTAGTGGGCGTGTTGGTGGTCACGGCCGTGATCCTGCTCGTCGGCCGTTTGCTGAAACGACCACAACGTTCCCAGAGTGGCGCATAGAATCTTTTCATTATGCGCGCCGACACCTTCGACCGCTACATCCGCCGGGAGAGCCTGGTTCACCGGCTTGACCCACGCCTGAAAGTGGTCGTGGCGCTCGTTTTCATTTTGGCGACGGCGCTGCTGCCGGATGGCGCATGGCTGGGATTTGCCCTTTCCTGGCTGCTCATTTTTTGGTTAACCCGTCTGGCGTGGCTGCCGTACCGGGTCGTGTGGAAGCGGTCATTGGTTATTGTGCCCTTTTTGCTGGCGGCGGTGACGGTGCTGGTTAATGTGCCGGGCACGGCCGTCTTCACCTGGCAGATTGGCCCCTTCACCCTGGCTATCACAGATGCCGGGTTGGTGCGATTCGTGAGCATCCTCATTCGTGGCTGGTTGGCGGTACAGGTGGCGATATTGCTCACGGCCGTGACCCCTTTCCCCGACCTGATGCATGCCCTCACCCATCTGCGCGTTCCGGCAATACTGGTCAGCATCATCAGCTTTATGTATCGCTACCTGTTTGTGCTGGCGGACGAAGCACAGAGGCTGATGCGGGCGCGGCAGGCACGCAGCGCCCGGCTGCCGGGAACGGGGCTGCACGGCGGTTCCCTGTTTTGGCGCGCCAAAGTGACCGGGCATATGGTCGGTCAGCTTTTTAGCCGCAGTCTGGAACGTAGTGACCGGGTATACAATGCCATGCTGGCGCGAGGGTTTCAGGGCCGTATGCTGACCATCAACCCCCACGTGATGCGCCGGTTTGATTGGTTGGCGGGGGGCACGGCCGTGTCCATTATTGTTCTCATTCAATTGATTGCCCGCAACGATCTCCACATCTACTAGAAAACAACCAGGCAGACCTCACAGGTAACAGCCCACCCACATACATGCAAACCGTAGCCTGGACATCCCTATCTGGGTGTTGATCGGGCAAGGATGCCCGACTTACGAAGGGGGATTTAAATAATGAATGGGAACTGTTATTTTTTTGCGGCATTGGCAAACTGGTTATAATCCGGCGCATGGGTTTTCCAACGTGGACATTGATTGGCATGGGCGTCACTTTTGGCGGCGCGTTTGTCATGGTCATTCTGGCTTACATTGCCCAGTCGCCGGGTTTGGCTGCCCGTATCGGGTTGGGAGGCACACGCATTGCCTTTCAGGTAAAAACGTATACGGGCTATGCGCTGGCCTTGATGCTGTTGTTTTTAGGCTTTTTTCTGGCGGGTGTGCCGTTAGACCCGGCGTTGGTAGCTACGGCCACTTCACCCACACCCAGCGCCGATCTAGCTGCCGAAACACCCTCCGCCCTGGCCGATTCTGCTAATGGGTCCCTTGCGACCGGTATTGAAAATGACCTGACAACCGCAAACAGCGCAGCAGAACCAGGAGTCACCCCTGATCCCAACGCGGCCCTGACGCCCGCCAGCGGTGCATTTGGCGGCCCACCGCCAGGCCAGGTAGCGGAAGAGGAAACCGAAGCGCCCGTGGTGGGGAGTGAAACGACCACCACCGGCCTGGAAACAACACCAGCAGCTACAGCAGCGGCCACAGCTACCTCTGCTTTAACGCCGACACCGGTGACGTTTACGCCCACGCCTACCAACTCTCCCACCGCTACGGCGACGCCCTCACCCACCCTCACCCCCACGCCCACCGTGACGCCGACGCCGATTGTGGGGCAAACGGCCGTGATGAATCTGGCCGGTGGTGTCATGTGGCTGCAACGTTCGCCGGGCGGCCAAAATCTGCTGATTTTACAAGACCGGGAAGTTGTGATCTTGTATCCAGGGCGCGCTAACCGGGGCGGTGCGGCCTGGCGGGAAATAGCCACTGGAAATGGGACAATTGGCTGGGTAGAAGAACGTTATTTGCGTCTTAATGAAAATTGACACGAGTCCGCTTAGTTGTTAGAATTTGACCAAAGATTAAAAACAATCCAGGCCACACGGCTTGAAAGAGGAAAATCACATGGAACTGATGGAACAAACGGCTATTGACACTATTTATATCACAGATGCGGCGGCGGATATGGTTAAGACACTGCTGGAGCAGAAGAACGTGCCCGATCATGGGCTGCGTGTTTTTGTGGCCGGTGGTGGCTGTTCCGGTATGCAATATGGTATGGCGTTGGAAGCGGAGCCACGGCCGTATGACCATCTGATTGAATATCATGGGGTAAAGGTGTTCATTGACCCCACCAGCATGATGTATTTGAGCAGCGCCACCATTGATTATGAAGACAGCATCATGGGCGGCGGTTTCAAGATTGAAAACCCCAATGCGGTGTCATCCTGTGGCTGTGGCTCGTCTTTCAAAACGAAAGATAGCGCCGGCGCCGCTTATGATAGCGGTGGTTGTGGCTGCGGATAGAACCGATAAACGATTATCGGTAATTGGTGAAAGGTAAAAGCGGGGCACACTGCCCCGCTTTTTTTATGCCTGGGGGCGGGTGTTGGCGTATAATCACGGCCGTGCCCACCCGGTACGCAGGACACATTTTCCATTGGGGGGCATCTCCACGATCAGAAAAATCCGACACCTTAAACGCGCCACGAAGGAGAAAACGCCTTGACCGAACCAACGACGCCGCCTGAATTGGAAGCGATTGAACAACTCATTGAGACAAATCAACTGGCGACATTGCAAGAACAGTTAGCCAATATCCATCCTTCGGACATTGCCGTCCTCCTGGATGAATTGGATACAGACGATGCCGTCACCCTCTTCGAACTGCTGTCGGTGGAAGTCGCCAGCGAGGTATTGGATGAAACCGGCAGCCCGGTACGCCAGGAATTGGTGGAAAAAGTGGCCGACGAACGGCTGGCTGACCTGCTGGAAGAGATGCCCGTAGATGACGCCGTTGAATTTCTGGAGGACCTGCCTGATGCGGTGTCGGATCGCCTGATCGGTTTGATGGAACCGGATGAAGCGGCTGAAGTGCAAAAGCTGCTGGGGTATGAAGAGGAAACCGCCGGACGCCTGATGGCGCGCGATGTGGCCGTGCTGCGCCGTTATTGGACAGTGGACCAGACGTTTGATTATCTGCGTTCGCTAGAAGATGCGGAAACCTTACACTACCTGTATGTGGTAGATAGAGAAAACCATCTGATTGGCCTGGTACCCCTGCGCAAATTGATTATGGCTCAGCCTGAGGCCACCATTGACTCGATTATGATCGGCAATGTTGTCTCCGCATCGGTGACGGCTGATCAGGAAGAACTGGCCGAACTGGTTTCCCGGTATGACTTTTTTGTGATTCCGGTGGTGGACCAAGAGAACCGGCTGTTAGGTGTGGTGACGGCTGATGACGTACTCGATGTGTTGGAAGAGGAGGCCACAGAGGACATTCAACGCCTCGGTGGTTCTGAACCGCTGGATCAGCCTTATTTTGCGGTTTCTGTTTTTCAAGTGTACCGGAAGCGGGTGGGCTGGCTGTTGATCTTGTTTCTGGCAGCAACTCTGACCGGTACGGTTACCAGCCTGTTTCAAGATTTGTTAGAAGCGGCTGTGATCCTCACCGTTTTTATTCCCCTTATTATTGGTACAGGTGGTAATGCCGGTTCCCAAACGGTAGCCACCATTATCCGCGCGATTACGTTGGATGAGGTGAGATTGGGGAACGTTGTCGCTGCCTGGTGGCGAGAAGTATCTGTTGGGCTGCTGCTCGGCATTTCCATGAGCCTGGTAGGTATTGTCTACATCAACGTGTTTTTCCCCCAGGCCGGTCATCAGATTCCGCTGGTAGTGGGGCTGACTTTACCCGCCGTCGTGGTCTGGTCAACGACTGTAGCCACCCTGGTGCCAACCCTGGCCGACCGGTATCACATTGATCCGGCAGTCATCAGCGGCCCGATGATTGCCACTATCGTAGACGCCACCGGTCTGCTCATTTACTTTTTATTGGCCAGACAGTTGTTGGGTTTGTGAGGGTGAACAGGTGAGCAGGTAAGCGGGTGAATAGATGGATATTCCTGATGATTTGATTCAATTGGTGCAAAAGGCGCGCCGGGTGGTGGTGTTGACGGGGGCGGGTATTTCGGCGGAGAGTGGTATTCCTACCTTCCGGCAGGCGCAAACGGGTTTGTGGGCACAGTATGACCCGGAAGAACTGGCGACGCGGTCAGCTTTTCGGCGGAATCCCCGGTTGGTGTGGGAGTGGTATGCCTGGCGGCGTCAGTTGGTGCAGCAGGCCGCGCCCAATCCCGGTCATCT
>CAADGU010000324.1 GCA_900696625.1 uncultured Chloroflexota bacterium | reverse complement strand
GTGGTGGTCAGCCAGGCCATTACCGGGTTGGGCGGCGTGGGCAAGACGCAGTTGGCGGTGGAGTACATTTACCGGCAGCAGGAAAACCCACAAACGGCGTATGATCTGGTGTGGTGGCTGCGGGCGGATACGGTGGTGAACCTGGCGACCGATATGGCCGCGCTGGCGGTGGCGGTGGGGGCCATGAGCGCGGACAACCCTGACCAGCAGGCGGCGCTGAACGCGGCCCGCCGCTGGCTGGCGCAGACGGACAAACGGTGGCTGCTGCTGGTGGACAACGCCGACGACCTGCCGCCGCGCACGCTGAACCCCTACCTGCCCACTGGCGGCAAAGGGCACATCCTCATCACCAGCCGCAACCCCAATTGGGGCGGTCTGGTTGGGCCAGATGCCATCCTGCCTCTGGATACCTTCACCCGCGCCGAAGCCATCCGTTTCCTCCAGGTTCGTAGTAGGCGATTTATCGCCTTTAACGGGGATGAAGGCAATAAATTGCCTACTACGAACGGGGAAGAAGAGATGGACAGGCTGGCGGAATTGTTGGGGGATTTTCCGCTGGCGTTGGAGCAGGCAGCGGCTTTTATGGAGGCGCGGCAGATGGGGTGCGCGGCCTACCGGCGGTTGTACGAGACAAAGCGGCAGGAAGTGTGGCGGCGGGCCACGCCGCCCGACCGTTACCACGCCACGATTACGACGACGTGGCAGATGGCCTTTGAACAGATACAAAAGACGCCGGGCGCGGTGGAACTGCTGAACCTGTGCTGTTTCCTGGCCCCGGAGGAGATTCCGCTGGATTTGATACGGGGTGGCGTAGAGACGTTGCATGCAACGTCTCTACCGGCGGATGCGCTGGCGCTGGACGACGCGGTGGCGGCGCTGCGCCGTTATTCGCTAGTGGCGCGGGAGGGCGATAGCCTGCGGCTGCACCGGCTGGTGCAAACGGTGGCCCGTGACCGGATGGGGACGGAACTGGCGCGGCAGTGGGCGGAAACGGCCGTTGACCTGCTGCTGGAACGATGGCCGTATAACGTGCAGGATATGAATACCTGGGCAGACAGCGCCCGGCTGCTGACCCATTTGCAGGCTGCCGCTGACCAGGCTGATGAATACCAGATAGAAACGGGAAAAACGGCTCTACTTTGGAACAATATCGGTTTTTACCTGCACGGCCGTGGCGATTATCCATCCTCCAGGCAATGCATGGAACGCGCCCTGTCCATCCGCGAAAAAACACTGGGGCCAGACCACCCGCTCACCGCCCAAAGCCTGAACAACCTGGGCCACCTGCTACAAGCCATGGGGGATCTGGCCGGGGCACGGCCGTACTACGAACACGCCCTGGCCATCCGCGAAAAAGCGCTGGGGCCAGACCACCCGGACACCGCCACCAGCCTGAACAACCTGGGCAGTCTGCTGCAAGCCATGGGCGACCTGGCGGCGGCACGGCCGTACTACGAACGCGCCCTGGCCATCCGCGAAAAAGCGCTGGGGCCAGACCACCCGCTCACCGCCACCAGCCTGAACAACCTGGGTGGCTTGCTAGATTCGATGGGGGATCTGGCCGCGGCACGGCCGTACTACCAACGCGCCCTGACCATCCGCGAAAAAGCGCTGGGGCAAGACTACCCGGGCACCGCCACCAGCCTGAACAACCTGGGCGCACTGCTGCAAGCTATGGGGGATCTGGCCGGGGCACGGCCGTACTACCAACGCGCCCTGGCCATCCACGAAAAGGCGCTGGGGCCAAACCACTCGAACACCGCCACCAGCCTGAACAACCTGGGCTACCTGCTGCGAGCCATGGGGGATCTGGCCGAGGCACGGCCGTATTACGAACGCGCTCTGGTCATCCACGAAAAAGCGCTGGGGCCAGACCACCCGGGCACCGCCACCAGCCTGAACAACCTGGGCTACCTGCTGCAAGCCATGGGAGATCTGGCCGGGGCACGGCCGTATTACGAACGCGCCGTGGCCATCCACGAAAAAGCGCTGGGGCCAGACCACCCGGACACCGCCCTAAGCCTGAACAATCTGGCGATATTGGCCTATTACGAGGGAGATTACCCGGAGGCGGCACGGCTGATGCACCGGGCGCTCACCATTTGTGAACGGCGGCTTGGCCCGCAGCATCCAGATACCATTTCTTCCCGCGAAAGCCTGGTCATCATTGAAGCGAAATTGTAGGGGCGGGATGGCGCGGCAACATCATGGCCGCAGCGCAAAATCCCTTCCCGCGCCATCTCGCCCCCTGCGCGGCCACACGGCCGAAACGGGGCGAGACGGGCGGGACAAACCGTTTTGGTGACCGGCAAAGGTATTACCCGCCGGGAAGAAGGGCGAGACGGGCGGGGCAAACCGTTTCGGTGAACGGCAAAGGTATTACCCGCCGGGAAGAAGGGCGAGACGGGCGGGACAAACCGTTTTGGTGACCGGCAAAGGTATTACCCGCCCGTCCCGCCCCTACGATTCACGGTTTACGGATAACGGATTACGGGTCACGCATCACGTTTCACGTTTCATCCCCAAACCTCAACCCCTGCGCCAGCGGCAAATCCCGGCTCCAATTGATGGTATTCGTCTGGCGGCGCATATACCCCTTCCAGGCGTCGGAACCCGATTCCCGGCCGCCGCCCGTCTCCTTCTCGCCGCCAAACGCGCCGCCAATCTCCGCCCCGGACGTGCCGATATTGACATTGGCAATGCCGCAATCCGACCCGGCAACGGAAAGGAAGGCTTCGGCCGTTTGCAGGCTGTCGGTGAAAATGGCGCTGGATAGGCCCTGGGGCACCTCGTTGTGCAGCCGCACCGCTTCGTCCCAATCGGCATAGGTCAGCAGGTACACAATGGGGGCAAAGGTCTCCTCGCGCACAATAGGCGTTTGTGTGGGCATCCGCACAATGGCCGGTTCCACAAAGTGGGGCCCCAGGTCGGGGCGGGCCTGGCCGCCGGTGAGGATGTGGCCGCCTTCGGCCGCCGCCTGGGTGAGGGCGCGCTGCATGGTGGTGACGGCAACGGCCGTGACCAACGGCCCCATCAGCGTCCCCTCCGCCATTGGGTCGCCGATGGGCACTTGCCGGTAGGCATTCACCAGCCGGTCGGCCAGGTGGTCGGCCACCTCTTCATGCACAATCAGGCGGCGGGTGCTGGTGCAGCGCTGCCCGGCCGTGCCCACCGCGCCAAAGAGGATGGCCCGCGTCGCCAGTTCCAGATTGGCGTCGGGAGCCACGATAATGGCATTATTACCGCCCAATTCCAGGATGGTACGCCCCAGGCGGCGAGCCACCGTTTCACCCACCTGCCGCCCGGTGCGCACAGAGCCGGTGAAGGAGATGAGCGGCAGGCGCGGGTCTTCGGCCAGCGCCCGCCCCACCGACCCGTCCCCCACGGCCAGGTTGAAGATACCGGTCAGGCCATAGTCGGCCATGACCCGGTTGGTGATGTGCTGCACGGCAACGGCCGTGAGCGGCGTCAACTCACTCGGCTTCCAGATCACCGTATCCCCACACACGGCGGCAATGGCCGCATTCCATGACCAGACAGCTACGGGAAAGTTAAAGGCCGTAATCACGCCAATTGGCCCCAGCGGGTGCCACTGTTCGTACATGCGATGACCCGGTCGCTCAGAATGCATCGTTAGCCCATACAACTGGCGCGACAGCCCCACGGCAAAGTCGCAAATGTCAATCATTTCCTGCACCTCGCCAATGCCTTCGGCGCGGATTTTGCCCATTTCCAGCGTCACCAGTTCACCCAGCGGCTCGGCCAGTTCGCGCAGGGCGTTGCCCAGGTCACGCACCATCAGGCCACAGCGCGGCGCGGGCAGTTGCCGCCAGGTGTGGAAGGCAGCCTGCGCCGCCTGGATCACCTGGTCGGTTTGGGCCGGCGTGGCCGGGCTGACGGCAGCGATGGTTTCGCCAGTGGTGGGGTTGGTGGAGACGATGGGGTCGGCGCTGCCGGGCAGCCAGCCATCCGGCCCCGTGCAGACGCCGCTGTTGTGGGGGGTGAGATTGAGTTTATCGAGTAGGGATTTCATGTCAGATTTCATGTCGTTCTCCTTTTCTTGACGCAAAGGCGCAAAGAGGGCAAAGAAAGCGGTCAGGAGCGGCCAAAATCGAAAGATTCCTCGCTCCGAAGACTGCGCTCGGAATGACACTTCAAGCGATTAGATTGAGGGCTAAAGCTTATGTTTAACTTGCTTGAGTGCGTTTGTTCGTTCTGCCTGGGGATTCCATCCCCAGGCACATTGTACCACCAGCCTCCATCCCCCTGCTAACTGCTTACTGCCCACTGCTTACTGCTTACTGCTTACTGCCCGCCGCCCACTGCCCACTGCCACCTGCTACCTATTGCCGGGGCAAATGATGTTGGGTTACACTACGCCGCGAGTTACGATGGACAGATTCACTATTTTCACTATTTTGGTTGAGTTGATTTTACCGCCGCTGCCGCCGTGAAGGACGGTAATCGGTTATCCGTAATCGGTGTTCGGGCTTCAGGCCTCGGACTTCCGGCTTCGGCTCACATTTTTGAGTACCTGGCAGGGCATCTGCGCCCCGCCCCCGATTAAGCAGGCAAACTTATTCCCACCCCATTAGAAAAATGGTCAGGAGTTGGTTCTACACAGTCAGGCTGTGTGTTTCACGATGGGTGAAACTTTTGAGATTGAGGGATTAAGAGATTGAGAGATTGAGAGATTGAGAGATTAAGAGATGGGGAGATTGATCAATCTCCAATCTCTACTTTCTTGTAAACGGAGTTTTAGAAATGACACTATCTTCATTAAAGCGAAAACTGATTGGCGAGCCGTTCCCAACCCGCGCGGATGTGGATGAACGGTTGGATAAAAAACGAGCACTGGCGGTGTTTGCCTCTGATCCGATCAGTAGTAATGCGTATGCCACCGAAGCGATTATGAGTGTACTCATCCTGATGGGCAGCGCGGCGCTGGCGCTGACACTGCCATTGGGTCTGGGCATTGCCTTCCTGGTATTGTTTGTGATTTTTAGTTATATCCAGACAATTTTGCATTACCCGGATGGCGGTGGTGCATATACAGTGGCGAAAGACAACCTGGGGACGATACCATCGCTTTTTGCAGCGTCAGCACTGCTGCTAGATTACATTCTGACGGTGTCAGTATCGGTGTCGGCGGGCATTCGGGCTATCACATCAGCCGTTCCGGCCACATTTGAGTATCGTCTGGTTCTGGCGTTGTTGGCGATTGCGATCCTGACCTGGGTAAACCTTCGCGGGGTGCGGGAAAGTGGCACCATTTTTGCGGTACCAACTTATGCATTTGTGGCTGGGGTACTGCTGGTGATCACGATGGGGTTGGCCCGTTACACTGGGCTGTTGGGGGCAGCGCCGTTGACGCCGGAGGTACATGATGTGGCGGCGGCACGGCCGTTGACCTCCTTCCTCACTATCTGGCTCATCTTGCGTGCCTTTGCCGCCGGCTGTACCGCCCTCACCGGCATCGAAGCCATTAGCAATGGCGTCAAGGCGTTCAAGATTCCCGAATCCATAAACGCTGCCAAAACCATGGTCGTCATGGGCGTCATCGCCATGTCCCTCTTTCTGGGCATCACCTTTCTCTCCACCCAACTGAACCTGCTGCCCACCGAAGAAGAGAGCATCCTCTCCCAAATGACGCGCAGCATCACCGGTGGCGGCCCTGTCTATTATTGGGTGCAGTTCTTCACCATGATGATCTTAATCCTGGCAGCCAACACCGGCTACCAGGACTTCCCCCGGCTCAGTTCCTACCTGGCGCGTGATGGGTTCATGCCCCGTTGGATGCAAAACCGGGGTGACCGGCTGGTTTACAATGGCGGCATTATCGTGTTGGCGACCCTGGCTTCGCTGCTGGTGATCGCCTTTGATGCCGACGAAATTGCCATGCTGCCCTTATATGCACTGGGCGTTATGCTCAGTTTTACTATTTCCCAATATGGCATGAGCCGCCTGATGGGCAAAGTGGGGCAGCTTAAACCGGGTGGTTCCGCTTTTACCGGTGTGACGACCATCCACTATGAACCCGGCTGGCATTGGAAGCGGCTAGTGAATCTGATCGGTTCCATTGTCACCGGCATCGTCCTCATCGTTCTTATCGTCACCAAGTTTGTGGAAGGGGCCTGGGTCATTGTCATTGCCATTCCGCTGGTGGTGTACCTGCTGCATTCCATTCAGCAGCATTACGTCGGCATCCGGCAGGCGCTATCCACCCAGGATTTAACGCTGGATATGCTGCACGAGATTGCCGATGTGGCCATTGTGCCCATGGCCGATATCCATCGGGGTACGCTGCGGGCGCTGCGCTATGCCAGACGCATTTCCCACGACGTGCGCGCCGTGACCATTGTCACTGACGACGAGCAAAAAGAGCGGTTTATGGTGCGCTGGCAGCGCTTCCCGGAAATGACAAATGATGTCAACCTCCAGTGCATCGAGTATGAATATCGGGACATTTTAACGCCGCTGGTGGATTACATTGAAAAGGTAAGCAGCCAGGAATTTCCTGACCGGCTCATTACCGTCGTCATACCCGAATTTGTGCCTGAATCCTTTACGGGGCATTTGCTCCATAACCAGACAGCCAATATCTTGCGCGTGCGGCTGCGCGGCCTGAAAAATGTGGTGGTGATAGATGTGCCGTTCCATGTACCGGGTTGATCGGTAATCGGTTGTCAGTAACCGGTAATCGGTTGTTGGGCTTCAGGCTGCCGACTACCGTTCACCGATTACCGTTTACCCATTACCGAAAATCGGAGGCGATATGTTCAAAAACTATATAAATAAGGCGGAACGCCAGGAAGCCAACCGTAAACTACCTGGCCTGATGACCGAAGGGTTGCTGCTCGGCGGTACCGGGCTGGGTGTGTTGGCGCTGATCTTTGAGATTGCTGCCGACGCTTTCAGCGTGGCTGCTTACCAAACCTTATTGGCCATTCACGGTGCGGGCGGTTATCACGACATTGCCATTGCTGCCTTTATGTTTCTCTCCGTACTGCTGTTCCTGGGCATCGTGCCGGCCTACAAAGCCGGCGCCTACCTGCGTCCTAATGCCGGCGGCAGCGGTCCACTGGTAGAGGCCATTGGCCCACCCAAACTACGCTGGCTTTCCTGGTTGGGCACCAGCCTATTTTTCCTGGATGCCATATTGACCATTATCATCAGTTCCATCTCCGCCGCCGATGTAACCATGTTGGTGCTGCCGGAGTTGGCGCCTTATCGCATCATTCTGGCCGAAGGGTATGCCTTTTTCATTATGGTGGTGTTGGTGGCCATTGGGCCGCGGCGGGCCGTGCCGCTTTTCCTCATGGGCGGGGGAGCGTTTACCCTGTTTACCATTGGCGCGTTGGGGCTGGTGGGCATCATGGCGGCCGTGAATCCTGAATGGGCGTTTCTGACGAGCGGCATTGTCACCCGCCTGGAATTGACCGGGGTGACGGAACATGTGGTACGGGCCAGACAAGACCTGGCGGCCATCAGCACGGTCATTGTCTTCCAGCTATTTTTGCGCTCTATGTCCAGCGCCATGTTGGGTTTTTCCGGCTATGAAGTGATTCCGGCCAGCGGTAAACATGCGGCGCGGCCCAAGTGGAAAGTAATCAACACGGCGTTGACGCTGGCGGCCGTTTTCCTGATCGGCACGGGCATTGTGCAGTTATATGCCGCCAAACAGTGGCAAATTCCGGCGACCGAAGGATACAGCACACTGCTGATTGAGTATGAAATTGTGGCCGCGCAAACATTGGGCAAGGGGGTCTCACCGGAAGATGTGCAGGTGACGAATGCTGACCGGCGCGCGGCCGAAGTGATGTATGCCGCTCTACCAGTGCAACAAGCACAAGGAGAGCTGACCGGGCACACGGCCGTGCCGTCTGATGAACTGGCATCGCTTTCCGAAGAAGCCTACGTGCAACTGGTATCCCAGGATATTGCCCTGTCGCGGGCGCTGAACGAGGCGATGGTGGGGACGCCAGGGCAGACGTTCCTGGTGGTGGCCGGGACGCTGCTGGCCATCATTTTGCTGCTGGCGCAGGGGGGTGGCTATGTAGGCGGGGCGGCAGTGGCGGCCAATGCCGCCCGTTTGGGGCGTCTGCCCGGCTTTTTTGGTGATGATCGCCTGGGCATTGCCGTGATCTGGGGGGTATCGGCCGTACTCATTCCCATCATCCGCGAAGTGGTAATTGTGGAGGCGTATTATGCTTTTGGGTTTGTCAGCGCCTTTGCCATCACCAGTACCACGGTCTTTTTTGTGCGGCAGGATGCGCTGCGGGAACATGAAATTGACCCCGCTTCCGACGAGGCTAAATCGCTGCGTTTCGCCGGGCTGCGGGGGATGATCGCCAGCTATTTCATGCTGCTGGTGTTGGTGACACAAAAGACGGAGGCGCTGCCGGCCATTATCCTGTTTGGCGCGGCGATTACCGCTTTCCAGGTTTTTTATGCGCGGAATGGGCTAAAAGAACAGCCGGAAAAGGTGGCGCCGCCGGAGTTTGCGCCGGGCACACGCCGCTTACAGTATGCGGCCGGGGTGCAGCGGGCGCACGATGAGGCGCGGCAGCGGGGGATTGCGGACGCCGTTACCGAACTGATTGAGTCGGGCGCTATGGGTAAGTTTAACGTGGGGCCGGAGCGGATTACGACGTTGGTGAGCTACCTGTACAATGTGGACCCCCGGTTGTTTGATGGGCATGATGAACACCATGAACGCATTGAGGAGCCAAGCCTGGAGCTGGAAGCGACCTATGAAACAGCCTATAACCAACAAAAGCAACTGGCGCGGCGCATTGAAGATTTCTCCCATTTTGGGATTTTCATGTTTATCAACAATTATCATATCAATTGGGTGGATGAGGCACACGGCCGTGACGCGGCCACCGTGCAGCAGGCGATGTTAGACATTCTCTTTCCCATGACGCCCCATGAACAAATCTGGCAAGAGTATTGCGCCTTTAAGCCGGAACGCCAGCCCGAACCTATCTGGCAGTTCAGCCGCCGCCGCTATTTGTGGGCCAAAGACCAGTGGCCGAACCTGAGCGACCGCATTACCACCATCTGGACGCTGCAAGATTTTGGGCTGCTGCCGCTGGATATTGATGTGCGGACGGTGATTACGGTGGCCGACGGCCGTCAACAACTCTCTGTAAGAATCCCTGCCAGGGTCCATCACGAAGCAGAAAACGCGGAAGATAAGACGGAGGGTTAAACAAAAACGCGCTCCAAAAGGAGCGCGTTTTTGTTTAGTGGAGATGGCGGGAATCGAACCCGCGTCCGAAAAATTCGGCCGCTGAACGTCTACAAGCTTAGTTGGTCAATTTCGCTTTGGCTACCGGGCGCCCCGACCAACAGGGTCAGCCAGTAGCAGGCCGCTGGCTCCCGAAAGAGCCTCTTTTCCTTCCTTAGCGGCATCTGGAAGAAGCACGTTGGCGCGTGTGTCGCCTGCACCCTTCAGGCCAACGAACATCCAGGGCAGACGGGGTTCCGGTCAAGGAACCATCTAAGCGCTCACCGCGCAGCTGCGGTTAGGCAGCCATCGGGAGGGCGCTATAGGTGCGTGCATTTGTGTTGGCACTTATTGGTTTGCTTCCAGTTTTACGGGATGTGAAGCGTGCCCGGCTTGCAGCCCAGGACCAACCTTCCCCGTCGAAACCGATCATCCCCAGGTTGTTAATGAACACGGGAATTATAACACAAAGGAGCGGGAGCGTCTATTTGATGATGAGCAGGTGAGCAGGTGATGGGGTGATGGGGCGTCACCCCTACACCCTATCAATTCAGGAAGGGCGGACGATGGTTTCGTAAATAGCTTGCAGGTCTTCGTCGTTGTAATAGTGGATGACCACACGGCCGCCGTTGCCGCTTTTTTCGATGTTGACGCGGGTGCCCAGGCTGTCGGCAAACTGGCGCTGGAGATCGGTCAATTCAGGCGGCAAAGTGGGGCGAGGTTTGGGGATGGGTTTTTGTTCGGCCAGCAGCTTTTTCACCAGCGCTTCTGTCTGGCGCACGTTCAGGTCGTGTTTGATGATCTGGTTCATGGCGGCGGTTTGGGCTTCGGGGGTGGGTAGCGGTAAAAGGGCACGGCCGTGTGCCCCGCTAATCTCCCCATCTGACACCGCCTGCTGGATGTTGGGTGGCAGGTTGAGCAGCCGCACCAAATTGGCCACGGTGGAACGCCCTTTGCCCACCCGTTTAGCCACCTCTTCTTGAATCAGGCCAAACTCATTCATCAACTGCTGATACGCATACGCTTCTTCCAGTGGATTCAGATCGGCGCGCTGGATGTTCTCGATAATCGCCAATTCCAGCATTTCCTGAGGAGTGGCTTCTTTAATGATGACCGGCACTTCCGTCAGACCGGCTTGCTGGCTGGCTCGCCAGCGCCGCTCCCCGGCAATGAGCGTGTACTGGTCGCCGCTTTGGGTGACAATGAGCGGTTGAATCAGGCCATGCTCTTTGATGGAAAGGGTCAGTTCGGCCAGCTTTTCGGCGTCCATCACCGTGCGCGGCTGGTGCGGGTTGGGCTGGATGGCGGAGATGGGCACGGTTTGCACCCCGGCAGCGACTTCGTCTGTGCCGGTAATGGTTTCCGCACCGCTGGGGATAAGGGCATTCAGGCCGCGGCCGAGGCTGCGTTTTTTAGTCATGCATTATTCCTTGACAGGTAATTGGGTAATTGAGTAATTGGGTAATTACCCAATTACCCAGTTACATCTCCCTTCACCAGTTCGGCAGTCAAGACTTTGTAGGCAATAGCGCCGGGTGAATTAGGCGCGTAGATGTTGATAGGTTGGCCGAAACTAGGGGCTTCGCTCAAGCGCACGTTGCGCGGGATGATGGTGCGGAATACTTTGCCGGGAAAGTGGCTGCGCACTTCTTCCACCACCTGGCGGCTGAGGTTGGTACGGCTGTCATACATGGTCATAATCAGGCCACGAATTTGTAATTGGGGATTGAGATATTTTTGCACCAGTTCGATGGTTTGCGTCAGTTGGGTCAGCCCTTCCAGCGCCAGGTACTCACACTGGACGGGGATGAGGACGCCGTCACGGGCGGCGGTGAGGGCGTTGACGGTGAGCAGTCCCAGGCTGGGTGGGCAGTCTATGAGGATGTAATCGTAACGGCCGTTTACCTTCTCCAACACATTCCGCAGCCGATATTCACGGCCGATGGCGTTCACCAGTTCCACCTCTGCGCCCGCCAGATGGGGATGGGCCGGCAGCACATCCAGTTTGGTTTCCGGCTGGTTCAGGCGGATGGCCTCCAATGTAGCTGACTCCAATAGTAAATGATAAGTGGATAGGGTCACTTGATATTTGTCGTAGCCGAGACCGGAGGTAGCGTTAGCCTGTGGATCAACATCCACCAGCAGCACCCGCCGCCCGCTGCCGGCCAGATAGGCGCAGATATTGATCACGCTGGTGGTCTTGCCCACGCCTCCTTTTTGGTTGGCAATGGCGTAAATTTTGGTCATAGGTGTAATTGGGTAATTGGGTAATTGGGTAATT